>JAEZBO010000093.1 GCA_023427085.1 Pseudomonadota bacterium
GATCGGCGCGGCCCGCGGCGCTTGCGGCGGGTGCGCGCCAGGCCAGACCGACGTCGAACGCCGTGGCGCCCGCCAGCGGCCGCTGCACCAGCGCGGCATCGCCGGTCACGTCCGACAGGTAGCCAGCGCCGATCGCGACCCCCACGCCCAGCGCCGCCATCGCTACGGCGGCCTGCGCGCACTGGCTTTCGGCGCACAGCCGTGGCGTGATGCGCGCCGCCTTGAACAGCAGGTCGAGATCCGCGCGCAGCCGCTGCGCGCGCGGCGGCAGGATCAGCCCGACGCCGGCCAGGTCGGCCAGCGCCAGCACCGGCCTGCCGGCCAGCGGATGATGGCCGGGCAACACGCAGACGGGCGCTGACGGCAGCAGAACCTGCACCTGCAGGCGGCGATCGTGCGCCGGCAGACGCAATACGGCCAGATCCGTTTCATCGGCGAGCAGCGCGGCCTCGGCCGCCGCATCGTCGCCCAGTTGTATCGCCAACTGCAAGAAGGGGTGGCTGCGCGACAGCGCCGCGACGGCCTGCGGCACCTGCCGCGCCGCCAGCGCGGCGGGCACCGTGAGCCGCAATGTGTGGCGCGGCCGCTCGCCGGCGCGCAGCTGTGCGACCCGGCGCTGCAGCAGCTGCCATTCGTCGAGCAGCGCGGCGATCGGCCCGTGCAGCGACTCGGCCTGCGGCGTGGGCAGCAGCTGGCCCTTGCGTCGCTGGAACAGATCGAGCCCCAGCACCGCTTCGAGCTGGCCCAGCGCGCGGCTGACCGAGGATTGCGACAGCCCGAGTTGCGTGGCAGCAACGGTGGTCGAGCGGGTTCGCATGAATGCTAGGAAGGCCTGCATGTGGCGCGGAGTCATGGTGTGGCCGTCGGAGGCATCGATGGACGCGATAAGCAGCACGATGCTGCAAACACCGTCTGCCCGGTACTAATGAATCCTGAATAAGCATCGCCTGATGCAGCCCACGCATGACGTTGTGGCTGCCCCGGGGCGCTTTGATGATGCAAGGCAGGCAAGGGGCGCCGGCGCATCGTCCGCTCCTGCTGACGTGTCTACCCGGGCGGCAATGCCGCGGCGGGTTCATTCCATCCAAGAAGACCAGGAGTTCATGATGATCCATCGCAACACCACCGCCGCCGCGGTTCTGGCCGCGCTGGCCGCGCTTACCGCCGGCGTCGCGCATGCCGACAACTCGATCACGCTGTACGGCATCGTCGACGTCGGCATCGGCTACCAGAAGCTCAAGCAAGACGGCTCCGACCTGAGCCGCACCGGCCTGATCGACGGCGTGCAGAGCGGCTCGCGCTGGGGCCTGCGCGGCAGCGAAGACCTGGGCAACGGCCTGCGTGCCACGTTTCAGCTCGAGAGCGGCTTCAATCCGCGTACCGGCCGCTCCGGCCAGGGCGGCCGGCTGTTCGGCCGCCAGGCCGCGCTGGCCCTGAGCAACGACGCCTGGGGAACGCTGACCGCCGGGCGCAAGACCAACATCACGTCGGACTTCTTCGGGCCCATCGACCCGTTCGCCGCGGCCTTCGGCCAGTCCAACATCGGCTCCAGCCTGCCGGCCGCCAACACGCAGCGCTGGGACAACCAGCTGCAGTACCTGACGCCGCGCATCGAAGGCTTCCAGGTCGGCGTGGGTTACTCCTTCGACATCGGCGAGAACGGCAACGCCTTCGAGGGCCAGGGCAACAACTTCGCCACCAACCAGAAGAACCGTGGCCTCACCGCCGGCCTGCGTTATCTCGACGGGCCGTTGAGCGTCGCGGCCAGCTACGACCAGATCAGCCGGCGCAGCGGCGCCGCCGATGCCAACCCGGCCACCAACCCGCTGGGTGCCACCGGCGAACGGCTGCGCTCGTGGATGGTCGGCGGCACCTACGACCTGCAAGTCGCCAAGCTGGCGCTGGCCTACGGCCAGATCAAGGATGGCTGGCTCGGCTCGCCCGGTCTGCAAAGCGGTCAAGGCCTGCCGGCCACGACCGCCACCGACGCGGCCACACCGTTCGGCAATTTCACCGGCACCACGTTCCGCAAGGGCGCCAAGGTCAAGTCCTACCTGGCCGGCGTCACCGTCCCGCTGGGCGCGAGTTCGCTGTTCGGTTCGTGGCAGCGCGCCGAACCCAGCAACAGCCTGCTGAGCGGCGACGACGTGACGATGAACACCTACAGCCTGGGCATGACCCACGACCTGTCCAAGCGCACCAACGTCTACGCCTACGGTTCGTACGCCAAGAACTGGGCCTTCGTCGACGGCACCAAGAGCCAGCTGGTTGGCCTGGGGCTGCGCCACCGGTTCTAAGCCCCCGTAGTTTTGCGCGTTGTCAGGCACCGTGGACAGGGTGCCGCAACGCGGTTTGGCGCGGTGGTCATTCTCCCCAACCCCAAGGGTCACCGCGCTTTTTTTGCCCCTCCGGCAATCCCGCATCCAGATGCGGAAAAATGCGTCGCGATGTTTCCGTCGTGACGCGACGGCGCGCCGATCGACCGTTGGCCGAAGCCATTGGTTACAGCGATGGCACGTCGGCGCCGGGCTTCCCCGCTAGACTCGCCCGGACCGTCGGCCCGGCGCCGCGGCCGCTGGCACTCGCGTCGACGCGGCGAGCCGGCACGCCCGAGCCTCGCTTCCTGGCCGATCCGAGACTTCATACCCCCCGAACCAGACGCCTGCCTGCCTGAACGCGCCGGCCGGCGAGTCAGGAGAGCTTGGCATGGACGACCCGAAAGCGGGCGCGCAGCAGTTGCTCAAGATGCTGGGTGATGGCACGCGGCAGGCCAAGCGTCTGCTGCGTTTGAGTTTTCCGCGCGACGACGGCCCGCAGGGCGTGCTGATGGTGGCCAACCGGCTGAGTGCCCGTGAGAGCCTGGGCCGCGATTTCGAGTTCAGGGTGCAGGTGCTGGCCGACAGCCCGGACATCGCGCTCAAGGACGTCATCGGCCGCATGGTGACGATCACGCAGCAGCGCGAAGACGGCAGCCTGCGCTACTACAACGGTTATGTATTCGACTTTGCCCGCACTCGTGATGATGCGGGTTTTTCGTATTACGACATGACCTTGCTGCCGTGGCTGGCGTTCCTGCGCTATCGCCAGGACAACTACCTGTTCCACGGCAAGACCGTGGCCCAGCAGACCGAGGAGGTGTTCGCCGACTACGAGGTGCGTGACTGGGAAGCGGTCGGCCTGACGGCGGATGCCGCGATGACCGATGCGTCGCAGTTCGGCGAGTCCGACTACAACTACCTGCACCGCCGCTGGGAGGCGCTGGGCTGGACCTACTGGTACGAGCATCGCGAGGAGGGCCACACGCTCAAGCTGTGCGGCGACACCACCGGCGCCGAGGCGATCGAAGGCGGCTCGCCGGACGTCAGCTGGCAGGGCAAGGGCATATCCGAGCCGGGTGTGCGGGCCTTCGCGCCGATGCGTTCGGTGGTGCCGACCCATTACGCGGCCAGCAGCTTCGACTTCAAGAACCCCCGTCCGGTCACCGCCGACGTGCCGACCCTGAACGAGCAGGGCGAGGTGCCGGCGATGGAGGTCTACGAATACACCGGCACCTACGGCTTCAAGAACAGCCAGGCCGGGGACGAATTCGTGCGCCTGCGCATGCAGGAGATCGAGGCGCAGGGCAAACATTTCGAAGGCAGCGGCGACGATGACCGGCTCGCGCCGGGCCGCTGGTTCCGCATAGGCGACCCGGGCAGCGCGCTGTCGCGCGGCGCCGGCGGCGGCGAGCAGGACAGCGACAACGAATTCCTGGTCGTCGAGGCGCGTCATGTCGCGTCGAACAACTACGAGCTCAACGAAGGCGGCAAGGCCACGTATCACAACGAGGTGGTGTGCCTGCGGCGCAAGATCCCCTGGCGGCCCGGGCGCGGCCGCAACAGCAGCGAGCCCAAGATCTATGGCCTGCAGACCGCCATCGTGGTCGGCCCGGCCGGCGAGGAAATCCACACCGACGAGTACGGCCGCGTGCGGGTGCAGTTCCATTGGGACCGCGTCGGCAAGTACGACGACAAGTCGTCGGCATGGGTGCGCGTGGCCAGCATCTGGGCCGGCAGCAATTTCGGCTTCGTCTCGACGCCGCGCATCGGCCAGGAAGTGCTGATCCAGTTTCTCGAGGGCAATCCCGACCGGCCGCTGGTGGTGGGCCGCGTCTACAACCAGCAGAACATGCCGCCCTGGGACCTGCCGGCCAACAAGACGCAGTCGGGCATCCTGACCCGCTCGAGCCAGGGCGGTGACTATGACAACGCCAACGCGCTGCGTTTCGAGGACAAGAAAGGCGCCGAGCAGGTCTGGCTGCACGCCGAGCGCAACCAGGACATCGAGGTCGAGAACGACGAAACGCACTGGGTCGGCCATGACCGCAGCAAGACCATCGACAACGACGAGACGGTGCACGTCAAGCACAACCGGACCGAGACCGTCGACAACGACGAGACCATCACGGTGCACAACAATCGCACCGAACGCGTCGACGTCAATGAGACTATCTCGATCGGCCAGAACCGCAGCGAGGACGTCGGCCAGAACGAGACGGTCTCGATCGGCAACAACCGCTCGGTGACGGTGGGCGGCAACAAGACCGAAACCGTGGCGCTGGCCAAGGCCGAGACCATCGGCCTGGCCAAGGCGCTGACGACCGGGCTGGCCTACCAGGTCAGTGTCGGCGCGGCCATGAACACCACGGTGGCGCTGAGCCAGTCGCAGCAGGTCGGCATGTCCAAGCACACCCTGGTCGGCAAGAAATACACCATCCGCGCCGGCGACGAGTTCGAGATCGTGGTGGGCAAGTCCAGCCTGGTGATGAAGTCCGACGGTACCGTGCTGATCAACGGCGCGACCTTCAATTTCACGGCCAGCGGACCGGTGCAGATCAATGGCAAGGACGTGGACATCAACTGAGCATGATGTCCGAGACGATCACGCAGGCGTGCGGCGGCGGTCAGCAGGCCGCACGCGCCGTCATGGCGGAACCGACTTCAATGATCGGGCCGGGCAATTCGATGTCGAGCGCGGGGTGACGCATGGCCCTTGAGATTGAAGTCTCGGGCGTAATGAGCAGGAATCTGCCGACCGGCGGCAACGTCACCTTCGGTCGCGCGGCCGATGGTGTCTGGATGACCCGATGGTCGCCCGACGGCGACATCATGAGCCGGCATGAGTTCAGCTACGAGGGCTATGAACAGTTGCGCCAGCAGGCCCCCGATTGGGATCTGCCGGAGCTGAAGCCCCCGGAAGTGGTGGCCCCGGGCACCCAGGGCAATGGCAACACGGTCGGCCGCGTGGTCGGAGAAACCGGCGCCAGCAAGGCCCCCGCGCAGCAGTCCAATCCCGAGGTCGAGCCCGAGACGGCGCAGGAGAGCGGCACCGGCACAAAAGTGCTCGATGGCCTGCAACTGGGTCTGGACGCGGCAGGCTTGATCCCAGGCGTCGGCGAATTCGCCGACTTGGCCAACGCCGGCATCAGCGCATTGCGAGGCGACTTCGTCGGCGCGGGCCTGTCGCTGGCCGCAGCCATCCCGTTCGTGGGCTGGGGAGCCACCGGCGCCAAGGCGACCCGCCGGACCATGCAGGTCGCCGAAGGCTCCGCCAAGGCGGGCCGCGAGGGCGCGGAGCAGGCCGGGCGCCGCGGCAAGGGCGGCAACGGCAAGGACGATGGCGGCAAATCCAAGGGCAATGGGCGTGACTGCCGTTTGAGAACCTACCGCGAAGGCTGCCCGGGCGGGCAGACCCCGCACCACGTCGTACCCGATCGGGTTTTCCGGATGCCGGGCAAGGGCGGCGAATACTTCCAGGGCGGGGTGTCGCACGCCGACGGTTATACCGTCTGCGTGGATGGCGGCACGCCGATCAAGAAGGGCACGCGCGCCAACGAGCACGGCAAGATCCACGCCATCTATGACCCGCTGGAAGCGGCTCTGGGCTTGAAGGGCAACCCGACCGGCACCGCCACACTGGGCGAACTCGAAGCCCTGGGTGTCGCGGCGGCCTCGAAGATCACCGGCTGCAACCCGTTGCGCATGGCGGCGGAACTGAGGGCCTATCATGCCAAGAAAGGGATGCCGGTCAGCCGCAAGTTCCGCGCCGACCCGTATGGCTCGATCGCACGCGGGCTGGACCCGAAAACTCTCGGCTCGGGCGCGACGCCCACGGGCCGCGGCGGAATCTGAAGGAGCACCTTGCGATGCAAGAGCAACAAGTACCTGTTCAGTTTGGCGACGGTTGCGCGGTCAGCGACGACATTCTGTACCTGACCGCCTTTCCCGACGAGCTGGATGACGAAATCAGCTTTACCAGGATGTTCACGCTCAACACGGCCAGCCCCGAGCAATGGTTCCACATCGATCATGACGGTCATCGCATGGTGTCCGTCTGCCTGCGCGCCGCGCAGGCCGCACAACCTCGCGCGGTGTGTGCGCTGTCCGAAGAGGGGGTGGTCGAGATCGCCAACAGCCAGCAGCAGTCTTTCGAGCAGATCGACGGCGCCGGGCTGGCGCAGGGCAGCCGCGGTCTGGGGCCGATGCACCGGATCCGCGAGATCGCTCACACGCTCTACGCCTGCGGCGCCGGCAATCAGGTCTATAAGCGTGAGCCACAGGGCTGGACCGCGATCGACGGCACGCTCGCGGCGGCGGCGCAGCAGGGCATGACGCAGACGATCGAGCGCCTGCAGGCCATCGACGGCGAGGCGACCGAAGATCAACTGCTGGATCTGATCAATGGCATCGGCGAGGTGGGCGGCCTGGACGATATCGGCGGCACCGGCCCGGACGACCTGTATGTCTGCGGCGTCGATGGCACGCTGGCGCATTGGGATGGCCAGGGCTGGACCTCGTTGCGGGTGCCGACCGACGCGCACCTGCACAGCATCCATGCCGTGTCCGCGCAGACCGTCTGGGTCTGCGGCCACAATGGCACGCTGCTCAAGGGCAATCGCCAGACCGGTTTCACGTCCATTCTCGACCATCGCGTGTCGACGCACCTGTGGTCGGTGCGAGAGTTCGACCAGCGGGTCTATGTGGGCACCACCAAGGGGCTTTGGCTGTTGAACGGCGAACAGCTCGAGGCCGTGGATCTGCCCGACACCTACGAGCTGCCCCTGGTCAATGCGCTGGACTCCACCGCGACGGCGCTGTGGGTGGTGGCCGATCGTTTCGTCGCCAGGTTGGCGGCCGGCGTCTGGCAACGATTCGATCATCCCGACAATCAGGGCCTGGAGACTTGATGCCCGCGTCCTGCGCGAGGAACAGATCATGGAATTTCGCAACCTGACGCCCTTCGACGCGCTGTGTTTCAGCGCGCTGGATCCGAACGACGATGAGCACAAGGTCATCGTCATGAAGGTCGGTTTCCGTCTGATCCCGCAGGCCGACGGATCCTGGCGCGCCGATCTCATCGAAGACCCGCCGGTGCCGCTGTGCCTGGGCGACGAATTCTTTGGCGAGCCCGGCGAGTCCAGCGTCAGGCAGGAAAGCGATCTGGCGCCGTACAAGCCTCGCTGCGACGTGCTGGTGATCGGCCATGCCTACGCCCCGGGCGGCAAGCCCAGCGCGCACTGGGAAACCCGCTTGCGGGTGTCGCTGCCGCCCGGCGAGACCGAGCGGGACGAACCGGATGCGCCGCAGCCGCTGAACCCCATGATGGGGCTGACCGACGCGCAGCGCGAGCAATGGCAGCGCGACAAGCAGCGTGCGGCACAGTCGGCCGCCAGCGCCGCGGCGGCCGAGCATGTGCTGCTGGACAAACGTCTGACCATGCTGGGGCCGTACGGCTTTACGCAGCGATTTCTGTTGCCGGGCTGGCGCCGCAGCCGGGTCATGCCGATCGCGCGGCTGGCCTTGCGCTGGGAGCACGCCTTCGGTGGCAGCAGCGTGGTGCGTGACCGTCGCAAGCCCGACGGCAAGACCCTGCTCGACGAAGTGTGCTTCAGCAATCCGGTTGGTCGCGGCTGGGTCGAGCGGCGGGAGGCCGGGCTCGCGCGCAAGGCAGGCCAGCCGCGCCGGCGCGTGATCGACGCGCCGCAGATCGTGCCGTCCGGCAAACCGCTGGCGGCGCCGGTGCTGGTCTCGCACCCCAAGGGCGAGCAAAACGCCAGGCAGATGGCCGAGCGCGCCCGGGGCTATGGCGTGCAACCGGCCGGCTATGGGCCGGTTGGCCGCGCCTGGGCGCCGCGGCTGGCCCTGGCCGGAACCTATGACGACACCTGGTTGCAGCAGCGGCATCCCGGCTTGCCGGCCGACATCGATTTCCGCTATTGGAACTGCGCACCGGAGGACCAGCAGCTGCCGTATCTGCCGCCGACCTTCCGGCTGCAAGCCTGGAATCTGACCTCGCCGACGCAGGGCAACGGCCATCTCGACGTGACGCTGCCGGGTCACCGCGCCTTTCTGCTGATGCGCCTCGAAAGCGGCGTGGTGCTGCCGCTGCCGATGATCACCGATACCGCCATCCTGGATACCGATGAGATGACGCTGACCTTGACCCATCGCAGCTGGATACCGGCGGCCACGCCGCCGGTGCGCGTGCTCGAAGCGCGCTACGAAGCCGATCCCGCCGCGCCGCTGATCCGGCGCGCACCCGCTGTGCAGGAGGCCTGAGATGGCACGCGATTTCATGGCGCGCAAGCAATCGAGCTGGAAGGTCGTGAGCATCGTGCCCGACGTCTGCAAGACGCCGATGGGCAGCTCGGTGCCACCGGTGCCGTACCCCGTCACCGCGCAGCTCAAGACCGCCCAGGGCGTGACCCGCAGCGTGCGCACCAATGGCCACCCGCTGGTGGTCTACGACATGAGCCTGACGCCGACCACGATCGGCGATGCTGCCGGCCGTGCCAAGGGCATCAAGAGCGGCACCGTGCAGGGCAAGTGTTATCCGAAGCAGCACAGCAAGAGCGTACGGGCCGAGGGCAAGGAGCTGGTCCGGCACGACGACCTTTTCTGGATGAACGGCAAATGACGCGGCCGCGGATCGATTCGGACGCTGGTGGCGCGACAACAGCCATCCCGATTCGAGGTATGTTCTAGCCATGTCGATCAACATCGAAACAGCCGTTTCCTTCATCGGTTTCCCCAGCAGCCATCCCGAGCTGGACGACTGGCTGCAGCAGGCTGGCCAGCAAAAACGCCTGACTGCCAAGGACCGGCCGCTGGCGACCGTCGGGCTGGACCACGAGTCGGTGCAGCTGCAGTTCACCGATGCGTACGAAGAGACACGCGGACCGGCCCGGGCCAAGGGCTATCTGTACCTGGAAGACGTGACGGTGCAGAACGGCAAGTACCACGAAGACGTCGGCGCGTTCACCGGCACGCTGCCATTCGGCCTGAGCCTGGACATGAGCCAGGCCCAGATCGTCGAGACGCTGGGCGAGCCGGCCAGCCAATACGAGTTTCTGGGCGCGTATTTCCTCACCTACGACGGCACCATGCCGGGCGTGGACCTGATCGTGCGGCTCGACCGCAAGAGCCGCGAGATCAGCTTCGTGCGATTCCACGCATCGGAGGTCAAATGAGCCGCGAGTCTGCCGCCATCGACGTCGACCTGGTGCTGGCCGCGCTCGGCCGCGGCACGCAGGACGAGGCGCTGCGCGAGCGTTACGCGCAGGCGGGCCTGCACAACTGGCCCGATCCGCAGGACGATCGCGAGGACGCGTCGATCGAGGCGTACTGGCGTTACGGTTTCACGCTGGAGTTCGACGAGACCGCCACGCAGGAGCCGCTGCTGGGCGTCTCGGGCATCGAGGGGCCGCTGACGGTCTCGGCGGCATTGTTCTATGCCGATGGCGTGGCGGGGCACACCGGCTGGCAGCCAGCCCTGCCGTTCGGGCTGGCCTTCGACATGACGCCCGCCGAGGTGGCGGCAGTGCTGGGCGAGCCGCGCGCCAGCCGCGCGCCGTATGAACTGAGGGTCGACCAGTTCCTGCGCGGGCAGTACGTGCTCGACGTGTGCTACGCGCCTGCCGGCGAAGGCGGCATCGACTTCGTGTCGGTCAGGCCGCAGAACATCTACGAGACCGGACGGGCGGTCGTCACTGACATGCCATGGCAGCCGCTGGCCGAATCGATCGGCGTGCCGGCCGACGACGCGGCGCTGCTGGCCCGGCTGGCCTCGTATGTCGATGCGTCGCTGGTCGCGGCCGATCTGGCGGATGACGAGAACACCCGCTTTCAGCGGCAAAGCGGACTGACGTTTCATGGCTTGGCGGCCAAGGCGCTTGGCGGCTCGGGCCGGAAGATCTGCCTGGCCGGCTTCAAGATGGCGCGCGCCGGGCTTCATGGCTCGAAAGGCTACACCGGCCAGCTGCCGTTCGGCCTGCTCTTCGGCGACGGTCCCGAGACCATTGGCGCCAAGCTGCCGCCCGATGCGCAGCAGAGCAGCCACGAAGCCCACGGCCGCTATATCTGCGAGGCCAACGGCCTGTTCTTCGATGTGCACTACAGCCTGATCCACTGGCAGATCATCGCGGTCTCGGTGTTCCACCCGGCGCTCGCGGACTGAGGCGGATGCCGCGCCGGTCCGGGGCCACGGCGCTGGCCGCCGTCATTCAAGGCATTCCATGAATACTGTCGTCTACACCCGCATCGACGCCGCCCAGGTACTGCCGCTGCAGGCCGCGCTCGATCGTTATCGTCCCGCCGGGGTCCTGCCGGATCATCTGTCCGGCCTGACCGGCACGGTCTGCGTGTTCGAGGCCACGGCGCATTTCGAATCGCTCGACCTGGATCGGGCCTTTTACCAAGGCGGACACTGCGGCGCCCTGTTCCTGCAAGGCCTGCAGGTGGACAGCTGGTTGATCCAGGCCGAGCCGGACTTCGGGCCATTCGTCTACGTGCAGGGCGCCGTACGGGCGCAGAACATCGTGCTGGGCGGCGGCTACGCGCATTTTGCCGGCGACGTGAAGGTCGAGCAGACCTTGCTGGCCGGCTTCTACAACCACGGCCAGACCCTTATCGATGGGTCGCTGCACGCGCCGCTGCTGATGTCGTTCGACCATGGCTTCGGCTACGATGCCGCGCGGCTGAACACGCAGGTGTTCCTGTCCGACCGTGATCGCGATGGCGTGTCGCAGGCCGAACCGGCGCAGGTGCTGCCGCGCACCGTGTGGCGCGACGGCACGCTCGATGAGCAGGCCGTCATCCGCGCGGCCAAGGCCGGCAAGGCGCTGCTCAAGGCCGTGCCGGTCTCGCCCTTGCAAAAACGCCTCGACAAGGCCGCCGCATCGAAAGCCGGCAAGGCCGACCTGTCGAGGCTCAAGCTCAAGGCGCTGCCGCCCGAACTGTTCACGTTGCCGGCAGTCACGGCGCTGGACCTGTCGGACAATCCGCTCGAGGCCGTCGACGCGCGGCTGCAGGCGCTGACGCAGCTCGAGGTCCTGTCGCTGGCGCGCTGCGGACTGGCCGCGGCGCCTGCGGTGCTGGCGCGGATGCCGGCACTCGAACAGATCGATCTGTCGGGCAATCCCATCAGCCAGCTACCCGATGATTGGGCCGGCCTGACCCGGCTGCGCCGGCTGGATCTGCGCGACGCCGAACTGACTCTTGTGCCGCGCGTGCTGGCCGAGCTGCCGCAGCTGGCCGACCTCGACCTGTCGTGCCAGACCGACGAGTCGGCGCTCGTGATCGACGGCGGCTTCGCGGCGCTCGAGCGGCTGGTGTTCCGCGGCCGGCTGGATGCCTTGCCGCCCCGGCTCGCGTCGTTGACCTGGGGCGCCTATTCGACCCCGGCCTTGCCGCCAGTGCTGCTCGCGCAGACCTCGCTCAAGCTGCTGGACGTGCGCGGCGCGCGGCGGCTGGCCGGACTGCCGGGCGAGCTGGCGCGGTTCTCGCGGCTGGCCGAGATCGGCGTAACGCTGCACGAGGCATTCGATGGCATGGCGGTGCTGGCGGACTTGCCCAGGCTCGACACGGTGCGGGTGCGCTACGCCGGCGAGCTGATCCCGCCGGCGTTCTACGCCGTGCTCGATGCGCCGCAATGGACCACGCTCGAGGTCGACGGCTGGCTCGACGACAGCAGCGTGCTGGCGCGCATCCTCGAGCGGCCGGGGCTGAAAAAGCTGATCGCGCGCGATCGCCATGGCGAGCTGGCGGTGGTGGAGATCGCCCGCGAGCGCCGGCGCTTGGGGATCGGACAATGAGTGCCGCCGTGCGCCATGGCGGCAAGCCGGCAGCCGGACAGGTCGCCGGTCATCTGGCCGCGCAGGCTGGGTGCCGGGTCGCCACGCGTGGCGCCGGGCATCGGCTGGCTCGGTTCGCCATGTGGGTCTGCGCACTGATGCCGATGCTGACGGGCCTGGGCCACGCGCAGGGTGCGCTCGGCCCGGTGGTCGACCCGCGCCTGGACCAGCCGCTGGTCGCGCCGGGCTGGATGAGCACGCAGGCCTACAAGCAGCTGTCGAACTACCAGCGCGGCATCTACGTGACCGGTGTGGTCGAGGGCTTCGGTCATGCGCCGGCCTTCGGCGCGACCCAGCAGCTGGGCGACCGTCTCGGCTTGTGCCTGGGCGGCCTGAAGCCGCAGGGCCTGCTCGATATCGTCGACGACTTCGTGCGCGGCCAGCCGGCGCGCGAGATGATGACGATGAACTACAACGTCTACGCCGCCATGGCGCAGTTCTGCCGCAGCCGCGCGCTGCCGCTGGACGCGCCGGCCGTCAGGCCCTGAGCCGGGCCGCGACGCAGCGCCGCGTCAGGCGTATAGTCCTGCGCAGTATCTTCGTCGGGACGTACGCAGCACATGGATCTGGGCTTGGTGGTTGTCATCGCGGCGGGCGCCGCGCTGGCCGGTTTTGTTCAAGGCTTGACCGGTTTCGGTTTCAGCATGGTGTCGCTGGCGGTCTGGGCCTGGATGCTCGATCCGGCGCTGGCCGCCGTGCTGTCGGTGTTCGGCGGCTGGACCGGCCAGGTGATCGCGGCGGTCACGGTGCGGCGCGGCTTCGACCTGAAATTGCTGCTGCCCTTTGCGGTCGGCGGCGCGCTCGGCGTGCCGGTCGGCGCGACCATCCTGCCGCTGCTGGACGTATCAACCTTCAAGGTGATGCTGGGCCTGTTGCTGGTGATCTGGTGCCCGATCATGATCTTCTCGACCCGCTTGCCGCATATCCGGCGCGGCGGCCGCGTGGCCGATGGTGTGATCGGCCTGATCGGCGGCGTGATGGGCGGCCTGGGCGGCTTCTCGGGTGTGGTGCCGACCTTGTGGTGCACGCTGCGCGGCATGTCCAAGGATTCGCAGCGCGTGCTGGTGCAGAACCTCAATCTGCTGCTGCTGTCGCTGACGCTGACGGCTTACCTCAGCTCGGGCCTGATGACACGCGAGGTGCTGCCGGCGCTGGCCGTGGTGGTGCCGGCGATGCTGATCCCGGCGCTGCTCGGCGCGCGGCTCTATACCGGCATCAGCGACCAGGCCTTCAAGCGGCTGGTGCTGGGCATGCTGACGGCGGCGGGCATCGCGATGCTGGCCGCCGGCCTGCCGGTGCTGCTGGGCCGCTGAACCGCTGAACCGCTAAGCCACAGGGCGGCCGGCATGGCCGCCCGCCGTCACGCGGTTGCGTCGGCTCCGTTCTGCCTCGCCGCCCGCCGCCACGCGTCTGAGCGTGCTGCCGTCATGCCTGGCCGTCCAGCGCGCGCGGCGCCTGCGCGCCGTCGGCCTGGCCATCCATCATCGCCATCAACACCGCGTCGCGCTTGTCCAGCAGATGCTGGCGCAGGATCGCCGCCAGGCGCTTGCCGTCGCGCGCGCGCAGCGCCTCGATCATCTGGATGTGGTCCTGGATCGCGTGGTCCCACTTGGCTTCGTGGAAGTTCGAGCGAAAGCGCAGCGCCTGCAGCCGCAGATTGATCGACACGTAGATCTGGCGCAAGGCCGGATTGCGCGAGGCCTGGCTGATGCGGTCGTGGATCGCGTGGTTGCGGCTGTAGTAGGCCGACAGGTCGCGCCGCGCGCGGCAATCGACCATCTCGTCATGCAGGCGCTCGATCTCGGCGAGTTCCTCGGCCGTGATGCGTTCGCACGCCAGCTCGCCGCCAAAGGCCTCCAGCCCGCTCATCAGTTCGAAGGTCTCGCGGATGTCCTGCTCGGTCAGCCGCGCGACGGTGGCGCCGCGGTTCGGCGAGATCTCGACCAGGCTTTCGGCGGCCAGCACCTTGATCGCCTCGCGCAGCGGCGTGCGCGAGATGCCCAGCGTCTCGCACAGTTCGCGTTCGTTCAGCCGCGTGCCAGGCGGCAGGCGTGCCTCGACGATCATCGCGCGCAGGTGGTCGGTGACCGTCTGGTGCAGCATCGGCCGGCTCAGTTTCTGGCTAGGCGCGGGGGCTGCCGGTACCGGGGCGTGGAGAGGAGATTCAGGCATAAAACGGTCCGCGAGCATTAATGCGTTGAATTGTATAGATTTTTTTAAGCGACCCACGGGTTGATCCCGGTATGGACACTGCCCAGATATTCGCATAAAGTATTTTGCATTCAAAATTCAAATGAGAGGAGAGGCCTCATGTTGAAGCTGGACTTCCACCCGGTTGGCCGTCATTTCCTGCAGATTCCCGGGCCCAGCCCGGTGCCCGACCGGCTGCTGCGGGCCATGAGCTATCCCACCATCGACCATCGCGGCCCCGAGTTCGGCGCGCTGGGCCTGAAGGTGCTCGAGGGCATGCGCTGGATCTTCAAGACCCGCCATCCGGTGGTGATCTATCCGGCCTCCGGCACCGGCGCCTGGGAGGCCGCGCTGTGCAACGTGCTGAGCGCCGGCGATCAGGTGCTGATGTACGAAACCGGCCAGTTCGCCGCGCTGTGGAAAAAACTGGCCGAATCGCTGGGCCTGAAGCCCGAGTTCCTGGGCCGCCCCGGCATCGAGGGCTGGCGCCGCGGCGTCGATGCCGACGCCATCGAGGCGCGGCTGCGCCAGGACAGCGGCCATGCCATCAAGGCCGTCTGCGTGGTGCACAACGAGACCTCGACCGGCGTGACCTCGGACATCGCCGCGGTGCGCCGCGCCATCGATGCCGCCAAGCATCCGGCGCTGCTGCTGGTCGATACGATCTCGGGGCTGGCCGCGGCCGACTACCGCCATGACGAGTGGGGCGTGGACGTGACGATCTCGGGTTCGCAAAAAGGCCTGATGCTGCCGCCCGGCATCAGCTTCAACGCGCTGTCGCCGCGCGCCATCGAGGCCAGCCAGCGCGCCACGCTGCCGCGCAGCTTCTGGGCCTGGCACGAGATGCTGGAGATGAACAAGACCGGCTACTTCCCGTACACGCCCAACACCAACCTGCTGTATGCGCTGCACGAGGCGCTCGACATGCTGCGCGAGGAAGGCCTGGACAACGTATTCGCCCGCCATCACCGGCTGGCGCGGGCCTGCCGCGCGGCGGTGCAGGCCTGGGGCCTGCAGATCCAGTGCGCCGACCCGGCGGTGTACTCGCCGGTGCTGACCGGCGTGATGATGCCCGACGGCGTCGATGCCGACGCGGTGCGCAAGCTGATCTACGAACGCTTCAACATGTCGCTGGGCGCCGGCCTGGGCAAGGTCAAGGGCACGATGTTCCGCATCGGCCACCTGGGCGACTGCAACGAACTGACGCTGATGGCGGCGCTGGCCGGCTGCGAGATGGGCCTGCAACTGGCCGGCGTCAAGCTGGCCGGCAGCGGCGTGACCGCGGCGATGGATCAACTGCGGCAGGACAGTGCCCAGGCCGGCCTGAAGGCCGCCTGACCGAAGTATCGCGGCCCCCACAGAGGGGCCGCGTCAATTCACAAGAAAGCAAGACCCCAAAGGAGACAAGCATGAACCCCCAACGCAAGAAAGTGGTGTGCGCGGCGCTGGCCGCCCTGTTGTCGGTGCCGGCGGCGGCGTGGGCCTGGGAGCCCAACCGTCCGGTCGAAATGGTGGTGCCGTTCAGCGCCGGTGGCGCGTCCGACCAGATGGCACGGGCGATCCAGGGCATCATCGCCAAGTACGAACTGATGAAGCAGCCGGTGATCGTCGTCAACAAGGCCGGGGCCTCGGGCGCCGAGGGCCTGATGGACGTCAAGGCCTCGCAGGGCGACGCCAACAAGCTGCTGGTGGCGTCGTCGGCGCTGTATACCGTGCCGCTGACCAGCAAGCTGCCGTTCAACTGGCGCGACCTGACGCCGGTGGCGATGGTGGCGATGGACGAGTTCGTGCTGTGGACCAACAGCCAGTCGCCCTACGATTCGATCCAGACCTTCTCGGAAGCCGCCAAGGCCGGCCAGGGCAACAAGCGTGTGCGCATGGGCGGCACCAGTTCGAAACGCGAGGATCACATGATCACCGCGATGATCGAGAAGCAGGTCGGCGCCAAGTTCATCTACGTGCCTTACAAGGGCGGCGGTGAAGCGGCCACGCAGCTGTCGGGCAATCACATCGACGCCAACGTCAACAACCCCTCCGAATCGGTGGCGCAGTGGCGCGCCGGCGAGCACCGTGCGCTGTGCGTGTTCGCCAAGGAACGCATGGCCTACCAGGACAAGGTCACCAAGGAGCAGAGCTGGAGCGACATCCCGACATGCGCCGAGCAGGGGCTGGACGTCAGCTACCAGATGCTGCGCGTGGTGATGATGCCGGGCGGCGCCAAACCCGAACAGGCCCAGTACTACGCGCAGGTCATGAAGCAGGTGACCGAGAAGCCCGAGTGGATCGACTACATGAAGCGCTCGGCGCTCAAGGCCGATTTCCTTCAAGGCAAGGAACTCGAGGCTTTCCTGGAAAAGGACGAGAAGCTGCACGAGCAGATCGTCAAGGACGCCGGCTTCTGAGCCAGCGCGCCGCCGCCGACCGCGGCGGCGCGGCCCGGTCGCATCCAAGCGCGCCGCAGTGCGCGCGTGATCGGGCCAGCAGCACAACGACCATACGGAGACTAGCGTGACGCAAGCAAGCGAGGCAGAGCAGGACCACGAACCCGGACTGATATCGCGCCGGAACATGGAGATCGCGGTCGCCGCGATCATCGGTGTGATGGCGGCGGTCGCCATCTGGGACAACCGGGTCATCGGCGCCGGTTGGAGCGAGGACGGACCGCAGGCCGGCTACTTCCCGATGTGGATCGCCGTGATCGTGCTGGTGTGTTGCTGCGTCACCATCGTGCAGTCGTGGCGCGACAACGACCGCAGCGCCTTCGTGACCGCCAGCCGGCTCAGGCAGGTGTTCGTGGTGCTGGCGCCGCTGACGCTCTATGTCGCGCTGATCGCGCCGCTGGGCATCTACGTGTCGTCGGGCCTGTTCCTGATCGGTTTCATGATCTTCGTGGGCAAGTTCGCGTGGTGGAAATCGGTGCTGTTCTCGGGCGCGGTGATCGCGCTGATCTTCTGGGTCTTCGAGATCCAGTTCCGCGTGCCGCTGCCCAAGGGGCCGCTGGAAATGGCGCTGGGCTTCTGAGCCACCCCCATCGGAGAACAAAAACATGGAATCGATCGATGCCCTGATGGGCGGCTTCGCGGTCGCGCTGTCCTTGCACAATATCGGCCTGATGGTCGTCGGCATCCTGCTCGGCGTGATCGTCGGCGTGCTGCCGGGCCTGGGCGGCCCCAACGGCGTGGCCATCCTGCTGCCGCTGACCTTCACGATGGACCCGACCTCGGCCATCATCCTGCTGTCCTGCATCTACTGGGGCGCGCTGTTCGGCGGCGCCATCACGTCCATCCTGTTCAACATACCGGGCGAGGCCTGGTCGGTGGCGACCACCTTCGACGGGTATCCGATGGCGCAGCAGGGCCGCGCCGGCGAGGCGCTGACGCTGGCCTTCACCGGCTCGTTCTTCGGCGCGGTGTCGGGCATCCTGCTGATCACCTTCCTGGCGCCGGTGGTGGCGCAATTCGCGCTGCGCTTCGGGCCGGCCGAGTTCTTCGCGGTCTACCTGCTGACCTTCTGCAGCTTCATCGGCATGGGCAAGGAGCGCAAGGCCAAGATCATCACGTCGATGGGGATCGGGCTGTTGCTGGCGGCGGTCGGCATGGACACCGTGTCGGGCGAGTTGCGCATGACCTTCGGCCAGACCGAGCTGCTGCGCGGCTTCGACTTCCTGGTCGCGGTGATCGGCCTGTTCGGCATCAGCGAGATCCTGCTGACGATGGAGGAGGGCGTGGCCTTCAAGGGCAAGCAGGCCAAGCTCGACATGAAGATCGTCATCAAGACCTGGCTGCAGATGCCGCGGCACTTCCTGACGCTGCTGCGCTCGGCGCTGATCGGCTGCTGGCTGGGCGTGACGCCGGGCGGCGCGATCGCGGCCTCGTTCATGGGCTACGGCGTGGCCAAGAAGTTCGCGCGCCGACCCGACGATTTCGGCCGCGGCGAACCGCAAGGCGTGCTGGCGCCCGAGACCGCGGCCCACGCGGCCGGCTCGAGCGCGCTGCTGCCGATGCTGTCGCTGGGCATTCCGGGCTCGGCCACCGCCGCGGTGCTGCTGGGCGGACTGATGGTCTGGGGGCTGCAGCCCGGCCCGCTGCTGTTCGTCGAGCAGAAGGACTTCGTCTGGGGCCTGATCGCCAGCATGTACCTGGGCAACCTGACCGGCCTGGTGATCGTGCTGACCACCGTGCCGCTGTTCGCCGCCATCCTGCGCGTGCCGTTCTCGATCGTCGCGCCGCTGATCCTGACGGTGTGCGCGATCGGTGCCTTCACCGTCAACAACGCCCAGTTCGACATCTGGCTGATGCTGATCTTCGGTGTCATCGGCTACGTCTTCAAGAAGCTCGACTATCCGCTGGCGCCGCTGGTGCTGGCGCTGGTGCTGGGCGACCGCGCCGAGGATGCGTTCCGCCAGACCATGCTGGTGTCGGGCGGCGAGCTGGGCGTGTTCTGGTCCAACGGCCTGGTCGGCACCATCGTCACGCTGGCGCTGTTCATCCTGCTGTGGCCGGTGCTGGCGGCCGGCTTGCGCAAGCTGCGCGGCGACCCGCCGGCCGGTGGCGACAACGCGCCGGTGGGGCTGTCGGCCGGCGACGTGCCGCCGCATGCCGCGCAACACACCAACCCGGCTTCACCGGTTTCAGATTCACGCTAACGCCGCAGGCACAGGGCACGCACCATGGCTGTTTCTTTCTTGCACACTCCGCGCCGTTTCACCGAGGCTGGCGCCGCGGCACCCTCGTCGCTGGCCAGCGACCTGAGCAGGCATCTGCGCGGCGAAGTCATGTTCGACGCCGGCTCGCGCGGGCGCTACGCCACCGACGCGTCGATCTACCAATGCATGCCATTGGGCGTGGCGGTGCCGCGCGACCAGGACGACCTGCGGATGGCGCTGCAGATCGCCCGCGAGGCGCGCGTGCCGGTGGTGGCGCGCGGCGCCGGCACCAGCCAGTGCGGCCAGACGGTGGGCGAGGGGCTGGTGATCGACAACAGCCGCTGGCTCAACCAGCTGGTCGAGCTGGACGTGGCAAACCGCACGGCGGTGGTCGAGCCCGGCATCGTGCTCGATCACCTGAACGCGCAGCTCAAGCCGCATGGCCTGTGGTTTCCGGTCGACGTGTCGACCTCGGCGCAGTGCACGATCGGCGGCATGACCGGCAACAATTCCTGTGGCTCGCGCTCGATCGAATACGGCAACATGGTGCACAACGTGTTGGGCGTCGACGCGGTGCTGGCCGACGGCACGCAAGCGCATTTCGGCCCGTGGGACGGCCAGTTGCCCGCCGAGCCGCGCCTGCGCGGCATCGTGCAGGGGCTGCACGCGATCGCGACGGCCGAGCGCGGCGAGATCGCCGAGCGCATGCCGCAGGTGCTGCGGCGCGTCTCGGGCTACAACATCGACCTGTTCGACTGCCGCAATCCGCGTCCCTATAGCGACGACGGCGTGCCCAATCTGGCGCATATCCTGGTCGGCTCCGAAGGCACGCTGGCCTACAGCCGGCAGGTCCGCATCAAGCTGGCGCCGCTGCCGCGCGCCAAGGTGCTGGGGGTGGTCAATTTCCCGACCTTCTACCAGTCGATGGACATGACCCAGCACATCGTCAAGCTGGGCCCGACCGCGGTCGAACTGGTCGATCGCACCATGATCGATCTGGCCTTGCGCAATCCGGCCTTCAAGCCGGTGATCGAACGGGCGCTGGTCGGCGAACCGCAGGCGGTGCTGCTGGTCGAGTTCGCTGGCGACGACAAGGACGCGCTGGCCGCGCGGCTGCGGGCGCTGGACGAACTGATGGGCGACCTGGGCCTGCCCGGCAGCGTCGTGTCGATGACCGACGCCAATGCCCAGAAGGCCTTGTGGGACGTGCGCAAGGCCGGCCTGAACATCATGATGAGCATGCGCGGCGACGGCAAGCCGGTGTCGTTCATCGAAGACTGCGCGGTGCCACTCGAGCACCTGGCCGAGTACACCGCGCAGCTGACCGAGGTGTTCCATCGTTATGGCACCGAGGGCACCTGGTATGCGCATGCCAGCGTCGGCACGCTGCACGTGCGGCCGATCCTGGACATGCGCCGCGACGGCGCGGCCAAGATGCGCGAGATCGCCGACCAGGCCGCCGAGCTGGTGCGGCGCTACAAGGGCGCCTATTCGGGCGAGCACGGCGACGGTCTGTGCCGCGGTGAGTGGGTGGCCTGGCAGTACGGCCCGCGCATCAACGAGGCGTTCCGGCAGATCAAGCGGCTGTTCGATCCCGACAATCTCTACTGTCCCGACCGCATCGTCGACCCGCCCAAGATGGACGACGCGAGCCTATTCCGCTTCGCGCCCGGCTATCGCACCATTCCGATCCGCACCGCGCTGGACTGGTCGGCGTGGGACGTCAAGCGCGATCCGCTGACCGGCGAGGAAAGCGCGCCGGGCACCGGCGAGGATCCTGCGCTGGGCCTGGGCAAGGCCGTCGAGATGTGCAACAACAACGGCCATTGCCGCAAGTTCGACGCCGGCACCATGTGCCCCAGCTACCGCATCACGCGCGACGAAAAACACGTCACGCGCGGGCGCGCCAACACGCTCAGGCTGGCCTTGTCGGGCCAATTGGGCGAGGGCGGGCTGCTGCGTCCCGAGGTCAAGGAGGCGCTGGATCTGTGCGTCTCGTGCAAGGGCTGCAAGCGCGACTGTCCGACCGGCGTGGACATGGCCAAGATGAAGATCGAGGCCCGCGCGGCCTGGGCCGGCCAGCAGGGCTTGCGCTGGCGCGACCGCCTGGTCGCCTATCTGCCGCGCTATGCCGGCAGGCTGTCGCGCTGGGCCGGCTGGCTGGATGGCGCGCAGCGCCTGCCCGGCGCCGGCTGGTTCAAACAGAGGCTGGGGCTGGCCGCGGGCCGGTCGCTGCCGCGCTTCGCGCAGCCATTTCTGGTCGGGCAGCCGGTGTTGGGGCAGCCCGGGCCTGGGCTACTGCCGGGCGGACACGCCACGCAGCAGCGCGCCGCCGGCACGCCCGCCGCCGGAACGCCCGCTGCCGGGACGCCCGCTGCCGCGCCCCACAAGGAAGTGCTGTTGTTCGTCGACACCTTCAACAATCACATGGAGCCGGAAAACGCCCGCGCGGCCCAGCGCGTGCTGGCCGCCGCCGGCTACCAGGTGCACGTCAACCTGGCGCCCGACGGCCGCGGCCTCTGTTGCGGCCGCACCTTCCTGGCGGCCGGGCTGGTCGATGCGGCCCGCCAGGAAGCGCGGCGCACGCTCGATGCCTTGCTGCCGCTGGTCGAGCGCGGCGTGGCGATCGTCGGGCTGGAGCCGTCGTGCCTGCTGACGCTGCGCGACGAGTTCTTGCAGTACGGCTATGGCGAGGAGGCCGAGCGGCTGGCCAGCCAGGCGTTCTTGTTCGAGGAGTTCCTGGTGCGCGAGCAGCAGGCCGGCCGGCTGGACCTGGCCTGGCAGGCCCTGCCCGAGTCGCGGGCGCTGGTGCACGGCCATTGCCACCAGAAGGCCTTCGATGCGCTGCGGCCGGTGCAGACGGTGCTGGCCTGGATTCCCGGCCTGCAGGTCGACATGATCGAGTCGTCCTGCTGTGGCATGGCGGGCAGCTTCGGCTACGAAGCCGAGCACTTCGACGCGTCGATGAAAATGGCCGAACTGAGTCTGTTGCCGGCGGTACGCGCCGATGCGCAGGCACTGGTGGTGGCCGATGGCACCAGTTGCAGGCATCAGATCCACGATGGCGCCCAGCGTCAAGCCTGGCATGTGGCGCGTGTACTCGAACGTGCGTTGCCCACCACAAACCGCGCCAGTTAGGCACTGTATTGGTGCATTTTGACGCCGAATCCTAAGCTAATGCCTCAACGTAGGGCATACCCCTAGTGTTAGGTCGGGAACATTGGTGCAGAATTCCGTTCATGCAGGTGGGAGACAAAGCCCTGCATGGGCAACAACCGGCGGCACCGGTATATAAAAATATAAAGCATTACCCAAGAAGAAAAAAAAACGCAAAACGGCTGGCACCCCTAGTGTCAGCCGTTTTTGCTTGGGCAAACCAAACATCACCGCGCCATGCCAACGACGCCATCGCCTTCGACGCCTTCGACACCCACGCAGCAATCGGTGGCGGCACGGCAGCGCTCGGCCTGGCGGCGCAACCTGATCCTGATCGCGCTGTTGCTGCTGGCCTGGGCCAGCGTGGCCTTCGTGCCCAGCTACCTGGCCCGCGATCTGTCCGGCTCGGTGCTGGGCTGGCCGTTCTCGTTCTGGATGGCGGCCTTCGGCGGCCCGCTGGCCTTCCTGGTCATCGTCTGCCTGTATGCCTGGCTGATGAACCGCAAGCCGCGCGGCCGGCCATGATCGGCCCCGCGCCGCGCTGAGCCCGGGACGAGACCATCGATGCCCTTCGGCGCCCGCAACCAGCAAGAGTTCGAAAAACAGCTGCGCAGCACCTACGTGCTGTACACGGCCGGCTTCGTGCTGCTGATCCTGCTGCTGGCGCTGATGGAAGTGCTGGGCATGGCGCGCAACTGGATCGGCTATGTGTTCCTGCTGGTCACGGTCTGCCTGTACGCCGGCATCGGCATCCTGTGCCGCACCTCCGACCCGGTCGAGTACTACGTGGCCGGCCGGCGCGTGCCGGCGTTCTACAACGGCATGGCCACCGCGGCCGACTGGATGTCGGTCGCCTCGTTCATCGGCGTGGCCGGCACGCTGTACCTGACCGGCTATGGCGGGTTGGCCTACATCCTCGGCTGGACCGGCGGCTACGTGCTGGTGGCCTTGCTGCTGGCGCCTTATCTGCGCAAGTTCGGCCGCTACACGCTGCCCGATTTCCTGGGCGCGCGTTATGGCGGCAACCTGCCGCGGCTGATCGGCGTGGCCTGCGCGGTGCTGTGTTCGTTCACCTACCTGGTCGCGCAGATCTACGGCGTGGGCATCATCACCACCCGCATGACCGGCATCTCGTTCGAGCTGGGCATCTTCGTGGCGCTGGGCGGCATGCTGGTCTGTTCCTTCCTGGGCGGCATGCGCGCGGTCACGTGGACCCAGGTCGGCCAGTACATCATCATGGTGATCGCCTATCTGGTGCCGGTGATCTGGCTGTCGGTCAAGCATACCGACGTGCCGGTGCCGCAGGTCTCGGCCAGCACGGTGCTGCAGGAGCTCACCGC
The DNA here is from genome assembly GCA_023427085.1 of Pseudomonadota bacterium. Lineage (GTDB taxonomy): Bacteria > Pseudomonadota > Gammaproteobacteria > Burkholderiales > Burkholderiaceae_B > Orrella. The sequence continues at coordinate 23,501 of JAEZBO010000093.1, forward strand.
CAAGGAAACCGAGCTGGTGCAGGACCCGGCCGAGTTCGCCGTGCGCGCGCTGTGGCGCGCCCGCGCCGAAGAAATGGAGGCGCGGCTGGTCGCGCTGCCGGCCTCCTGGAGCGACCAGCGCGCGATGCTGCGTGCGCGGCTGGCCAGGCTCAAGGAGTCCGAGGCGCCGATGGTCGACATCCGCTCGCTCGAGCGCGAACTGGCCAATTATCCCGACAGCGTCGAGGCGGCGCGGGTCGCCTGGTCGCAGGCGCGTGACGCCTACGCCGCGCGCGGCTCGCCGCCGGTGCCGCATGCCGAGCCGTTTCCGCACGCCGATCCGGCCGAGCGCGAGCGCCTGCGCAACAATTTCCTGGCGCTGGTGCTGTGCCTGATGCTGGGCACGGCCGGCATGCCGCACATCCTGATGCGGTCCTACACCACGCCATCGGTCGGCGACGCGCGCCGCTCGGTGGCGTGGTCGCTGACCTTCATCCTGCTGCTGTACCTGATGGCGCCGACGCTGGCGGTGCTGATCAAGTACGAGGTGCTGACCCAGGTGGTCGGCACTTCGTTCGACGACCTGCCGGCCTGGGTCGGCGCCTGGAGCGCGGTCGATCCCCAGCTGCTCGAGATCGTCGACCTCAATCGCGACGGCATCGTGCAGCGCGCCGAGATCACGCTGGGCGCCGACGTGGTCGTGCTGGCGATGCCCGAGATCGGCGGGCTGCCCTACGTGATATCGGGGCTGGTGGCCGCCGGCGCGCTGGCGGCGGCGCTGTCGACCGCCGACGGGCTGCTGCTGACGCTGTCCAATTCGCTGTCGCACGACACCTGGTTCCGGGTGGTCTCGCCGCGCATGAACGGCGGGCGGCGCGTGCTGGTGTCCAAGGTGCTGCTGCTGGTGGTGGCCTTCTGCGCGGCCTGGGTCGCGGCGCAAAAGCCCGCCGACATCCTGTTCATGGTGACGGCGTCGTTCTCGTTCGCGGCCAGCACCTTCTTCCCGGCGCTGGTCATGGGCATCTTCTGGAAACGCGCCAATCTGTGGGGCGTGACCTGCGGCATGGCGGCCGGGCTGGGGGTCACGGCCTGGTACATGGCGCAGACCCAGCCGTGGCTGCGCGAACTGGTGTTCGGCGTGGCGCGCACCGAGCCGCTGCAGCTGTGGTGGGGCATCCAGCCGATCTCGGCCGGCGTGTTCGGCGCGCCGGTCGCGTTCGTGGTGATCGTGCTGGTGTCGCTGGTGACGCCACGGCCCGACGCGGCGACCCAGCAACTGGTGGATTTTGTGCGGCAGCCCGACTGACCCACCGGCACGCCAGATGGCGGGATCGCGAGGCCGGCGCGGCGCCGGCCCGCGCTCAGTCGGCCGATTCGATGCCGTGCAGCAGCACCCGTACCGAACCGGCGCCACCGTCGGCCTGCTTGCCCTGGGCAAACGCCAGCACCACTGCGTGCTGCACCAGCCAGCGGGTGACCTTGTCACGCAGCACCGGCTCGCCCGGCGAGTTGTGGCCCTGGCCGTGGATCACCCGCACGCAGCGCACGCCTTGCTGGCTGGCCTGCTGCAAAAAGGCGGCCAGCGCCGGACGCGCCTGCTCGAGCGTCATGCCGTGCAGGTCCAGATCGGCCTTGACCGACCAGAAGCCGCGGCGCAGCTTGCGCAGCGTATCGGGCGCCATGCCGGTGCGCACGAAGGCCTGGCCGTCGTCGGTCAGCAGGCGCGCCACGTATTCGTCGGAGACCTCGGGCGCCGCGGCTGGCGCGGCGGCGGGCGCGTCGCCCGGCTTGCCGGTGGCCCAGGCACGCCGGCGCATCTGTTCGTCGCTGGGCGCCAGGGCCTGGCCCGGCCGTGCGACCCGATCGCTGCGGATCGGCGTGATGCCGCCCATCGCCAGCCGGAAGGCCGCCGCCTCGTCGGCCGGCGCGCGGCCCACGAAGGCAGGCGCGCTCTGCGCCCTGGCCTGGCCCTGCGCCGCCACCGCCGCCGGATGCCGCGCCGCCTGCTTGCGCTCGGCAGCCTGCTTGCGGCCGATCTCGTCGGCCTCTTTCTGCAAGGCCTTGAGCTCGTCGAGGCCTTTCTTGGCGTGTTTCATAGTCTTTTGCCGTAGGGCCGCCCCAAGGCAAAAGCGGCCCCCTCGGGGGGCAGCAAGCCGTAGGCGCGGCGTGGGGGCATCATTTGCCGTAGGGCCGCCCCAAGGCAAAAGCGGCCCCCTCGGGGGGCAGCAAGCCGTAGGCGCGGCGTGGGGGCCTTATTTGCCGTAGGGCCGCCCCAAGGCAAAAGCGGCCCCCTCGGGGGGCAGCAAGCCGTAGGCGCGGCGTGGGGGCCTTATTTGCCTGCGTTCTCGAGCCAGCGCTGGGCGTCCAGCGCGGCCATGCAGCCGGTGCCGGCGCTGGTGATGGCCTGGCGGTAGACGTGGTCCTGCACGTCGCCGGCCGCGAACACGCCGGGCACCGAGGTCATCGTGGCCAGGCCGTTCAAGCCGCTGCGCGTCTTGATGTAGCCGTTCTCCATGTCGAGCTGGCCCTCGAAGATCGTGGTGTTGGGATGGTGGCCGATGGCGATGAAGGCGCCGGTGACCGCGAGGTCTTCGGTGCCGCCGGTCTGCTTGTTGGCCAGCCGCACGCCGGTCACGCCCGAGTCGTCGCCCAGCACTTCCTGCAACTCGTGGAACAGCTTGAGCCGCATGTTGCCGTTCTCGACCTTGGCCATCATCTTGTCGATCAGGATCGGTTCGGCGCGGAACTTGTCGCGGCGATGCACCACGGTGACGGTGCGGCAGATGTTGGACAGGTACAGCGCCTCTTCGACCGCGGTATTCCCGCCGCCGACCACGACCACGTCCTGGTCACGGTAGAAAAAGCCGTCGCAGGTCGCGCAGCCGGACACGCCGCGGCCCATGAAGGCCTCTTCGGACGGCAGTCCCAGGTACTTGGCCGAGGCGCCGGTCGAGATGATCAGCGCGTCGCAGGTGTAGACCGCGCCGGCGTCGCCGGTCAGCGTGAACGGGCGCTTGGACAGGTCGACCTTGGCGATGTGGTCGAATACCATCTCGGTGTCGAAGCGTTCGGCATGCTGCTGGAATCGCTGCATCAGATCGGGGCCCTGGACGCCGGCGAAGTCGGCCGGCCAGTTGTCCACGTCGGTGGTGGTCATCAGCTGGCCGCCCTGGGCCAGGCCGGTGACCAGCACCGGTTTCAGATTGGCGCGGGCGGCATAGACGGCGGCGGTGTAGCCGGCCGGGCCGGACCCCAGGATCAGAACTTGGGCGTGCTTGGGAGAAGTCATGAATGAGCGCAAAACCGTTGGAGTAACCGCCCAATTATAATGAGCCGCATGCCCCGTATGACCGCAGCTTCTCCCCGCGCCTCCCGCAATACCCGTAACGGTCCCTCCGCCCTGCAGACACGGCTGTCGTCGCTGCTGCGCGAGGCGCGCTGGATCCTGTTCGCGGCCCTGGCCCTTTGGCTGACCCTGGTGCTGGCCACCTGGAGCCCGCTCGACCCCGGCTGGTCGCACTCCGTCCCCGAAGGCGCGATCCACAATCGTGGTGGGGTCTTTGGCGCGCACCTGGCCGACATCCTGTTCTATCTGTTCGGTTTTTCGGCCTGGTGGTGGGTGGTCTTGCTGCTGCACCGGGTCTGGGCCGGCTATCGCCGGCTGGCCACCCAGCTGCGCGCGCGCGGCGAGGCCGAGGTGCTGCCGCGGGTGCACTGGGAGCAAGGCGTCGGTTTTGCGATCCTGCTGGTCGGCTCGGTCGGCCTCGAGGCGCTGCGGCTGTTCACGCTGGGCATGGAGCTGCCCGGCCGCAGCGACGGCGGCAGCGGCGCCGGCGGGGTGTTCGGCCAGGCGTTGTCGGGCCTGGCGGCCCAGTCGCTGGGCTTTACCGGCGCCACGTTGGTGCTGCTGGTGATGATCGCCATCGGCTCGAGCCTGTTCTTCAATTTTTCGTGGCTGCAGGTCTCCGAGCGCGTCGGCGCCGTCATCGAGACCGGTCTGCGCCGCGTGCGCAACGCCTACGTGGCGCGGCAGGACCGCAAGGTCGGCCAGGTCGCCAAGCAGGTGCGCACCGAACAGGTGGTCGCCAAGCAGGAAAAGCTGGTGCACGAGCAGCCGGTGCGCATTGAGCCGGCCATCACGGTGGTGCCCAAGTCCGAGCGCATCGAGAAAGAAAAGCAGCAGATCCTGTTCGCCGACCCGGTCCACGGCGACCTGCCGGCCATCTCGCTGCTCGACCCGCCCGAGGCCGCCCAAGAGACCGTCTCGCCCGAAACCATCGAATTCACGTCGCGGCTGATCGAAAAGAAGCTCGCCGACTTCGGCGTGCAGGTGACCGTGGTGGCGGCGCAGGCCGGCCCGGTGATCACGCGCTACGAGATCGAGCCGGCCACCGGCGTCAAGGGCAGCCAGATCGTCAACCTGGGCAAGGACCTGGCGCGGGCGCTCAGCCTGGTCAGCATCCGGGTGGTCGAGACCATCCCCGGCAAGAACCTGATGGGGCTCGAGCTGCCCAATCCGCGCCGCCAGACCGTGCGGCTGTCCGAGATCCTCGGCTCGCAGACCTATCACGCCAGCCATTCGGTGCTGACGATGGCGCTGGGCAAGGACATCGCCGGCCATCCGGTGGTCGCCGACCTGGGCAAGATGCCGCACCTGCTGGTGGCCGGCACCACCGGCTCGGGCAAGTCGGTCGGCATCAACGCGATGATCCTGTCGCTGCTGTACAAGGCCGACGCCAGCCACACCCGCATCATCCTGATCGATCCGAAGATGCTCGAAATGAGCGTCTACGAAGGCATCCCGCACCTGCTGGCGCCGGTCGTCACCGACATGCGCCATGCCGCCAACGCGCTGAACTGGTGCGTCGGCGAGATGGAAAAGCGCTACCGCGTGATGAGCAAGCTGGGCGTGCGCAACCTGGCCGGCTACAACGCCAAGATCCGTGACGCCGCGAAGCGCGAAGAGCCGATCCCCAATCCGTTCTCGCTGACGCCCGACGCGCCCGAGCCGCTGGCCGAGCTGCCGCAGATCGTGGTCGTGATCGACGAGCTGGCCGACCTGATGATGGTGGTCGGCAAGAAGATCGAAGAGCTGATCGCCCGCTTGGCGCAAAAGGCCCGCGCCGCCGGCATCCACCTGATCCTGGCCACCCAGCGGCCCAGCGTCGACGTGATCACCGGCCTGATCAAGGCCAACATCCCGACGCGGATCGCATTCCAGGTGTCGTCCAAGATCGACTCGCGCACCATTCTCGACCAGATGGGCGCCGAGACGCTGCTGGGCCAGGGCGATATGCTGTACATGCCGCCCGGCACCGGCCTGCCGGTGCGTGTGCACGGTGCCTTCGTGTCCGATGACGAGGTGCATCGCGTGGTCGAGCACCTCAAGTCGCAGGGCGAGCCCAACTATATCGAAGGCCTGCTCGAAGGCGGCCTCGAAGGCGACACCGGCGACGGCGCCGGGGGTGTCACCGGCATGGCCGACGCCGAGTCCGATCCCATGTACGACCAGGCCGTCGAGGTCGTGCTCAAGAACCGCCGCGCGTCGATCTCGCTGGTGCAGCGGCACCTGCGCATCGGCTACAACCGCGCCGCGCGCCTGCTCGAGCAGATGGAAAACGCCGGCGTGGTCTCGGCCATGCAATCGAACGGCAACCGTGAAATCCTCGCGCCCAAGCGCGAGGAAGAGTAAGGAGCAGCCATGCGCATGCTGATGATGTCCGCCTTGTTGTGTGTGTCGGCCCAGGTCCATGCGGCCGGCGCCGCCGACCAGCTCAAGGCTTTTGTCGCCGAGGTCAAGGCGGCCACCGGCTCGTTCACGCAGTACACCGTCGGGCCGCAGGGGCAGACCAAGCCCAAGCAGTCGGGCGAATTCGCCTTCGAGCGTCCCGGCAAGTTCAAGTGGCTGGTGCGCCAGCCCTACGAACAATCGATCGTCGCCGACGGCAAGCAGCTGTTCCAGTACGACCCCGACCTGAACCAGGTCTCGGTGCGGCAGGTCGATGCGGCCATCGGCACCTCGCCGGCGGCGATCCTGTTCGGATCGGGCTCGCTCGAACAGGCCTTCAACGTCAGCGCCTTGCCCGACCGCGACGGCCTGCAATGGCTGCGCGCCAAGCCGCGCGGCGCCGATGCCGGCTTCGCGCAGGTGGATATCGGCCTGAAGGACAGGCAGCCGGTGCGCGTCGAGCTGCTCGATGCCTTCGGCCAGACCACCCGCGTCGAGCTGTCGAACATCAAGCCCAATCCCGCGATGCCGGCCGACGCCTTCCGCTTCGTGCCGCCCAAGGACGCCGACGTTGTCCAGATGTAGTCCAAGTCCGGTCCACCACGCCATCGGCCCGTGTTCGCGGCCTGCCGGCGCAGGGGTGGCGCATGGCTGACCTGTTCGCCGGCAATCCGGCGCCCGGCAGCGTGCCGCTGGCCGAGCGCCTGCGTCCGCGCAGCCTGGCCGACGTGGTTGGCCAATCGCATCTGCTCGGCCCCGACAAGCCCTTGCGGGTGGCTTTTGCGTCGGGCCGGCCGCATTCGATGATCTTCTGGGGCCCGCCGGGCGTGGGCAAGACCACGCTGGCGCGGCTGATGGCCGAAGGCTTCGACGCGCATTTCATCGCGATGTCGGCGGTGCTCGGCGGCGTCAAGGACATCCGCGACGCGGTGGTTTCGGCCCAGGTCGCGCAAGGGCAGGGCCGCCGCACCATCCTGTTCGTCGACGAAGTGCACCGCTTCAACAAGGCGCAGCAGGACGCCTTCCTGCCCTATGTCGAAAGCGGCCTGTTCACCTTTATCGGCGCGACCACCGAAAACCCGTCCTTCGAGGTCAATTCGGCACTGCTGTCGCGCGCGCGGGTCTACGTGCTGCAGTCGCTCACGCCCGACGAACTGCAGACGCTGATCGAACGCTCGGTGAGCGCGCTCAATGAAGGCCGCGACGGCGAGCCGCTGCAGATCGATGCGGCCGCGCGCGAGCAACTGGCCGGCTGGGCCGACGGCGATGCGCGCCGGCTCATCAACGCGGTCGAGGTGGTGGCCGAATCGGCCCGCGGCGCCGGCCGCGACCACGTCGACAGCGCGTGGCTGGAAGTCGCGCTGTCGCAGAACCTGCGCCGTTTCGACAAGGGCGGCGATGCGTTCTACGACCAGATCAGCGCGCTGCACAAGTCGGTGCGCGGCTCGGATCCCGATGCCTCGTTGTATTGGTTCGCGCGCATGCTCGACGGCGGCGCCGATCCGCGCTACCTGTCGCGCCGCATCGTGCGCATGGCGATCGAGGACATCGGGCTGGCCGATCCGCGCGCCAGCGAGATCGCCATCTCGGCCGCCGACATCTACGAGCGGCTCGGTTCGCCCGAGGGCGAACTGGCGCTGGCGCAGGCGGTGGTCTATCTGGCCTGTGCACCCAAGTCGAATGCGGTCTACATGGCCTACAAAGAGGCGCGCCGCTATGCCGAGACGAACGGTAGCGCGCCGGTGCCGATCCACCTGCGCAATGCACCGACCAAACTGATGAAAGAGCTCGGCCACGGCCGGGCCTATCGTTACGCCCACGACGAGCCGCACGGCTACTCGGCCGGCGAGCGGTACTTTCCGGACGGGCTGCACGCCCGTTTCTACAAGCCGACCGATCGCGGGCTCGAGGATAAAATCCAGCAGAAGCTGGCCTTCCTGCGCGATCTCGATCGGCAGTCGCGCGGCGGCAAGTCGTCCTGACCGGCGTTGATGCTCATTGGGAAGTATCGTGCAGGTTTTTGTCGAAACGTTCGTAGTACTTGAGCGTGTCGTCCCAGTTTTCGGTCGTGTATTTATGAAAATTACTGCCTAGTTCCTTGGCTAGATCGGCGTAAAAACGTGCTTTGGCGGTGTCCTTCGGGATTCCGCCGTAGCCGATCATGTAGACCTCGAATAAATTGTGAGCGGCATAGCCAAAACCATTTCGTGCGGCCAGATCATAATAATAAATAGCTTTTTCATAATCTTTTGGAACCACCTTGCCCGACTCGTAAGCTACCCCTGTCCTATAAAGGGCCAAGGGGTGGCGAGGGTTCAGCTGTAAAGTTCGCTGAAGGAATCGCAGTCCTTCCTTGATGTGAAACTTGGTCTGTTCTTCGGAGACGATGCTGGGGTCGTATTCCAGGTTCATCGGGGTCTCCATCATGTATAACCGGGACAGCAGATAGTTGCTGTCGGGGCCCCCCTCGCTGGCCTTTCGGTGTAGCGCCTCAAACTCCTGTTGCGTTCTGGGTTCGGGAGCGCGAGCACGGATATCTTCGCCGAAGACAATATCCATTTTCCAGTATTTGTACTGCAGCATCCTGGCGCTGGCCTGGATTGGCGCGGCTGCAATGGTGGTTTCTGGATTGACTATCATCACCGTCGTCGCAACGAACAGGAGATATCCAAGAAGCTTCGTCACGCTTATATCCCTATGACTTCGTCGGGGACTGTATCTAGCCCAATTATTTTTACTACGCATGAGCGGCGCTGGCCGCTTATTGCGGCTTGGTAGTCTGCTGCTTGTCGAAACGTTCATAGTACTTGAGCGTGTCGTCCCAGTTTTCGGTCGTGTATTTGTGAAAACTGCTGCCTAGTTTCTTGGCCAGATCGGCGTAAAAACGTGCTTTGGCGGTGTCTTTCGGGATTCCACCGTAGCCGATCATGTAGACCTTGAATAATTTGTGAGCGGCATAACCAAATCCGTTTCGTGCGGCTAGGTCATAATAATAGATGGCTTTTTCATAATCTTGTGGAACCAGCGTGCCCAACTCGTAATCGGCCCCTGTCCTATAGAGAGCCAAGGGGTGGCGAGGGTTCAGTTGTAAAGTTCGCTGAAGGAATCGCAGTCCTTCCTTGATGTGAAAATTGGTCTGTTCTTCGGAGACCACGCTGGCGTCATACGTCGAGTTCAAGGGCGTCTCGACTATGTGCAACCGGGATAGCAGATAATTGCTGTCTGGGTCTCCTTCATTGGCCTTTCGGTGCAGGGCTTCAAACTCCTGTTGCGTTCGGGGCTCGGGAGCGCGGACACGGATATCGCCGAAGACAATATCCATTTCCCAGTGTTTGTATTGCAGCATCTTTTTGCTGGCCTGAACTGGCTCTGCTGCGTTTGTGAGACTCGCACCGACAACCATCATGGATGTCACAGCCAGGAGGATATGTTTGAGAGCTTTCATCACACATACATTCCTATGGCATCGTCGAGCGCAGGGTTCTGACCAATCAGTTCGACGGCGGGCCAAACAATGGGAGCCTCCATGTCGGTCAATTCGCTGAATGGTGCGCTCGGCTGTTGACGCAGCAAAATGTCCACCATCTCGCCTTCTCTGCCATCCGCCCACTGGAAGGAAGCGATCAGTTCACGGATATTGCCGCTGTCGTCGAATGCTCCAGACCGTGTTGCATCGAGCGAGAGGGAAACGATCCCTATGGCATCGAGTGGTAGAAGCTCGTTCTGCTGGCTTACGCCATCTGTGTTCTTATCCTGCCAGACCTGCAAGCTTTGCCATATCTCATCAGCCGCATCGATGAGGCCATCCTGATTGGCGTCGTAAAGCGACAAGGCTTCAAAACCATCTTGAGCTAGTTTTCCGTCCTGACCTGCGCTATCGCTGCCAAACAGCTCGGCACCGACGTCGATAACGCCATCGTAGTTCTTGTCGAGCACGAGGAGCGCGTCGTCGGGGTGGACCCAGCCTGTTTCACTTTGCTGACCATCACCATCAAAATCGAAACTCACGCCATGGTCACTGTTCAAAGTGTTCGCACCATCGCCATTCAGGTCGAGGATCAGAGGCGTCACGTAATTGTTGGCGGTGTGCTCAATGTTCTCTGCCGTGCTGTCGGGCGTCAGCCCTAGCTTGATTCCATGTATCCCGGCGCCTTGCAGTAAGTTTTGAGCAAACTGGATGCAATTATTAGATAGCACGTTGTAATCTGGCGGCTCTATTCTTCCGGATTCATAATCCTTGATGCTGTTAAATAAGTCTCCCATCTTCCGATTGTGCGACCCGGTCGAGGATTCAATAGTCATCGTCGAGGAATCCGGATATCGCAGGTGATCGTTGAATGATAGATTGTCTTTATTTGTGGTCCAGTTTTCGCCTGGGCCGAAGCCAATGGTTGCAGTTCTGAAGGTCCCGGTGCCCTGGTCAAATTGCCTGACGCCTATAAAAACATGGCCTGCCGTCGATCTCTCCGCCGCGAAATTGTTTTCGCTACTATTCTGCTACCGGTTGGGGCAGCATAAATAGTGAAAGAGGAGGCAAACGGGTCTCCAGAGTTCATCACTCTGTCGCCGCCCCGAAATAGGGATTCGGGTATTCGACCAGACTCCACCAGCAGTCCTTCATCCGCGACGAGACGATAGATATGGGTGTTCTCGCTCATTGTCTACGCTCCCTACTTAGCCGTATTGGTTTGATCAACAGGCCAAGTCAGGGTGGGTCTGCCGGAAGCAGGGCAGGCGAATTTCGGTGGGCGTGGTGGAAAACGATGTTCTCAGCATGATTTTTGAGACGCGCTTTCGATGAAAGAATCACTGGCGGGGGATCAATGCCGCTTTAAGGTGACTTCGGTTGCGTACATATCACCGAGATTTGGGCCAGCAACAATATGGCCGTGCTGGGTTCAGTGATGATAGGTACGACCTGGCGCTCAGAAAACAAAGGGTTTCTTATTGCGGTAGTGACGTCGGGTCTGTTCGATACTTTTTCAGCTGGGCGCGACTCAGTAATGCCGTCTTGCCCGGAAGAAAGAAGCAGGAGCACGATTTGGCACGGATCAGGAGGCGGGTCGCCGAGGTCGCTACAATGGCTGCGTTTCCTGAGCGATCCAGATCGCCAGTCACAAGGCGGCAGCTTGCCGTCACCGGCGCTGCCGCGGGTGGTACTTGCCGCTCATTTTCTTCACCTTTTCTTCCGGTTCCTCATGCTCGACCCGACCCTGCTGCGCAAAGATCTCCAAACCGTGGTGGCCCGGCTGCAAGCCCGCGGCTACGCCTTCGACGTCGCCCGTTTCGAGTCGCTCGAATCGCGCCGCAAGTCGCTGCAGACCGAGACCGAGACGCTGCAGGCGCGCCGCAATGCGCTGGCCAAGCAGATCGGCCAGCTCAAGTCGCGCGGCGAGGACGCCAGCGCCGTGATGGCCGAGTCGCAGGCCGTGCCGGCCCGCCTCAAGGCGCTCGAGGAAGAACTCGGCGCCTTGCAGCAAGAGCTGACCGGCCTGCTGCTGACGGTGCCCAACGTGCCGCACGAGAGCGTGCCCACCGGTGCCTCGAGCGATGACAACATCGAAGTGCGGCGCTGGCTGCCGGGCGCCGCGCGCGACGACGGCAATCCCGCCGCGCTGCCGTTCGACGCGCGTGACCACGTCGCCGTCGGCGAGCCGCTGGGCCTGGATTTCGAGACCGCCAGCAAGCTCTCGGGCGCGCGCTTTTCGTTCATGCGTGGCCCGATCGCCCGGCTGCACCGCGCGCTGGCGCAGTTCATGCTCGACCTGCAGACCACCGAGCACGGCTATACCGAGTGCTATACGCCCTATATCGTCAACAGCTCGACGCTGGTCGGCACCGGCCAGTTGCCCAAGTTCAAGGACGATATGTTCTGGGTCACCAAAGGCGGCCAGGACAGCGAGCCCGAACTCGACGAACAGGGCCACGCGGTCGTGCGCGAAGACCTCTACCTGATCTCGACGTCCGAAATCACGTTGACCAGCTCGGTGCGCGACAGCATCGTGCCGGCCGATCAACTGCCGATCAAGCTCACCGCCCACACGCCGTGTTTCCGTTCGGAAGCCGGCAGTGGCGGCCGCGACACCCGCGGCCTGGTGCGCCAGCACCAGTTCGACAAGGTCGAGATGGTGCAGATCGTCAGCCCGGCCGAGTCGTATGCAGCGCTCGAGGACATGGTCGGCCATGCCGAGGTGGTGCTGCGCAAGCTCGAACTGCCGTACCGCGTGATGTTGCTGTGCACCGGCGACATGGGCTTTGGCGCGGCCAAGACCTACGACCTCGAGGTCTGGCTGCCTGCCCAGGACACCTGGCGCGAGATCTCGTCGGTGTCGAACTGCGAGGCCTTCCAGGCCCGCCGCATGCAGGCCCGCACTCGCGCCGCGCAGGGCAAGCCCGAATATCTGCACACGCTCAACGGCTCGGGCCTGGCGGTCGGCCGCGCGCTGGTCGCGGTGCTCGAGAACCACCAGCAGGAGGACGGCTCGATCCGTATCCCGGCCGCCTTGCAGCCCTATCTGGGCGGTCTCGCCGTGCTCAAGGCCTAATCGCCGCGCGCATTTGTAAACATTTGTGCCTTGGCCGGCGCATCCTGCCTGGATGCGCCGGCCTTTTGCTATTCTCTATGCCGGTCTAGGCAGACAGGAACGACAGCATGGCCTCGCTCGCGGTCATAAGAAAAGGCGACAAGACTTCACACGGCGGCGAAGTCATCACCGGTGACGAATTCGTCACCGTGTTCGGCAAGCCGATGGCGCGCAAGGGTGACAAGGTCACCTGCCCCAAATGCGGCGGCACGCACAGCATCGTCGAAGGCATCATGGATGCGTCGTCCGATCGCCAGGTGGTCGTCGAAGGCATGAAGACCTCGTGCGGCGCCACGCTGATCGCCGGCCAGCAGCACTACAAGGTCGCTGCCGCCGGCAGTAGCGGCGGGGGCGGCGCCAGCGCGGCCCAGCCCAAGGCTTTCCTGGCCGGCGGCGCCGCGGCGGCCGCGGCCACGACGCAGGACGCGCCCAAGTACTGCAAGGCGGCCCACAACACGCTGGACCTGACCGCCGCGATGTTCCAGCGCGTGCGCAAACCGGCCAAATGGGTCGGGCCCTTGCCCGCCAACATTCCGTCGCTGGTGCGCATGGATCACGAGCGCCGCGACGCGCAGGGCAAGCGGCTCGACCCGATGCCGGACCTGCTGGGCCGCAAGACCGAGGTCTACATTGGCCCGACCCGTGTCGATCTGTACGACCTGCCGCGCTACGTCATGAAGTTCAAGACCTACGACGACCTGTACTGGCAGGTACCGACGCTGGGCCAGGTCATCAACAGCCTGCGGGTGGTGCCGCCCAAGCTGATCACGGTCTCGCCGATCGGCCACCGCATGCAGTCGGTCGAGATGCGCATCTGCGACGAGATGTCCGACAGCGACCGCGAGCGCCAGCGCAAGTCGTGGCGCGGCGTGCCGTATATCGGCAAGCCGGATCCCACCTCGCTGTCGCGCGTCAACGGCGATGCGGTGATGTCCTATATCCGGCTGTACCCGATGAGTACCCACCGCGGCGTGCAGGCCGAGTGCGACCACGTGGTGCTGCACGAGATCGCCCACCATTACGCCGACGCCAAGAACGTCGATATCGACAAGCGCTGGAGCGCCGCGATCAAGAGCGACGGTAACTCGCCATCCGATTACGCCAAGACCTCGCCCGACGAGGATTTCGCCGAGTTCGTGGTGCTGGCCGTGGTGTTGCAGGGCACGCCTTGCGAAGCCTACGCGCGCAAGATCTACAAGGCGCGCTACAAGTACTTCGACACCATGGGCATCCTCGGCTGAGGCCGGGCTGCGCGGCGCGCCCGGACAGGGCCGGCGCGCCGCGTCATGACCACGCCGTCACTCGGCGTGGCGGCGCGCCTGGCCCACCGGCTCGTCGATGTCGTCGCTGCGCCGACGGCGGCGGCCATCCAGATCCGAAGCATGGCTGAGCCGGCCTTCGTCATCGTGCTGCACCTGCAGGCGACGGGCCTGCGACCAGGCCGACAGGCGGCCCGGCGTGACTTCAGCGTAATCGGCCACTTCGAAAACGGTGCTTTCGCGCGCCGTCTCCTGGCTGCTTTCTTCCTCCGTGCGCAGCAGCCGGCGCAACGGCGCCAGCAACAGCACCAGCACGAATACGCCCAGCGCGCCCAGCAGATACAGCGCCAGCAGGCTGGCGTCGTCCATGTTCTCGGTCGGACGGAAGAAGTGCCGCCACGCGTAGATCGCCACGCCGATCCAGAACAGGCCGACCAGCAGCGGCCGCAGCGCATGCAGCCAGATGTACAACATATAGGCGCGTGGCGAGGGTTCCCCGGCCTCGAAGGCCTCCAGCGGCACCCGCGCGGCGTCCAGGATCGGCTCCTTCACGTAGGGCTGCGACCACTCCTGCTGGCGTTCCGGAGGGCGGTAATCCGGCGACATCGTGGCCGCCGCGTCTGCGCCAGCCACTTGCGCGCCGGCACTTGCCTCGTTGGCCGCGCCGCCGTGCGCGCCCGCTGCGTCAGTCGGATTGCGCGGGTCGATCGGTCTTTCTGCGGTCATAGATGACTCCTCTGTCAGGACTGTTCCACACCGCTCGCTTGCCGCGGCGGCGCATGATTGTGATGGGGATGGCGAGGACGCTGGTGACCATGTTGATGGTCCAGAACGCGAATGGATACCAGATCGTCCACATGAAATAACGCATGATGTGGCGGTCGTAATGACGGTCGATCCACAGGCTCACCGCCATCTGCAGCATGCAGGTCAGGCCCAGCAGCATGCCGTGCCATTCGGGCCAGAAGCCGACCTGGCCCCAGTCGGTCGGGAACACGTAGCGGATGATCGCGACCGTCAGCACGAACAGCATGGCATAGGCCCAGAACACGCTGGCGACGTATTCGATGTAGATCGGCCACATCGGCACGTTGCGCGGCTTCCAGACCTCGCGGGTATGGCGGATCAGCGTCTGCACGCCGCCGACCGCCCAGCGCTGGCGCTGGCGGTACAGGCCGCGGATGGTCTCGGGCATCAGGATCCAGCTGATCGCGCGCGGCTCGAAACGCACGCGCCAGCCGGCCAGCTGCACCTTCCAGCTGACGTCGATGTCCTCGGCCATCACGTCGGGGCTCCAGAAGCCGGCGTCCAGCAGCGCCTTGCGGCGGAACATCGCCAGCACGCCCGAGACCGTGAAAAGCCGTCCCATCAACTGCTGGGTGCGCTTGATCAGGCCGATGGTCGACGAGAACTCGCCCACCTGCATGCGGCCGATCAGCGTGGTGCGGGTGCGGATACGCGGGTTGCCGGTGACCGCGCCGACCTTGGGCGACCGCATCATCGGCACCAGCAGCCAGGCGATCGCATCGCGATCGACCAGCGCGTCGCCGTCGATGCCGAGGATGTATTCGCCGCGCGCCAGCAGCGCCGCGGTGTTCAGGCCCACCGCCTTGCCCTGGTTCTTGGCGTGATGGATCACCCGCACCTTCGAGTAGGTCGCGGCCAGCTCGTCGAGGATCTCGCCGGTCTTGTCCTTGCTGCCGTCATTGACGGCGATGACCTCGAACGCCGGATAACGCGTGCGCATCAACTGTTCGATGACGTCGCGCACGCCGCGCGATTCGTTGTAGCAAGGCACGATCACGCTCACCAGCGGCGTCTCGGGCAGCAGCGTCAGCGGATCGATGTACTCGTGGCGCTTGCGCTCGAAGAACAGCGCGTGCGCGATGCCGCCGCCCATCCAGAAGTAGGCCATCAGGAAGGGATAATAAAAAACGTAGTCGAAGACGAACTGCGCGAAGCCGCCGTCCAGGGTGAACCAGCTCATCGTGTGATCGTTCCTGCGGGGAGGCCGGGCAGGGCCTTGCTATCCTCGAGCAGCATCGAGGGGGAGGGCGGCAGCGGTTCTGTCAGCGAGGGCGGCGTATCCAGGCCGTCGTTCATCTGCTGCACCGTCGATCGGATCGACAGCGCGCGGCGCAGCGTCTCCAGGCCGGGTTGATCGTTGTGGAAGTCATCCGGGTAGTAGGCGAAATGGCGCGCGCCCATGCGATGCAGCATGGCCCACTGCGCGGCCAGCGTTTCGTCCGCGATGGCGGTGCCGTCGCGCCAGTCGCGCGCCTGCAGTTCGAAGATGGTCTTCTCGAAGCCGCCGGGGGTGGCCGCCACCTGCCGTGCCAGCCGTTGCAGCCAGGCCTTGGGATCGGCCGCCTGCTCCATGTACGGCATCGCCATCACCGCGGTGTAGTCGTAGGCCTGCAGCGACTGCGCGTAGTTCTGTGCGAACCAGGCTTCCGACTCGGGCTGCATGACCGGCCGGGCGTACAAGTTGCGGGCCGTCACGATGGTCGGCCGCCAGCGCCGCACGCGGTCCGCCAGCTCGAGCGTGAAGTCGGTCAGGTAGCGCGTCTTGGCCTGGGTCCAGCGCGCCATCAGCGCGGGGTCGGCGCCGATCTGGCCGATGTCGCGCGGCAGGCCCCAGCTGGCATAGGTCGCCAACGCCGCCGGACTGACGTCTTCATCGTCGCCCAGCAGCGCATCGTCATGGAACAGCAGTCCGGCGAAGGTCGCGTTGCGGCCCAGGTCTTCGTAGATCTCGCCGATCACGCGGCGCACCTCGGGATCGAAGGGCGTCAGGCGGTCGTAGCGGGTGTCGGTCTGCTCTGCCGGATGCGGCGCGACATGGCCGCCGCCGCGCCACGCCACCTTGCGTTGCGCGAGCGGATGGCCGGCCGGCAGCTGGAAGGCCATTACCGGCATCCATGCGTACACCTGCACGCCGGTGCGGGTGCGCAATTGCCAGGCGACCCGGTTGAACAGATCGGCGCGCATCGGCAGATGGCGGTTGGGGAAATACATGGCATCGGCCGCGCCATCGCCGTCGGGGTCGGCGAAGGCTTGCAGGAACACCGAGCGCGGGCCGACCGCCAGCACCCGTTCGAGCAGCACCGACAGATTGCGTTCCTGCTGCACCGGGTCGGGGTCGTAGACGTAGTCCAGGTCGATGTGCATGGCCCGGTTCAACGGATAGATCGTGCCGTCGCCAACCGGTGCGCGAAACAGCCGGTAGTCCGGCATCGTCATGTCATAGGTCGCCAGGCCGCGCCGGATGGTGCGCAACGACACCTGCGACGGCGTGTTGGGGCCGTCCTCGAGCGTGACGGTGATCGGCATGCCGGCGCGTTCGGCGGCCTCCAGCGAGATGTCGGTATAGGCGCCGTAGGGCCATACCATCGCGCGCACCCGCGTGCCGGTCTTGCGCTCGATCAGCTCGCGGCTGCGCCGCATGTCGGTCTCGATGCGGCGGGTGTAGGCCTGCACCGTCTCGTACTGGCCACTGGCCGGATCGTATTGGCGGGTGGCCGCCGCCGGCTGCAGATTGCCTTGCGGGTTGCCCTGGATGCCCTGGTGCATGGCGTGGCTGTGGCTGGCAAATTCGACCAGCCCCGAGTCGGCCATTTCGCGCGCCTGCTCCCAGGTCAGGAAGTTCTCGCGCAGCACCTTGCGGTTGTTGGCGTAACCGGGGATCGGCTGGCCCGCCGGCGTTTCCATCCAGCTGGTCACCAGCGCCGCGACCGCCGGATAGTTGAAACGCTTGAGCAGCGGAAAAGCCTTGGTGTAGAGGCTTGCGTAGCCGTCGTCGAAGGTCAGCAGCACGGCGCGCGGCGGCAGGGGCGCGCCGCCGTTGCGGGCGTCGATGATCTGCTGCAGGCTGACCGGCTGGTAGCCCGCCGTGTGCATCCACGAGAACAGCGAGGCCAGCGTGGTCTGGTCGATCGCGGTGGCTTCCGGATCGGTCAGGAACGACTGGCGCACGTTCTCGCGGATGTCGTGCAGCGATATGGTGCGAAAGGTCTGGCCGTCGTCGGGGTCGGGCGGCGGCAGCGGCTGGGCGGCCGCCGGCGCGGCCAGCGCGGCCAGCGCCAGCAGGCCGGCGCCGGCGCCCACGCGCGCGCGGCACGCAGCGGTCTTCAGTGCGCCCAGCAGGCGCGCGATCAAAAGTTGTGAAGTCATTGCAGCGGCATCGAGAGATTCAGGAACACGTGTTCGCGGCGCTCGTTGACGCCGTCGTAGGGGTGGCCGGATACGCCCACGCCGTAACGCAGCGACAGGGCGTTGCCGACCCGCCACTCGTGGGCGTAGCGCAGGCCCCACAGCGGTCCGCTGCCGAAGCCGGCCTGGTGGTAACGGCCCCCGTCGGCCTCGACCACCTGGTGGAACTGGCGGTCGTCGCGCTGCCAGGTCAGGAACTGCGTGCGCACCGTCAGCGTGGCGGCGGTCTCGTGGCGCGGATTGAAGTAGGCGGTCTCGAGCTCGTCGTTGCGGGCGCGGTCGGCGCCCAGCGTGGTCTCGACGATCCAGCGCGGCTGGCTGATCCAGCGTTCGCGCCACGACAGGCCGGCCATGTTGCGCACGTTGCCGTCGCTCAGGTCCATGCGGCCGGCCCGGCCTTCGAAGCTGCGCGATTCGTTGACCCAGTAGGTCGCGCCCAGGCTCAGCTGACGCGCGCCGATGCCGGCCGCCCGGGCCTTCCACGGCGTTTGCGTGCTGTTGCTGTCCCACGCCGCGGACAGGCGCCAGCGGTCGCTGGCGCGATAGTTGACGTCGGCGGCGAAGCCGGTGCGATAGGGGTCCAGGTTGGCGCGGTGCACTTCGCCGCTGATGTCCCAGCGATCATGGGTCCATTGCAGGCCGATGCCGCCGCGCGACCAGCGTTCGGGGCCGTCGTCGAGCTCGGCGCGGCCCAGCACGTGGTGATAGAAGACCCGCCAGCGGTCGCGCATCAGCCCGGAGGTCAGCCGGGTGTCGACCTGCCAGTCGCGATTGGACAGCGCGCCGCCGTCGCGCGCGGCTTCGGCGTCGACGTCCAGCCGCGGCGCGCGGACCGCGCGCTGGCTCAGCACCGCATTGCGTACCGCGATCGAGTCGGGCGCCTGGTCGGCGAGATGCTCGATCTTCTGGCGGCTGGCACGATGCTGGCCGGCGTCGCGCAAGGCTTCGGCATGACCGGCATGGGCCGAGATGTCGTCGGGATGGTCGGTCAGCATCTCTTCATACAGCCCGACCGCCTGGTCCGGATGGCCGCGCAGGCGCGCGGTCTCGGCCTGGCCGGACCGCAGGCTGGCGTTCAAGGGCGCCAGCGACGACAGCCGGTCGAAGCTGGTTTCGGCCTGATCGGTGCGATTGGTGTACAGCGCATAACGCGCGCGCAGGCTGCGCACCTCGGTGTATTCGGGATTGGGCCGGCCGGCCTCGGGCGTGAGCCGCAGCAGCGGCGGCGTGGCCGCCTCGAGCTCGCTCAACAGCGCCTCGGCCTGCGCGATCCGGGCAGTGTCCATATAGGCGTAGACCAGCCCGGTATGCGTGTCGCTGGGCGTGGGGATGCGCGCGCCGCCTTCGGCCAGCGCCGCTTCGTACAGCGGCACCGCCAGGTCCGAGCGGCGCAGTTGCTGGTAGGCGCCAGCCACGTCCGACTTGACGTAATAGGGCGGGTCGACGTCCATCGCCCGCAGCGCCTGATAGCGGTCGATGACTTCCTGGTGGCGTGCACGCGCGAACAGCGCGGTGATTTCGTCGTAGGACAGGCCCAGCCAGACCTGCCGCCAGGCCTGCGCCGTGTCGGCATCGCCGCCGGCGCGTGCCTGCTCGCTGCGCTGCCAGGCATGCTGCATCTGCGGCGCGAAGCGGGGCAGCACCTCGTCTAGCGCCGCATAGCGGCGCTGGCCGTCGGCATACAGCTGGTCGCGTTCGGTGCGGGCCCAGCGCACTTGCTGGCCGAGCGCCTCGCGCTCGAAGTGGGCCATCTCCAGTTCGTCGTACAGACCGGGAGTCTTGACCAGCTGCGCGCTGGCCAACTGGTCGGCCGCCGCCGGGGCGCTGCTCTGCGCCAGCAGGAAATCGCGCTGGCGCAGCGCGTAGCGATGGCCGGGGTCGAGCCGCGCCAGATCGGTGTAGTGATTCAGGGCGATCAGCGTCTGGCCCTGGGCCTCGGCCAGCGCGCCGCGCGCTTCCAGCAGCGCGATGCGTTGTTCACGGCTGGGCCGCGCCAGCGAGGCCTGCAGCGCGTCGAGCGTCTGCTCGGCCTGCGCCCAGCGGCGTACGTCGGCCTGCCACAGCGCCTCGAGGATGCGCGGCTTCCAGGCCTGCGGCTGGCGCGAGCGCAGCAGCCGCATGGCCTCGGCCTGCAGGTCGCGATCCGGGATCGCGCGGGCCGCGGCATAGGCCGACTCCAGCGCGTAGTCGGAGATCTGGCTGGGCGGCGTGGCGCGCATCCATTGCGCCGCGATGGCGGGCTGGCCGCTTTGCCAGGCCAGCACGATCGCGTCGGAGGCCAGCCGGCGCGACGCATCGGGCGGCAGCGGCTGGGCACCCCAGGACTGCATCTGCGCCAGCGCGGCCGGTTCGCTGACGCGGCGGCTCTGCACGTCCTGCAGCAGTTGCGTGTGGGCGGCGTAGGTATAGGTGGGGCTGGGCGAGGCAGGGATGGAGGGCGTCAGCGCTGCGGCAGCGGCGGGCGCAGCAGCGGCAGGCGTAGCAGCGGCAGGCGTAGCAGCGGCAGCGGCGCCAGCAGGCTGTCCGAGCGGCTGGCTCCAGCCGGGCACGGCCCACACCAGTCCGACCAGCGTGGCGGCGAGGGTGCGGCGGCGATACGGACGTTTAACGGGCTCAGCAAGGGGTTTAACCGGATTCAAGGTAAGGCAGGCCTCGTCGGCCAGGGGGCCGAGCATGTGTCATGACGGTCGCGACTCGGTGGGGAGTAAGCGACCGCTTGCTTTTTGGGCTTGCAGTATTTTCGGTACGCGTGGAACGGCCGGTGTGCGAGTGTGACCGCACTTTTCTTGCGTATTGTGAAATCGCGCCGACCGCTCGGCGGCCAAAGTCCGGTTAATTTTCTCCCCAGTGAAACAAGGATTATTTGTTTACGGTTTGATGTGAACGGACATCGGAAATTCTTCTGGTGATGACGATTTGTATCGCCCGTGGCCCGATCGGGATCGCCGAACTATTGATCGCAAGGTAAAGATTGTCGGCAGTTTGACCTTTTGGCAAAGGTGATTGATGAGGACCTGAACAGATACATTCGCATACACAGAGCCCTCGAGTCGCCTCTCCCTGGCCGCATTCCGCAATCCGCGAGCTCATCAGCTTGAACCTCCTCAGTAGGTCAAATTTGCTTTTTCACCAGGCCGACTTGCATGACAGCGAAGTCAAGGCGGACTGGTGACGCTATTCGCAAAACACAGGTATAGTCGGTGCCGCAGCAGCGGCTATATCCCTGATTTGTATGCAATAAACCGATATTTTTCGACTTTTTTGTGATATTCGTTTTGTTGCCGATATGAGAAATAAATTTTTTGGTCCGGTGGAGCTTGTCCTGATGGCTAAGGACGATGATCGGACAATTTTTCATCGATCCCGCCTCGCTGCTTCGCGACCGGCTGGCTTCTCACGACGGCGACTGCAGGATTGCGCGGCATGAAAAAAGTCGGCATGCAGGAGCTGGACAACGGTCTGGCCAAAATCGTGGAGCAGGCCCGCAGCGAGCCCGTGCAGGTCATGCGTTACGGCCGTCCGTGGGTGTGGGTGGTCGGCCACGCGCTATGGAGCTGTCCGCCGTCGGCCGCGGACCTGGTGCCGTCAGTGCACCCCTTGCGGCAGATCCGCGGCCGGGCCGACGCGGCACTGGCCCAGGCCATCGACGAGCTGTATCGGCTGGCGCAGGTGATGGAGCTGGTCTTGCCCATCGAGCTGTTGGCGCGGGCCTTGCTGCTGCAATTGCTGTATTCGATCCGCTGCCCCCACGAGTTGACCGAGCGCATCGGCTACGACCTGAGTTTCCGCTGGTTCGTCGGACTGGAGATCGAGCAGGCGCTGCCGGCTGCCGACATGCTGGGGGACAGCTTGCAGAAGCTGCTCGAGCAGGCCGTGGTGGTCGAACTACTGCAGGGACTGATGATGGAAGCCGCCGGCGCTCAGGCACACGGGCAGCCCAAGCGGATCGCGCCGGACTTCGGCCTGTTGAGCCTGTGGATGGCGCGGCACGCACCGCGCTGACGATCGTCTCAGCGCACCCAGACTTCATACACGATCATGTGCAGCCCCAGCAGGATCAGGCTGCCCAGGAAGCACTGGCGAAACAGCGCCGGCGACAGTCGCTGGCGCAGTGCCTGGCCGATCTGCATGCCGATCAGCGCCGGCAGCAGCATCAGCATCGACATGCCCAGCGCCGCCGCCGAATAGCGCGCGTTCAGGTACAGCCCGGCCGCCAGCGCGATCGTCGAGACCGTGAACGATATTCCCATCGCCTGGATCAGTTCGTCGCGGCCGAGCTTGAGCGCCTGCAGATAGGGCACCGCAGGGATCACGAACACGCCGGTCGCCGCCGTGATGACGCCGGTGACGGCGCCGGTCAGCGGCCCCAGCCAGGTCTGTGTCGAGGCCGATACGCTGGGCTTGGCGCCGCTCAGGCCCCACAAGGCATACAGGATCAAGGCCGCGCCCAGCGACACCATGGCCCATGCGCCAGCGGGGGCGCCGAACAGCCAGGCGCCTGCCAGCGTGCCGGCGAACACGCCGCACTGCATCGGCGCCAGCCGCCTGAGCAACACTAATGCCCCACGCCACGGGCGGACCTGCCAGATGTTGGTGACCAGCGACGGCACGATCAGCAGCGCCGCGGCCTGCGCGGGCGCCATCACCAGCGCCAGCAGCCCCATGGCCACGGTCGGCAGGCCCAATCCCACCACGCCCTTGACCAGCCCGGCTAGCACGAAGACCGCGGCGGTGATCAGCGGGATCAGGCATGGAAACGTCGAGTCGTGAGCAAGCATGGATCGAGGCGCGTTGACAGGTATCAGGGGGATGGCCCGATTCTGTTGCCGGGCAGTCGCGGCGAAAATCGGGAAATGCCTGATCCAGGCTCAGGCGCAGCCTGAGGATTTACGTGTTAGGTTAGGTACCTGACCGGGTTCGATGGTTTGTCCGCTAGCTCAAGCCATTGAAGATAAACATAAATCCATAGCGGCCACGATGGCCGAGCCTACCCATCATGCGATTCGATCTGACCGATCTCAGGCTGTTCCTGAACGTGCACGAGGCAGGCACCATCACCGGCGGCGCCCAGGCCTCGCACATGACGCTGGCGTCGGCCAGCGAGCGCATCCGCGGCATGGAAGACGACCTGGGCGTCGCCTTGCTGCTGCGCGAACGGCGCGGCGTCAGCGCCACCCCCGCCGGCCGCACGCTGCTGCATCACGCGCGGCTGGTGCTGCGCCAGATGGAACATCTGCACGGCGAGCTGGGCGACTACGGCAGCGGCCTGCGCGGCCATGTGCGCATGCTCTGCAACACCTCCGCGATCAGCGAGCACCTGCCCGAGGTGCTGAGCGGTTTTCTGGCCAGTCACGCGGGCATCTCGGTCGATCTGCAAGAGCGCTCCAGCGTCGAGATCGCCGATGCCCTGCGCAACGATATCTGCGACCTGGGCATGGCCTCGGACTCGGCGGCGCTCGATGGACTGGAGCAGCATTTTTTCCGCCGCGATCCCTTGTGCCTGGTGGTGCCGCGCGAGCACCCGCTGGCACGCCGATCCAGCGTGAGCCTTGCCGACGTCGCCGACGAGGCCTTCGTCGGCCTGTCCGAAGGCAGCGCGCTGCACGAGCATCTGGCTTATCACGCGCGGCAACTGGGCAAGCGCCTGAACTACCGTATCCGGCTGCGCGGACTCGAATCGATCTGCCGCGTGGTCGGGCAGGGCATCGGCCTGGGCATCGTGCCGCAGGCGGTGGCGGCGCGTTACGGCCGGTCGGCGGGGGTCAGGCGCATCGCGCTGTCCGATGCCTGGGCGGCCCGCAACCTGGTGCTGTGCGTGCGGCGCATGGACGAGCTGCCGCAGCCGGTGCAATGGCTGGCGCGCCATATCCTGGCGGCCGGCGAGGCCCGGCCCACGGCCTGAGCCTGATGGCGCCGTCGCGGCGCGACGTGGTGCGGCGGTGGCCTCGTTGGCGCAGCAAGCGCCGGCAGGTCCAGCCACAGGCCCATCCCGGCGGCGGGAGTCGTCCGAGCT
>JAEZBO010000218.1 GCA_023427085.1 Pseudomonadota bacterium
GGCCGGCGCCGGAGAAAGCGCGGTGTTCGGCGCCGGCTTGCTCGATGGCGCGCCGCGTTGGCAAGACCTCGCGTGGTTGGTCGACAGCACCCGGCTGCCGGTGCTGGTCAAGGGCATCCTCGATCCCGACGATGCGGCCAGCGCGCTGGCGCATGGCGCCAGCGGCATCGTGGTGTCCAACCATGGCGGCCGGGCGCTCGATGGCGTGCCAGCGACGCTGGACGCGTTGCCCGGCGTGGTCGCGGCGGTGGCGGGCAGGGCGCCGGTGCTGCTCGACGGTGGCATCCGGCGTGGCACCGACATGCTCAAGGCGCTGGCGCTGGGCGCGACCGCGGTGCTGGTCGGCCGGCCGGTGATCCATGGGCTGGCGGCCGCCGGTCCGGTCGGCGTGGCCCACGTGCTGCATCTGTTGCGGTCCGAGTTCGAGCTGGCCATGGCGCTGACCGGCTGCCGCACGCTGGCCGACATCGACGAGCGGGTATTCTGGCAAGCGCCTGCCCATCTCCTGCCGGGATCCTCGCCATGATGCTGACCCTCTCCGACCTGCTGACGCCCGAACAGACCCGCCAGGCGCGCCTGGCGCTGGCGCAGGCCGACTGGGTCGACGGCGCGCTGACGGCCGGCCACGTCGCGGCGCGCGCCAAGCAGAACCTGCAACTGTCGGACCAGCATCCGCTGTCGCGCCAGCTGGGCGACCTGATCCTGGACGCGCTGTCGGCCGACTCGCGTTTCATCGCCGCGGCGCTGCCGCTCAAGGTCTTGCCGCCGCGTTTCAACCGCTACGAAGGTGGCGGCACGTATGGCGACCATGTCGACGGCGCGATCCAGAGCATTCCCGGCACGCTGCACCGGGTCCGCACCGACATCTCGGCGACGCTGTTCCTGAGCGAACCGCAAGACTACGAGGGCGGCGAGCTGGTGATCGAGGACACCTATGGCAGCCACAGCGTCAAGCTGCCGGCGGGCGCGCTGGTGCTGTATCCGGGCAGCAGCCTGCACCGTGTCATGCCGGTCACGCGGGGAACCCGGCTGGCGTCGTTCTTCTGGATCCAGAGCCTGGTGCGCGAAGACGCACGGCGCAGCATTCTGTGGCAGCTCGACCAGGCCATCCAGCAGGTCGGCAGCGAACTGCCCGACAGCACCACGGTGCCGCGGCTCACCGGGGTCTACCACAACCTTTTGCGCGACTGGTCCAACACCTGAGCGCGTTCAGTGCCGGTTCAGCTAGCTGAATGCTGCCTGAATACAACAGTTCCCGGCCTTTCCTGCAGCGTGCCGTACGGCTTGTAAGAACTTTACATAAGCGCGTTTTATAAAAACGCAAAGATGATTGCAAACGGTAATCATTCTTATTAAATGTTCTCGGGGCAGTGCCTCGTTTACGCCATAGCCGTCACGGCAATTCCCGTTCTCTGCAAGAAGGTTCGATCGACATGCGCATGTCCCCATCCCGCTTTGGCGCGCCATTCGCGCCCGCCCGCCTGGCGTTCGCCCTGGCGCTGGCCCTGCCCGCCGTCCCCGCCCTGGCCCAGACCATGCCCGAGGTCCAGCAGCTGCGCGAGGTGGTGGTGACCGCCAGCGGTTTCGAACAAGACCTCAAGCAGGCGCCGGCCAGCATCAGCGTGATCAACCGCCAGCAGCTCGAAGAACGCCGCGTCACCAGCATCGCCGATGCGCTGACCGACGTCGAAGGGGTCGACGTGCGCGGCGGCACCGGCAAGACCGGCGGGCTGAACATCAGCATCCGCGGCCTGCCGAGCGACTACACGCTGATCCTGATCGACGGCCGCCGCCAGAACGTGGCCGGCGACATCACGCCCAACGGTTTCGGCGAAACCAGCACCAGCTTCCTGCCGCCGATCTCGGCGATCGAGCGCATCGAAGTGATCCGCGGCCCGATGTCGACGCTGTACGGCTCGGACGCGATGGGCGGCGTCGTCAACATCATCACCCGCGCGGTGGCGCGCGAATGGGGCGGCTCGGTGACCTTCGAGCGCGGCATCCCGCAAGACAGCGAGTTCAGCGACACCACCAGCACCAACTTCTACCTGAACGGTCCGATCAAGGACGACAAGCTGGGCCTGGCGCTGCGCGGCAGCTACCTGACCCGCGGCGAGGCCGACCTGCGGGCCTCCAACGTCGACGGCCTGGAAGTCAGCCGGCGCGGCCCGTCGCCGGTCGAGTCGGACATCTACAGCGTGGGCGGCAAGCTGACGCTCAAGGCCAACGCCGAGCACGATTTCTGGCTGGATCTGGACCGCTCGCGCCAGTGGTACAACAACGACGAAAGCCAGCTCGGCACGCTCGACGTGCCGGGCAACTACGCCGGTTACGCCGACTATCTGCGCTTCAACCGCGACCAGGCCGCCATCGGCCACGTCGGCCGCTTCTCGATCGGCCGGCTCGAGTCGAGCCTGATGTACAACGTCACCGAGACGATGGGCCGCACGATCCCGAACCTGGCCAGCAACTCGCCGCTGCGCAGCCGCCTGACGCCGGGCGACGGCCGCAAGCTCGAGACCACCAACATCGTGTTCGACAGCAAGCTGATCACGCCGATCGGCGAGTCGCACGTGCTGACCAGCGGCGTGCAGTTCTGGGACGCCGAGATGCAGGACGGCCTGGTGCCCGAGAAGTACCGCCAGAAGACCTATTCGCTGTTCGCCGAGGACGAGTGGATGCTGCGCGAGGACCTGACCGCGACGCTGGGCATGCGCTACGACCGGCACGACGCGTTCGGCGGCCACGTCAGCCCGCGCGCCTACCTGGTCTGGAACGCCACCGACAACTGGACCGTCAAGGGCGGCGTCAGCCGCGGCTACAAGACGCCCAGGCTGAACCAGCTGCACGGCGGCCTGAACGGCGTGACCGCGCAGGGCCGCACGCTGACGATCGGCAACCCCGATCTCAAGCCCGAAACCTCGACCAGCACCGAACTGGGCCTGCTGTACGACAACCTGGGCGGCTTCACGGCCGGCGCCACGCTGTTCCACAACCGTTTCCGCGACAAGATCGCTGACGGCAATCCGATCCCGAACTGCGATTCGAGCGCCGCGCCCAACCAGCCCGGTTGTGTGTCGATCGGCGCCTTGCCGACCCAGCTCGAGTTCGGCCAGTTGACCAACCTCGACCGTGCCACCACGCAGGGCATCGAACTGGCCACGCGGATCCCGCTGGCGCAGCGCTGGTCCTTGTCGATGAACTACACCTACACCGACAGCGAGGTCAAGAACAACGGCGAAGCCAACGGCAAGCTGTCCGACACGCCCGAGCACATGGCCAACGCCACGCTGCGCTGGGACGTCAACGATCGCTTCAACACGTGGCTGCGCGCCGAGTACCGCGGCACCGCGCGCCGCTTCGAGGGCGATCCGGGCCGGCTGACCGGCGACAACCTGCGCGCCTACGAGGCGGTCGGCGACCTGCGCAGCTGGACCATGCTGCACCTGGGCGCGTCCTACAAGGTCACCGACAGCGTGACGCTGGGCGGCAACATCTACAACCTGCTGGACAAGGACTTCCTCAAGTACCGCTCGTACGTGAACGGCGCCGGCGAAACCGTCTACGTCAACGAGTTCAGCCATTCGGCCCAATCGACGCGCGGCACGATCCAGGCCGGCCGCACGTTCTGGCTGTCGGCCAACATCACGTTCTGATCCGGGCGGCGATCCACGGCCGCGGATCGCCGGCCTTGTTGCCATTTGCATATCGTCGATCGACGCGAAGTCCCCGCGGGCACGCGCCAGCCATGACGCCGGTGCGTGCCCGCGGCCACATTCTGTGACCGTTGTGGCATAGGCAGGTCGTGGCTGACGGCTACACTTGCCGCGCCATGGAAGCCTTCCTCCTATCCTCGATCAACTGGCTGCTGGCGACGCTGGCCCTGCCCGAAGTCGGGCTGTCGGCCATCTTCGTCGTCGCGCTGATCTCGGCCACCCTGCTGCCGCTGGGGTCCGAGCCGGCCGTGTTCGCCTATCTGCAGCTGGCGCCGCAGATGTTCTGGTCGGCGATATTGGTGGCGACCGCCGGCAACACCATCGGCGGCGCGATCAGCTACTGGATGGGGCTGGCCGCCGAAAAGGCCTACGAGCGCTGGAAGATCAAGCACGAGGCCGAGAAGCTCGAGACCGATGCCCGCGAGGCGCAGGCGCGCGCGGCCGAGCTGGCCGACGGGCAGGGCGCCGCTGCGACGTCCGCGGCCGGGCCGGACGGCGTGCC
>JAEZBO010000104.1 GCA_023427085.1 Pseudomonadota bacterium
GGAGATGTGTATAAGAGACAGGCCTCGGCCAGCGCGCGCGCCCAGGCCGCGCCAGGGCCGTCCTGGTCGCACAGCACGATCCAGCCAGCCGCCGCCGCGTCGGGCGAGGGCGCATTGGCCGGCAGCAGTGCCGGCGCGCGGTGCGCGGTCAGCACATAGGCGCCGGTGTGCTCGGTGTCGATGTAGTCGATGCGGGCGATGTCTTCGAGGCCCTGCTGAGCCAGCGCCGCCTGCCAGTACTGGGCGGTGCGCTGGCTGCTGGTCTTGGACGCGTCGATGGTGTCGATCCACCAGCGCGGCTGGCCGCCGAACACGAAGTCCATCCAAGCTGATGGATGCGAGGCGCGCAGCACCAGCGTGCCGCCCGGCTTGAGTTGCTGGCAGGCCTGGCGCAGCGCTGTCAGCGCGTCCTGCAGTTCAGGAAATTCAGCATGCAGGATCGCGATGTCGGCGCTGGCGCGCAGCGCCGTCAGATCACCGGCCAGGTGGATGGCGCTGGCGTCAGGATAGCGTTCGAGCAGGCCGTCGGCCTGTTCGGCCACGTCGGCCAGCGGCGAGGCATAGCGGTAGTCGCCCAGGCCCGCGTCGAGCGACGCGCAGCAGGCCGGCCCGGCGATCGGGCCATGCGCGCCGATCTCGAGCAGGCCAAGCCGCTGGCCGGCCGGCAGGCGCGCCTGCAGCGTACGCAGTGGCTGCGCCAGGGCCTGCGCGAAGGCGTCGAGTGCCGGCTGGCGCCAGCCGCAGCGCACCAGCCGCGCCGGCGTGGCCTCGCGCGGCAGCACCTGCTCGATGGCGATCTCGCCGCGCAGCAGCGCCGGCAGGTGGCGGCCCACGCGGCCGACCGCGAACACCTGCGGAAAACTTTCGGGGTACTCGCGCGCGATGGCATTCCAGATGTCGGCCGGCGTGGCCTGGTCGGCGTCATCGGCAGCCAGGCGCCAGCCGCCCGCGTCGGCCGGCTGCAGCAGGCCATGGGCCCGCGCGCGTTCGAGCAGATGCTCGAGCCACGGCGCCAGCGACGCCGGCACCCGGTCCAGATCGGCGCGCGACAGCGTCGTGCCGTCTTGGCTGAGCGCGCGCAGCGCCTGCTCGGCATAGCGATCGCACAGCGTCTCGAGCAAGGGTTCGACCTCGGCGAACTGCACTGCCTGCTGGCCTTGTTCGTGGCACAGCCGCGCGCTGTCCTGCAGCCGGGCGTGGACGTCGGGCTGGCCGATCACGGCGCGCGCGGCGGCGGCGCCAGGGTGGGGCCGCGGCGTCAGCACATAGTCGAGGAAATCCAGCGATTCGTTGGCGCCCTTGTGCAAGCGCACGGCGCGAAAACGGGCCTGCCGGATCGCGGCGACCTGCTGGCCCTGCGCGTCGAACAGCGCGATGTCCAGCACCAGCGAGTGCGGCGAACGCTTGAGCAACCGCAGCTGTGCACGGCGCGGCTGGCCGGCGCCGGTGCGCAGCACCAGCCGGCCGAGCTTGGCCGGCACGAAGGCCATGCCGGCGGCGTGCCGCAACAGCTCGTCATCCAGCAGTTGCACCACCAGCTGGAAGGCGCCGTCCAGCAGCGCCGGGTGCAGCAGCGCCCAGTCCGGCGGCGTGCCGGCGTCGGCCAGCGGCGCCAGCTCGGCGAGCACGGTCTGCGCGTCGTGGCGCCAGCCTTGCGTGATGGCCTGGAAGGCCGGGCCGTAGGCCAGTCCGGCGGCCTGGCAGCGCGCATAGTGCGCGGCGCCGTCGAAATCGGCGGCACGGTCGGGCGCAGCCAGCCAGGTGTCGCGCAGCAGCGTCGCGCGCGGCTCGCGCAGCAGGCGGCCGCAGGCCTGCAGCGTCCAGCCGTCCTGGCTGCCGAGTTCGCGCGCCTTGATCCAGAACTGGCCGTCGCTCTCGTTCAGGATCAGGTGGCTGAGCTTGCTGGGCTGGGTGGCCAGGATCAGCGGCGCATGGATCTCGAGTTCCTCGAGTTCGATGCAGGCTTCGCCCGGCTGCCATTGGCGGGCCGCGGCCAGCGCCATCTCGGCGTAGCCGGCGCCGGGAAACACCACGGCTTCGCCGACCACGTGGTCGGCCAGCCACGGGTACAGCGCCGTGTCGAGATGGTTCTCCCAGGCCTTGGCATGCTGCGTCACCGGATAACCCAGCAACGGATGCACTTTGCGGCGCGCCAGCGCGCCGTGGCCCTGGGCCGTGGTGCCGTGCCAGTGGCGCTCGCGCTGCCACGGGTAGCCGGGCAGGTCGAGATGGCGGTTGCGGGCCGGCAGCAACGTGCCCAGGTCGACCGGCACGCCGCTGAGCAAGGTCTGCGCGGCGGCGTGATCGATGCGGCCGGGGCCGGCGTCGTCGCGCGCCGCGCATGCCACCACGCGGCCCTGCACCTGGGCGGTCTTGAGCGCGTCGTTGACGTAGGAGCGCAGCACCGAGTGCGGTCCGATCTCGACATAAAAGGTATTGCCGGCATCGACCAGCTGCTGCATGGCCGACTGGAAGTCGACCGGCACCCGCACGTTGCGCCACCAATAGCCGGCGTCGAGCGCGGTGCCGGCCAGCCGGCCGCCGCTGACGGTCGAATAGAACGGCAGCGTGCCGTCGCGCGGCCGCAAGTCGGCCAGCGCCGACAGCAGTTCGGCCTCGATGGGGTCCATCGCCGGGCTGTGGAAGGCGTAGTCGAGATCGAGCCGGCGCTGGAACACGCGGCGTTCGTCGAGGATTGTTTCGATGCGGCCCAGCGCGGCGGCATCGCCGGCCAGCGTGACGCCGCGCGAGCTGTTCATGCCCGCCAGGCAGACCTGCCGCGACAGGCCCAGCTCGGCCAGCAGCGCGCGGGCCTGCGCGGCATCGATGCCGGCCGCGGTCATCGCGCCATGGCCCTTGGTCTTTCCTTGCAGGCGGCTGCGATGGAAGATCACCGTGACGGCGTCGGCCAGCGACAGCGCGCCGCAGGCCCAGCCGGCGGCGATCTCGCCGACGCTGTGGCCGACCACTGCCACCGGTGCGACGCCGCGCTCGGCCAGCATGCGGGTCATGCCGACCTGGATCGCGAACAGCGCGGGCTGCGCGACCTCGGTCTTTTCATATTGGCCGGCTTCGGCCGCGCGCGCGAACAGCTCGGCCAGCCGCCAGCCCGCCAGCGGCGCGAAGGTGGCATCGATGTCGGCGATGCTGCGGGCGAAGACCGGATCGGACAGCAAGGCGCTGCCCATGCCGGGCCATTGCGAACCGTTGCCCGAGTAGACGAACACCGGCCCTTGCGCATGGGCCAGCGCGGTGCCCGAGGCGACCGCATGGCGCGTGGACTGTTCGTCGGCGAACTGCTCGAGCGAACCGGCCATGGCCTGGGGATCGTTGCCCCACACCACCGCGCGGTGTTCGTGCCAGTCGCGCCGGTACAGGCTCTGATAGGCGGCGTCGCCCAGCTGGCCGGCCGGCAGCGCGCGCAGCCGGGCCGCGATGCCGCGTGCATCGGCGCGCAGCGCCTGGGCCGAACGGCCCGACACCAGCACGGGAACCGGCCGCGCGGGCGCGGCGGCGAGGTCGGCAGGCGGTGCGGCGCTCGTGTCGCTGCTTTGCAGGATCACGTGCGCGTTGGCGCCGCCGAAGCCGAAGGAGTTGACGCCGACGGTCAGCTGGCCTTGCGGCTTGAGCGCCAGCGGCTGCGTGACGACGTCCAGGTTTAGGCCGTCGAAGTCGATATTCGGATTGAGCGTCTTGATGCCGATGGTGGCCGGTACCTGGCGCGTCTGCAGCGCGTAGATGGCCTTGACCAGACCGGCCACGCCCGAGGCCGCCTCGAGGTGGCCCATGTTGCTCTTGACCGAGCCGATCGGCAGCGGCTGGCCGGCCGGGCGGCGCGCGCCGAGTGCCTGGCCGATCGCGCGCGCCTCGATCGGGTCGCCGACCGCGGTGCCGGTGCCGTGCGCCTCGAGATAGTCGAGCTGCTCGGGCCGGATGCCGGCCTGCTGGTAGGCCTGCCGCATCAGCGCGGTCTGCGCGTCGGCGCTGGGGACGGTCAGGCCGTTCTTGCGGCCGTCGGTGTTGACCGCCGAGCCCGCCACCACCGCCAGGATTCGGTCGCCATCGGCCACCGCGCGGTCATAGTCCTTGAGCAGGAACAGCCCGCCGCCTTCCGAGCGCACGTAGCCGTCGCCCGAGGCGTCGAACACATTGCAGCGGCCGCGCGGCGACAGCATCGAGGCCTTGGCGAAGATCAGGAAACCGTAGGGGTGCAGGTGCAGGCTGATGCCGCCGGTCAGTGCCTGGCTGATCTCGCCCGACGCGATCGCGCGCACCGCCTGGTGGAACGCCACCAACGACGACGAGCAGGCGGTGTCGATGGCCAGGCTGGGGCCGTGCAGGTCGTACAGATAGGAGATGCGATTGGCGGCGACGCTCAGCGTATTGCCGGTGGCGATCGACGATTCGATCAGGCCCAGGTCGTCGGAGAACCGATGCGTGTAGTCGGTGCTGGCCACGCCCAGATAGACGCCGCAGTCGCTGCCGCGCAGCGACGAGGGCCGGATGCCGGCGTGCTCGAGCGTTTCCCAGGTCAGTTCGAGCAGCATGCGCTGCTGCGGGTCCATCAGCGCGGCTTCGCGCGGCGAGATGCCGAAGAAGCCCGCGTCGAAACCGGCCACGTCGCCGACCGAACCGGCCGCGAAGGTATAGCTGGTGCCGGGGTGCGACTTGTCGGGATGCAGATAGGCGTCCTGCTCCCAGCGATCGGCCTGGACCTCGGTGACCAGGTCGCGCCCGGCCAGCAGGTCATTCCAATAACGTTCCTTGTCCGTATCCGGAAAACGGAACGCGAGTCCGACGATTGCTACGCGCGCTGCCATGCTTGGTCCTTCAGAGCGACAAAGATGAAAAAGGCACTGCCGGAGAGAGGGTTCGCACTACGGCACAGGCGGGGGGTCGCACGGAAAAGAAACAAGAAATGACTCTAGTAAGGAAGCAGTCCGACAGTTTATTGACAAGCGGCGCGGGTCGCAGAGAGACAAGGTGTTTATTTGTTGCCAAATATGTGAGTTTTGACGGTAATGGGCCGCTTTTGGGCGCATTTTTGCCGACTTCGTCGTCGCCCGGCCACGCCATGGCGGGGTCGCGCCAGCGTCGGCGCGGGCGATTTTACCCGGACGCGGTGACGCACGCGCGCCGGCCGCGCGGCCGGCTCAATGACCCGGCCGCGCCAGCAAGCCTTCCTGGCGCCGTTCCATCACGGTCTTGACGATCAGCGTCAGCAGGGCCATGCAGGCCAGCAGCGCGGCCGCGGTGAACGCGGCGATCGCCTTGTTGTCTTCGTTGAGCTGCTCGATCAGCAGCGGCAGCGTCAGCGTCTGGCCGCGGATCATGCCCGAGACCACCGACACGGCGCCGAATTCGCCGACCGCGCGCGCATTGGTGATGACCACCCCGTAGAGAAGGCCCCACTTGATGTTGGGCAACGTCACCAGCCGGAAGATCTGCCAGCCGTTGGCGCCCAGCGTCAGGGCCGCGTGTTCTTCCTCGCTGCCCTGGACCTGCATCAACGGGATCAGGATGCGGGCGACGAAGGGCGAGGTCACGAACACCGTCACCATGATGATGCCGGGCCACGCGAACATCAGCTGCACGTCGTGGCCGTAGAGCCAGCCGCCGAACGCGCTTTCCATGCCGTACACCACCAGGTAGCACAGGCCGGCGACCACCGGCGAGGTGGCGTAGGGGATGTCGATCAGCGTGATCAGCAGCTTGCGGCCACGGAACGAATAACGGGTCACGCACCAGGCCAGCAGGATGCCGAACACCACGTTGATCGGCACCGTGACCACCGCCGCCAGCAGCGTCAGGCTGATGGCGTGCTGCATCTCGCTCTCGGCCAGGTTGGCCAGCATCATCTCGATGCCGCCGGCCAGCGCGCGCGTGAAGATCAGCGCCAGCGGCAGCACCAGTAGCAGCAGCGCCAGCAGCGCGGCGACGCCGACCAGCGACCATTGTTTCCAGTTGCGCGGCTTTTTCATCGTCATTGCCCGCTCCGTTGCCAGGGCAGCAGCCGGCCTTGCACCACCTGCAGCAGGAACAGCAGCAGCAGCGAGGCCAGCAGCACGACGCTGGCGATCGCGGCAGCGGCCGGATAGTCGTATTCGTTGAGCCGCGTGAAGATCATCAGCGACGTGATCTCGGTCTTGTAGGGCATGTTGCCGGCGATCATGACGACCGCGCCGAACTCGCCCAGGCTGCGGATGAAGGCCTGCGAGGCGCCGGTGGTCAGCGCCGGGATCAGCGCCGGCAGCAGCACGCGCCAGGCGGTCTGCAACTCGGTGGCGCCCAGCGTGTGGGCGGCTTCCTCGTATTCGCTGCCCAGCTCGGCCAGCACCGGCTGCACCGAGCGCACCACGAAGGGCAGGCTGGTGAAGATCATCGCGATCACCAGGCCCGGATAGGCATAGGCGACCTTCCAGCCCAGCGGCGCCAGCCACTGGCCCAGCCAGCCGCCGGGCGACAGCAGCACCGACAGCGTCAGGCCCGCCACCGCGGTCGGCAGCGCGAACGGCAGGTCGACCAGCGCGTCCAGCAGGCGCCGGCCCGGAAAGTCGTAGCGCACCAGCACCCACGCGATGAGCAGGCCGATCAGCGTCACGATCAGCGTCGACAGTGCGGCGCCGCCGACCGTCACCCGATAGCTCGCCACCACGCGCGGATCGCTGATGGCGCGCCAGTACTGCGCCCAGCTCATGTCGCTGACGTACAGGAACAGCGCCGTGATCGGCAGCAGGATGACCAGCGACAGGTACAGCACGCTGACCCCGAAGCTCAGCCCGAAGCCCGGCAAGGTGGGGTGGCGAGTGAAGAATGACGGCATGGCCGGTATCCGGGAGTGGTCAAAGGCGAAGCGCCGTGACTGGACTGGCCAGCACGGCGCCTTCGAGACGCCCGGCGGCGTCTCGCTTGGGGACGGATTCTATCAGCGTCCCTTGGCCAGCAGCTCGTCCAGCACGCCGCCCGAGGCGAAGTGGGTCTTGGTGATGTCGGCCCAGCTGCCCAGCTTGTCGGTGGGGTTGATCAGCTCGATCTTGGGGAAGCGGTCGGCGGTTTCCTTGACCACCGCGGCATCGTGCACACGCAGGTTGTAGCCGGCCAGCAGGCGCTGGATCTCGGGCGAGTACTGGTATTGCAGGAAGGCCTCGGCCAGCTTGCGGGTCTTCTTCTCGTCGACCACCTTGTCGACCACCGCGACCGGGAACTCGGCCAGCACGCTGACCGGCGGCACCACGACCTCGAAGCCCTGGGCCTTGAACTCGTCGCTCTTGGCGATGTTGTTGACCTCGGATTCGAAGGTCAGCACCGCGTCGCCCTGGTTGTTCTGCGCGAACGCCACGGTGGCGCCGCGGCCACCGGTCGGGAAGCTTTCGACGTTGGCCAGCAGCTTGCCGACGAAGTCGCGCGTCTTGGCTTGGTCGCCGCCGAACTTCTGATCGGCGTACAGCCAGGCGGCCAGGTAGGTGTAGCGGGCGTTGCCGGAGGTCTTGGGGTTGGGGAACACCACCTTGACGTCGTCGCGCACCAGGTCGTCCCAGCTCTTGATGCCCTTGGGATTGCCCTTGCGCACCAGGAAGGCGATGGTGCTGTAGTACGGCGAGCTGTTGTTGGCGAAGCGCTGCTGCCAATCCTTGGCGACCAGGCCACGGCTGGCCAGGATGTCAACGTCGGGCACCTGGTTGAAGGTCACGGTGTCGGCCTTCAGGCCTTGCAGGATGGCCTGCGCCTGCTTGGACGTGCCGCCGAACGACTGGTCGATCGTGATGGTTTCGCCGGTGGTCTTTTTCCAGTGGTCGACGAACTTGGGGTTGATCTCGGTGAAGAGTTCCCGCGCGACGTCGTACGACGTGTTCAGCAGGGTCTGCTGGGCATGGGCGGGCAGGCCGGCAGTGGCGGCGAGCAGGGCAGTCAGGGCAACAACACGCTGGAGCTTCATGGCAGGTTCCGTAAGGTCGGTACTAAAAAAGAAAAAATCGTCGTCAACTGGCCGAGGCGTCGGCCACCGGGGGGATGCGCGGCGCCGGCGGCGTCACGCGCCAGACCGCGCGCCGGCGCAGCGCGCCCAGCAGCTTCAGGCCCTGCGGCCAGGCGCCGTAGCCGCTGTCGGCATTGATGTGGCCGGCCTGCGGCAGCACCACCAGCCGGCTGCCCCAGGCATGCGCGAACTGGCGGGCCCGTTCGAGCCGGCAACACGGATCGTCGTCGCTGGCGACCACCACGCTCTGGAACGGCAGCGGCTGGTCGGCGATCGGCGCGAAGCCGCGCAAGGCCTCGGGCGCCTCGTCGCGCTCGATGTCGGCCGGCGCGACCAGCAGCGCGCCGGCGACCTTGGCGCGCAGCGCCATCGGCAGGCGCGCGACCGCCAGGCAGCCCAGGCTGTGTGCGATCAGCAGCGCCGGACAGGTCGCCGCGTCGACGGCCTTGGCGACGCCGGCGGTCCACAGCAGCGGATCGGGGTGGTCCCAGTCGTGTTGCGTCACGCGCACCGCGTGCGGCAACTGCTCGGCCCACAGGCTTTGCCAGTGGCCGGGGCCGGAGTTCTTCCAGCCCGGAACGATGATCGGTTGAAATCGCATGACCGCATGATGCAGGCCGTCATAGCTAACTCAAAATAATAAATTCCCGTTTGCATATGTCATTTTTCGCATAAGGGATGGGCCGGTGTCCGTCGATTTGCATCGTGTATCCTTGGCCCCATTCCGGTGCGGCGCCTGGCGCGCGGCCGGTAGACGAACAGATCCATCAAAGGAGCGCACTCATGAAACTCGCAATCCGTTTGGCGCCGCTGGCGCTGGCCCTGGGACTGGCGATGCCGGCCGCCCATGCCGACAGCATCAAGATCGCCGTCGTCGGCCCCACCACCGGTGCCCTGACGCAATACGGGGACATGGTCCGCGAAGGCGTGATGACCGCGGTCGAGCGCATCAACGCCGGTGGCGGCGTGCAGGGCCAGCAGCTCGAAGTGGTGACCATCGACGACGGCTGCGAACCCAAGCAGGGTCCGGTCGCCGCCAACCGCGTGGTCAACCAGGAAATCGGCTTCGTGGTCGGCCATGTGTGTTCGGGCGCGACGATCGCCGCGGCCGACGTCTACGATACCGAAGGCGTGGTGATGGTGACGCCGTCGGCCACCGCACCGGCGGTGACGGACGGTAAGAACTACGAGTTCATCTTCCGCACCATCGGCCGCGACGACCAGCAGGGTCCGGCCGCCGCGCAGTTCATCATCGACAAGATCAAGCCGTCCAAGGTCGCGGTGCTGCATGACAAGCAGTCCTACGGCCAGGGCATCGCCAGTTCGGTGCGCCAGGGCCTGCTGGACGCCAAGCTCGAGGTGCCGGTGTTCGAAGGCATCAACGCCGGCGATACCGACTATTCGGCCATCATCACCAAGCTCAAGTCGACTGGCGTCGATTTTGTCTACTTCGGCGGCTACCACCCCGAAATGGGCCTGCTGATGCGCCAGGGCGCCGAGCAGGGCCTGACGGTGCGTTTCATGGGCCCCGAGGGCACCGGCAATCCCGACATCAACGCGATCGCCGGCGACGCCGTCGAGGGCATGCTGGTGACGCTGCCGGCCGACTTCTCGGCCGACCCGGCCAACGCCGACATCGTCAAGGCCTTCACCGACAAGAAGCGCAATCCGTCCGGCGCCTTCCAGCTGACCGCCTACACGGCCACGCAGGTGATCGCCGACGCGATCAAGGGCAGCGGCAGCACCGACCCGACCAAGGTCGCCGCCTACCTGCATGCCAACAGCTTCGATACGCCGGTGGGCAAGGTCTCGTGGAACGAGCAGGGCGACCTCGAGAAATTCGAGTTCGACGTGTTCACGTGGCACAAGGACGGCAGCAAGACCGCCGTTAAATAAAAGCCCCCACGCCGCGCCTTCGGCTTGCTGCCCCCCAGGGGGGCGCTCCCGCCTTGGGGCGGCCCGGCGGCGGGAGGGGCTTGACCAGCCCCAATAAAAAACGGCCCCTCGGGGCCGTTTTTTACAGGCCGACGACGCGGCGGCCGGATTCGACTTCGAACCAGTGCAGCGGATGGCGGCCGTCCGGGCCGACGTCCATGGCTTCGCCGATCTGGGCCGGCGCCGGGCCGCCGGTGCGGGTGGCGCAGCGCACCACCATCGGCACCTCGCCGCAGCGGCCGTGCACCAGTTGCTCCGAGCCCAGCGTCTCGATCATGTCGATCTTGAGCTTCAGGCCGGTCGCATGGATCAGCATGTGTTCGGGCCGCATGCCCAGGATCACCCGGCGTCCGCGCACCTCGGCCGGCACGTCGGAAGAGGGGATGTGCAGCGGCGTGCCGTCGGCGGTGCGCACCGAGCCTTCCAGGCCGGTCTGCACCTCGATCAGGTTCATCGGCGGCGAGCCGATGAAACCGGCCACGAACACCGAGGCCGGCTGGTCGAAGACCTCGGCCGGCGTGCCGATCTGCTCGGGCACGCCCTTGTTCATGACGATCATGCGTTGCGCCAGCGTCATCGCCTCGACCTGGTCGTGCGTGACGTACAGGCTGGTGGTGCCCAGGCGCCGATGCAGTTGCTGGATCTGCAACCGCATCTGCACGCGCAGCTTGGCGTCCAGGTTGGACAAGGGTTCGTCGAACAGGAAGACCTTGGGTTCGCGCACGATTGCGCGGCCCATCGCGACGCGCTGGCGCTGTCCGCCCGACAGCTGGCGCGGCCGGCGCTCGAGCAGCGCGCCCAGTTCAAGGATCTGCGCGGCGGCCTTGACGCGCCGGTCGATCTCTTCCTTGCCCTGCTTGCGGATCTTCAGGCCATAGGCCATGTTGTCGTAGACCGACATGTGCGGGTAGAGCGCGTAGTTCTGGAACACCATCGCGATGTCGCGCTCGGCCGGCTCGAGCGTGTTGACGACCTTGCCGTCGATCAGGATCTCGCCGCCGCTGATGCTCTCGAGCCCGGCGACCATGCGCAGCAGCGTCGACTTGCCGCAGCCGCTGGGGCCGACGATGACGATGAACTCGCCGTCGGCGATGTCCATGTCGATGCCGTGGATGACGGCCACGCCGCCGGGGTAGGTCTTGGTGACCTTGCGCAGGGTCAGTGTCGCCATCTCGTTATTTCTCGCTGTCTACCAGGCCCTTGACGAACCATCGCTGCATCAATATCACCACCAGGCCGGGCGGCAGCATGGCCAGGATCGCGGTGGCCATGACGATGTTCCATTCGGTCACGCCGTCGCCGCCGCTGATCATGCGGCGAATGCCGATCACCACCGGGTACATGTCTTCTTGCGTGGTCACCAGCAGCGGCCACAGGTATTGGTTCCAGCCATAGATGAACTGGATCACGAACAGCGCCGCGATGCTGGTGCGCGACAAGGGCAGCAGGATGTCCTTGAAAAAGCGCATGGGTCCGGCGCCGTCGATGCGGGCCGCCTCGATCAGTTCGTCGGGGATGGTCATGAAGAACTGCCGGAACAGGAAGGTCGCGGTGGCCGAGGCGATCAGCGGCAGCGTCAGGCCGGCATAGCTGTTGAGCAGGCCCAGGTCGGCGACCACCTTGTAGGTCGGCGCGATGCGCACCTCGACCGGCAGCATCAGCGTGACGAAGATCATCCAAAAAAAGAACATGCGCATCGGAAAGCGGAAATACACCACCGCGAACGCCGACAGCAGCGAGATCGCGATCTTGCCCAAGGCGATGCCCAGCGCCATGACCAGGCTGACCCACATCATGCGGCCGACCGGCGGGGCGTAGCCGCCGGTGCCGGCCGAGGCGCCGGCGAACAGCGCGCGGGTGTAGTTCTCGATGAAGTGCGAGCCCGGCAGCAGCGACATCGGCGCGTTGGCGACCTCGCGCGCGGTCTGGGTCGACGCGACGAAGGCGACGTAGAGCGGGAATGCCACGATGAGCAGGCCCAGCACCAGGATGGCGTGGGCCATGAAATCGAGCCAGGGACGGCGTTCTATCATCGTCGCGTGTCCGGTATCAGCAGGAGCCGCCCGCGGCGGCTAATAATTGACCTTGCGGTCGATGTAGCGGAACTGCACCACCGTCAGCGCGATGACGATCAGCATCAGGATCACCGACTGCGCCGCCGAGGCACCCAGGTTCAGGCCGCGGAAGCCGTCGCTGTAGACCTTGTAGACCAGGATCGCGGTGGATGTGCCGGGGCCGCCCTGGGTGGTCGTGTCGATCACCGCGAAGGTA
Source organism: Pseudomonadota bacterium (assembly GCA_023427085.1). Taxonomy (GTDB): domain Bacteria; phylum Pseudomonadota; class Gammaproteobacteria; order Burkholderiales; family Burkholderiaceae_B; genus Orrella. The sequence continues at coordinate 12,182 of JAEZBO010000104.1, forward strand.
TCGAAGAAGGCGTAGATCACGTTGACCACCAGCAGGAAGAAGGTGGTCGGCGACAGCAGCGGGAAGACGATGGTCCAGAAGCGCCGGGCCGGACTGGCGCCGTCGATCGCGGCCGCCTCGATCAGCGAGCGCGGGATCGACTGCAGGCCGGCCAGGAAGAACAGGAAGTTGTACGAGATCTGCTTCCAGATCGCGGCGATCACCACCAGCGTCATGGCCTGGTTGCCGTCGAGCCGCGGATTCCAGCCCACGCCGGCCTCGCGCAGCGCGACCGCCAGCACGCCGACCGCCGGCGAGAACAAAAACAGCCACAGCACGCCGACCACCGCCGGCGCCACCGCATACGGCCAGATCAACAGCGTCTTGTACAGGCCGGCGCCGCGCACCACGCGGTCGGCCATCACCGCCAGCAGCAGCGAGACCGACAGGCCGACGACGGCCACCAGCACCGAGAACAGCGCGGTGACGCGGAACGAGTCGAGGTAGTCCTGGTTGCGGAACAGGTCGGCGAAGTTGGCCAGCCCGACGAACTGCGTCGACAGGCCGAACACGTCCTCGAGCTGGAACGATTGCCACAGCGCCTGGCCGGCGGGCAGGAAGAAGAACACCACAGTGACGATCAGCTGTGGCGCCAGCAGCAGGTAGGGCAGGGTCTTGTGCCCGAAGACGACGCGTTTTTCCATGTTTTGCGATGCGCACGCGGTGGCCGCGCGCTACGCCGGCCGGCAGGCCGGTGCAGCGCGGGCGCGCCGTCGGGAGGGGTCCGTCAGCGGGCGCTCTTCTCGAAACGTTCGAGCAGTTCGTTGCCGCGGTTGACGATGTTGTCCAGGCCGGCCTTGGGCTGGGTCTTGCCCGAGAAGATACGTTCCATCTCGGCGTCTTCCAGTTCACGGATCTGCGGCAGGTAGCCCAGGCGGATGCCGCGCGATTGCGCGGTGGTCTCGACGTCGAGCTGCTTGACGGCGACATCGGTGCCCGGGTTCTTGTCGTAGTAGCCCGATTTGCGCGTGGCTTCGTAGGCAGCCTTGGTGACCGGCACGTAGCCGGTCTGCTGGTGCCACTTGGCGGCGATCTCGGGGCTGGCCAGGAACTTGAAGAAACGCGTCACGCCCTTGTAGATCTCGGGCGACTTGTTGGCGAACACCCACAGCGAGGCGCCACCGATGATGGAGTTCTGCGGTGCGCCCTGCACCCCTTCGTAATAGGGCAGCGTCGAGACGCCGAATTCGAACTTGGCGTTCTTCTGGATGTTGGCGCGGCCGCCGCTCGAGCCGGTGAACATGCCGCAGCGGCCCGAGATGAACAGGCCGTTGGGCTCGTCGCCGCGTCCGCCATAGGTGAACACGCCTTCCTTGGCCAGCGTCGCCAGGTTGGTCAGGTGGCGCACGTGCAGTTCGCTGTTGACCGCCAGGCGCGCGTCCAGGCCTTCGAAACCGTTGGCGCGGGTGGCGTAGGGCACGTTGTGCCAGGCCGAGAAGGTCTCGAGCTGCACCCACGAGGGCCAGCCGGTCGTGTAGCCGCACTCGAGCCCGGCTTCGCGCAGCTTGCGGCCGGCGGCGGCCAGCTCTTCCCAGGTCTTGGGCGGCTTTTCGGGATCCAGGCCGGCCTTCTTGAAGGCGTCCTTGTTGTAGTAGAACACCGGCGTCGAGCTGTTGAACGGCATCGACACCAGCTTGCCCTCGGGCGACGAGTAATAACCGGCCACCGCGCCGATGAACACCGACGGATCGATCGGGTCGCCGACCTCTTCGGACATCTGCTGCACCGGCTTGATCGCGCCCTTGGCGTACATCATCGTGGCCGTGCCGACCTCGAACACCTGCAGGATGTCGGGTGCGTTGCCGGCGCGAAACGCCGCGATGCCGGCGTTCATCGATTCGCCGTAGTTGCCCTTGTAGACCGGCTTGACCACGTAGTCGGACTGGCTCTTGTTGAAATCGGCGGCCAGCTCGTTGACGCGTTCGCCGAGCGCGCCTTCCATCGAATGCCAGAACTGGATGTCGGTCGCGGCGTGGGCGGTGCCCAGCGTACACAGCAGGGCGGCCAGGCTGGCGGCGCGTAGGGGGTGGGTGCGCATGATTTCTCCGTTGTCTCGTGACTCGGGCGCTCGGGGGTTGCTCGAGGCCAAGCGGATCAGCTTATGTCTTGTTTGTGACTACTCTGTGACGCCAGAATGTCTCACCGGGCGGGCAGGCTGTCAAATGAGGCTTTGCAACCCCACGTTGCGGGGGGGGGGTGGGGGGGCGCGCCGCGCCCGCGCTGGTATCCTAGCCGCCCATGCACACCCAGCCCCACCTTCCGTCGATTTCCTGGCGCCAGCGCCTGCATCTGTATCTGCGCCTGGTGCGCGCCGACAAGCCGATCGGCATCCTGCTGCTGCTGTGGCCGACGCTGTGGGCCATGTGGGCGGCCGGCGACGGTTCGCCGACCTGGTGGGTGGTGCTGATCTTCGCCACCGGCACCGCGCTGATGCGCTCGGCCGGCTGCGCGATCAACGACTACTTCGACCGCGACATCGACCTGCACGTGGCGCGCACGCAGGCGCGCGTGCTGACCACCGGCCAGATCCGCCCGCGCGAGGCGCTGCTGGTGGCGGCCGTGCTGGCGCTGGTGTCGTTCACGCTGGTGCTGCCGCTCAACGCGCTGACGATCAAGCTGGCGTTCGCCGGCGCCTTCCTGGCGGCCTCGTATCCGCTGATGAAGCGTTTCTTCGCGATCCCGCAGGCCTATCTGGGCATCGCCTTCGGCTTCGGCATCCCGATGGGATTCGCCGCGCTGCAGGACCAGATCCCGCTGGCCGCTTGGATCATGCTGGCGGCCAACATCCTGTGGGCGATGGCCTACGACACCGAATACGCGATGGTCGACCGGCCCGACGACCTCAAGCTGGGCCTGAAGACCTCGGCGATCACCTTCGGCCGCTGGGACGTGGCGATGGTGGCGCTGTGCTACGCCGGCACGCTGGCGCTGCTGGGCGTGGCCGGCTCGCTGCTGGGTTACGGCTGGCCCTATGCGCTGGGGATGGCCGGCGCGGCCGGCATCGCGCTACTGCACCTGTGGTGGATCCGCGGACGCGACGCGGCGGCGTGTTTCCGTGCCTTCCTGCACAATACCTGGTTCGGTTTTTCGGTGTTTGCCGGCATTTTTGTGCAGACCGTCTTTTTCTGATCGGGCCGCGTGCCCCCTTCCGGACGGGTGCCCGGCGCCCGCTGATTCCATGCAAACGACTCCTCGCATCGCCTTCATCGGCGGCGGCAACATGGCCGCCGCATTGGCCGCCGGCCTGGCTGGCAAGATCTGCCCGGCCGATCACATCCATGTCGTCGAGATCAACGCCGCCGCCCACCAGGGCTGGCGCGACCGCGGCATGACGGTGGCCGCGGCGCCCGACGCGGCGCTGGCGCAGGCCACCGTGTGGATCTACGCGGTCAAGCCGCAGAACATGCGCGAGGTGGTCGCCGCCACGCGTGGCTACCTGCGGCCGGACACGCTGGTGATCAGCGTCGCAGCCGGCATCCGCGCCGACACGCTGGCGGCCTGGCTGGGAGACGGGCAGCAAGCCTGGGCGCGGCTGGTGCGTTGCATGCCCAACACGCCGGCGTTGGTCGGCGCCGGCGCCAGCGGCCTGGCGGCCTTGCCCGGCGTCTCCACGGACGACCGGGCGCTGGCGCAGGCCATGCTCGAATCGGTCGGCCAGGTCACCTGGGTCGACGACGATGCGGCGCTCGACGCCGTGACGGCGCTGTCGGGCAGCGGGCCGGCCTATGTCTTCCTGTTCATCGAGTCGCTGATCGCCGGCGGACAGGCGCTCGGCCTGACCGCGGCGCAGGCGCGCGAACTGGCGCTGGCGACGCTGGCGGGCGCGACGCGGCTGGCGGCCGAATCCGACGACCCGCCGGCGCTGCTGCGCGAGCGCGTCACGTCCAAGGGCGGCACCACCGCCGCGGCGCTGGCGGTGTTCGAGCAGGACGGCCTGCGCGACTCGGTGGCCCGCGCGATGCAGGCGGCCGCGCGGCGCGGCCACGAACTGGGCGAGGAGTTCGGCCGGTGATTCCGGCCGCCGCCGCCTCCGGCCCGTACGCGCGCATGAGCAGCGCGGCCTTCGGCTGCGCGGTGGCCATCATGGGCCTGATCGTTGTCGGCTCGAACTACCTGGTGCAGTTCCCGATCAACGACTGGCTGACCTGGGGCGCCCTGAGCTATCCGGTGGCCTTCCTGGTCACCGATCTGCTGAACCGCCGCTACGGTCCGGCGGCGGCGCGGCGGGTGGCCTGGGTCGGTTTCTCGATCGCGGTGCTGGCGTCGCTGTTCGTCGCCACGCCGCGCATCGCGTTGGCCTCGGGCACGGCCTTTCTGTGCGCGCAGATGCTCGACATCCACATCTTCGATCGCCTGCGCGCCGGCCGCTGGTGGCGCGCGCCGCTGGTCTCGGGCGCCTTCGCGGCGACGCTGGACACCGCGCTGTTCTTCGGCATCGCGTTCGCCGGCACCGGCGCGCCGTGGGTTACCTGGCTGCTGGGCGACCTGCTGGTCAAGCTGGCGGTCAATGCCGGCCTGCTGGCGCCGTTCCGCGCGCTGATGTGGAATGTGGGCCGCCCGGGATAGGGCCGCCCGGGATAGGGCCGCCCGGGTTAGGGCCGCCCGGGGTAGGGCCGTCTTGGGGTGGAACCATCTGCGGTAAAGCTGTCCGGAATACAGCCGTCGGGATCAAAGCCGTCCCGCGCCGGGCCGTCCCTAATTTTTCCTTTCTTTCCCTGCCGCACCGAGCCGGTGCGCGTTTCGGCGTCGATAAGCGCCGATCTGGTGCGCAATCTCGCCGAAACCGCCCGGGGGACCGGGCTGGCGATATGGCACGTTTTTTGCGCCTAGAGCGACTTATTGGGGAATACACGCAGTGACAGGGTTATCGCCTGCTTACAGAATACGCGCCTTGTTCGTGTGTACCCAAGACCGGTGATCCCAGTCCCGGGTGTCGATCACGATCTGTTCTCGAGCGACCCCTGGGGCAAAGACCCAATGTCCATTTTCTTCTGCTGGAGATCCCAAGCATGAACCTGCTGCAGCGCGTCAAGCCCCTCACGCTCGCCATCGGTGCCCTCGCACTGGCTGGCGCGGCCCATGCCGCCGATACGATCAAGATCGGCATTCCTCAACCCATGACCGGGCCCAACACCCAGTACGGCACGCAGATCCAGGCCGGCGCGCTGACCGCCATCGAGACCATCAACGCCAAGGGCGGCGTCAAGGGCAAGCAGCTCGAGCCCATCCTCATCGACGACGGCTGCGAGCCCAAGCAGGCCGTGCCCGCCGCCAACCGCGTGGTCAACTCCGGCGCCAAGTTCGCCGTGGCGCACGCCTGCTCGGGCGTGACCGTGCCGGCCGTGAACGTCTACGAATCGGAAGGCATCGTCGCCATCACCCCGGGCGCGACCTCGCCGCTGGTGACCGACACGACCAAGCCGCATTTCTTCTTCCGCACCATCGGCCGCGACGACCAGCAAGGTCCGTTCGCCGCCGGCTACATCGCCAAGACCCTCAAGCCGACCAAGGTCGCCGTGCTGCACGACAAGCAGACCTACGGTTCGGGCGTGGCCACGCAGGTGCGCGACTCGCTCAAGAAAGAGGGCGTCAACGTCACGATCTTCGAAGGCATCAACGTCGGCGACAGCGACTACTCGGCCGTGATCACCAAGCTCAAGTCGGCCGGGGTCGACCTGGTCTACTTCGGTGGTTACCACCCCGAGCTGGGCCTGCTGCTGCGCCAGTCGCGCGAACAGGGCCTGAACGTCCAGTACATGGGTCCGGAAGGCACCGCCAACCAGGATCTGGTCGCCATCGCCGGTCCGGCCATCGACGGCCTGCTGGTGACGCTGCCGGCCGACTTCACCAAGCTGCCGGGCAACGAAGGCATCGTCAAGGCCTTCCGCGACGCCAAGCGCGATCCGGACGGCGCCTTCCAGATGCCGGCCTACGCGGCGGTGCAACTGATCGCCGACGGCATCAACGCGGTGGGCGAGGATCCCGAGAAAGTTGCCGACTATCTGCACAAGACCAGCTTCAACACGGCGATCGGCAAGGTAGAATTCGACGCCAAGGGTGACCTGAAGGACTTCGAGTTCGCTGTCTACAAGTGGGACAAGGCGGGCAACAAGAGCCAGCTGTAAGCACCCGCAGTACGGCCCGCCGCGCAAGGCGCGCGGGCCTTTCTCCTGTATGCCCAGGTTTCCGGCTCCGGAAAAGCCCCCTCGCTGCGTCGACGGCTAGCTGCCCCCCAGGGGGCCGCTGCGGCCGTGGCGTAGCGGGGTGGCAACAGGTCCGCCCCCGCGCTGGCCTGTCCGGAGCCGGCGCCATTTGGAGCCCGGCAAAATGTCCGACTTACTACCGCAGTTGACCCAGCAGCTGTTCAACGGCCTGTCGCTGGGCGCCATCTACGCCTTGATCGCCATCGGCTACACGATGGTGTACGGCATCATCGGCATGATCAACTTCGCTCATGGCGAGATTTACATGATCGGTGCCTTCGTGGCCCTGATCACGTTCCTGGCGCTCGGCGCCCTGGGCATCACCTGGGTGCCGCTGGCGCTTCTCGTCATGCTGGTGGCATCGATGCTGTTCACCGCCGTCTATGGTTGGACGGTGGAGCGCATCGCCTATCGGCCGCTGCGAAATTAGCCGCGCCTGGCGCCGCTGATCTCGGCGATCGGCATGTCGATCTTCCTGCAGAACTACGTTCAGATCCTGCAGGGCGCGCGCAGCAAGCCGCTGCAGCCGATCCTTCCCGGCAACCTGACCCTGATGGACGGCGCCGTGTCGGTCAGCTACGTACGTCTGGCGACGATCGTCATCACGATCGCGCTGATGTACGGATTCACCCAGCTCATCACCCGCACCTCGCTCGGCCGCGCGCAACGCGCGTGCGAGCAGGACAAGAAGATGGCCGGCCTGCTGGGCGTCAACGTCGACCGCGTCATTTCGCTGACCTTCGTCATGGGCGCCGCCCTGGCCGCCGTCGCGGGCATGATGGTTCTGCTGATTTATGGCGTGATTGACTTCTACATCGGCTTCCTGGCCGGCGTTAAGGCCTTCACCGCCGCGGTGCTCGGCGGCATCGGTTCCCTTCCGGGCGCCATGCTGGGCGGCGTGGTCATCGGCCTGATCGAAGCCTTCTGGTCGGGCTACATGGGCAGCGAATGGAAGGACGTGGCGACCTTCACGATTCTCGTGCTCGTCCTGATCTTCCGTCCGACCGGCCTGCTGGGCCGTCCGGAAATCGAGAAGGTGTGAGGCCATGACCGCGATTTCCATGTCTTCGCCGCGGGCCATCGCCTGGCCCGCGATCCTGAAGGAGGCGGCGATGACCGCCTTCGTCGCCCTTCTTCTGACGATTCCGCTGGTCGGCCTGCGCACGGTGGATCGTCCCACCGGCCTCGGTCTGGAAACCCGCTGGAACGAGGTGGCCGCCGCCGTCGGTCTGGTCTTCCTCGGGCGCCTCGGCCTCTGCCTGATCCGCGAGGGGCACGCGGCCATCGTCCTGCTCCTGGCCGCCGTCACCACCGCGGCCGGATTCTTCATCGCCATGCCGACGGAGGCCCTGCGGGTCATCCTGATCGGCGGGGGCGCCGTCATCGCGATCCGCGCCATCCTGGCGATCCGCACAGGCCGTTCCAAGCTGTCGCAGGCGGAGCGCGACAAGCGGATGGACCACATCGCGGCGCAGGTCCAGCACGCCTCCCGCTGGCTGGGTCCGATCGGCGTCGCCGTGGCGCTGGTGTTCCCGTTCACGCCGCTGGCCGACCGCCAGCTGCTGGACATCGGCATCCTGCTGCTGACCTACATCATGCTGGGCTGGGGCCTGAACATCGTGGTCGGCCTCGCCGGCCTGCTCGACCTCGGCTATGTGGCCTTCTACGCGGTGGGCGCCTACTCCTACGCGCTGCTGGCTCATTATTTCGGCTTCAGCTTCTGGGTCTGCCTGCCGTTGGCGGGTTTGCTGGCGGCGCTGTCGGGCGTGCTGCTGGGCTTCCCGGTCCTGCGTCTGCGTGGCGACTATTTCGCCATCGTGACGCTGGGCTTCGGTGAGATCATCCGCATCATCCTGATCAACTGGTACCAGTTCACCGGTGGTCCCAACGGCATCTCCGGCATTCCGCGCCCGAGCTTCTTCGGCATCGCCGACTTCACGCGGACTCCGGCGGAGGGCACCGCGGCCTTCCACGAGCTGTTCGGTCTGGAGTTCAGCCCGCTGCACCGGATCATCTTCCTCTATTACCTGATCCTGATGCTGGCCCTGGTGGTGAACCTGTTCACCATGCGTGTCCGCAAGCTGCCGCTGGGCCGCTCCTGGGAGGCGCTTCGCGAGGACGACATCGCTTGCGCCTCGCTGGGCATCAACCGTACGAACATGAAGCTGGCGGCCTTCGCCATCGCGGCGATGTTCGGCGGATTCGCCGGGTCCTTCTTCGCCACCCGCCAGGGCTTCATCAGCCCGGAGAGCTTCACCTTCATCGAATCGGCGATCATCCTCGCCATCGTGGTTCTGGGTGGCATGGGCAGCCAGATCGGCGTGGTCGTGGCCACCATCCTCGTCATCGGCCTTCCGGAAGCCTTCCGTGAACTGGCCGACTATCGCATGCTGACGTTCGGCATGGGCATGGTGCTCATCATGCTGTGGCGCCCGCGTGGCCTACTGGCCCACCGCGATCCGACCATCCTCCTCCATGGCCGTCCCAAGGGCGGAAGCGGAGGCCCCGCCGCAGGCACCGCCGCCGCCGGCGGCCAGGGCATCGCCGGGGGGAGGGCGAAGTGATGACGGATCAGTCCATGAGCAAACCGCCTCTCCTGACGGTCGAGCACCTCACCATGCGCTTCGGCGGTCTGGTGGCGGTCAACGACGTGTCCTTTTCGGCGAACAACGGCGAGATCACCGCGATCATCGGTCCGAACGGCGCCGGGAAGACCACGCTGTTCAACTGCATCACCGGCTTCTACACCCCTACGGTGGGCCGGCTGACGCTGCGCCATCC
>JAEZBO010000043.1 GCA_023427085.1 Pseudomonadota bacterium
GGCACGCAGCGCAGCAGCGCGCCGGCCGAGTCGCTACGCGGCAAGCGCGCGCTGGTGACCGGCGCTTCGCGCGGCATCGGCGCCGGCATCGCGCTGGCGCTGGCCGAACGCGGCGCCGATGTCGCGATCACCTACCTGAACTCGACCGACAAGGCGGCCGCGATCGCCAGCCGCATCGGCCAGCTGGGCCGCCGCGGCCTGGCGATCCAGGCCGACAGTGGCGACCCTGCCGCGGTGCGGCGTTCGGTCGAGGCCACCGTGCAGGCTTTCGGCGGCCTCGACATATTGGTGAACAACGTCGGCATCGCACGCAGCGGTCCGCTGGTCGAGATGGACCTGGCCGCCATCGACGCGGTGCTGCACGTCAACGCGCGCTCGGCGGTGCTGGCCGCGCGGGCGGCGATCCCGCAACTGCGCGATGGCGGCCGCATCATCACGATCGGGTCGTGCCTGGGTGAACGGGTGCCCTATCCGGGCCTGACGGTGTATTCGATGTCGAAGTCGGCGCTGCTGGCCTTCAACCGTGGGCTGGCTCGCGAGCTGGGGCCGCGCAACATCACCGTGAACCTGGTGCAGCCGGGCCCGATCGACACCGACCAGAATCCGGCCGATGGCGAATGGGCCGAGCCGAACCGGCGCCTGACGGCACTGGGCCGTTATGGCCACCCGGCCGACATCGCCGCGGCGGTGAGCTTTCTGGCCAGCGCCGAGGCCCAGTTCATGACCGGCTCGGTGATGACGGTCGACGCCGGCTTCAACGCCTGACGGCGCGTGGCGGGGCCGGCGCCGGCCGGCCGCGTGTACCGTGGCCGCCGGCCGGGACTTGTGCGGCCAGCACCGCGTGCAGGGCCCCCCGAGCGGACTGATGCGGCCAGCACAGTGTGCAGGCGCACCCGAGCGGACTTATGCGGCGAGCACCGTGTCGATGCGCTGACGCGCCGACGACAGCGCGCGGTCGAGTCCGTCCTTGCCCATCTTGACGCCCTCGGCGGCGATCACCGTGACGTCGTTCATGCCGAGGAAACCCAGCATGGTCTGCAGGTAGGGCGTGATCGAGTCGACCGGCGTGCCTTCGGCGACGCCGCCGCGCGAGACCAGCACGATGACCTGCTTGCCGGTGATCAGGCCTTCCGAGGTGCCCTGGGCGGTATAGCGGAACGTGATGCCGGCGCGCGCGACGTAGTCGAGATAGCTCTTGAGCTGCGCCGGAATGCCGAAGTTGTAGACCGGCACGGCGAACACGATGCGTTCGGCGTCGAACAGCTCCTGGACCAGCGTGTCGCTGAGGTCGACCAGCGCCTGCTGGGCCGGCGTGCGCTGCTCGGCCGGCGTGAACAGCGCGCCGGCGGTGCTGCCGTCGAAATACGGGATCGGCTGGGCGGCCAGGTCGCGCACGACGATCTGGGCGTCCGGCTCGCTGGCGCGGATGTCGTCGATGGCATGACGGGCCAGGCCGCCGGACAGCGAGGCATCGCCGAGGATCGAGGACAGCAGGACGAGGGTCTTCATGAGTGGGCTCCTGGGGTGGCGGGCCAGCCGCGCATTGGGTTGATGGGCTCCACTTTACGCAGCGCGATTGGATCGATAAATAGGCCTAGAATGCATAGATCGTTCCATCAACAGGACAATCGATGCGCGACCTGAACGATCTCTACTACTTCGCCAAGGTGGTGCAGGCTGGCAGCTTCAGCGCCGCCGCGCGCGCGCTCGACATCCCCAAGTCGCGCCTGTCGCGTCGCCTGGCGCTGCTCGAAGAGCAGCTGCAGGTGCGGCTGCTGCAGCGCACCACCCGCAAGCTGCGGCTGACCACCGCCGGCGAACGCTACCTGGAGTATTGCCGCAGCATCATCGACGCGGCCCATGCGGCCGATGACGCGATCGAACAATTGCGCGCCGAGCCGGCCGGCACCGTGGTGCTGAGCGCGCCGATCGCGGTGGCCCAGCAGATCCTGCCGGCGCTGCTGCCGGTGTTCCTGAGCCAATGGCCCAAGGTCGACCTGCACGTGCTGACGACCAACCGCCGGATCGACCTGATCGCCGAAGGCGTGGACGTGGCGATCCGGGTACGCGCGCGGCTCGATACCGATGCCGAGCTGATCGTGCGCCGGCTCGGCACCGGCGGCTCGTACCTGGTGGCAAGTCCGGCGTTTCTCAATCGCCATGGCATGCCGACGCATCCGCTGGAACTGGCCGACTATCCGGCGTTGGCCTTCAGCGACACGGCCGGGCCGCAGCGCTGGTCGCTGCACGGGCCGCGCGACGAGCACGCCAACGTGACGGTGCAGGCGCGCCTGTACGCCAACGACTTTCCCTTATTGGTCGAAGCGGCGCGCCAGCATCACGGCATCGCGCTGCTGCCGGATATGGCGGCCGCGCCGGCGATCCGCGACGGCAGCCTGATGCACGTGCTGCCGCAATGGCGCTCGGACACCGGCATCATCCATCTGGTGTATCCGTCACGACGCGGCATGCTGCCGGCCGCCAAGGCGATGATCGAGTTCCTGGCCGAACGCCTGCCGGCGGCCTACTCGGTGTACCCGCTGGCGGGGACGCCACGCTGAGGCGGCGATGACGCAGCATTGCGGCGCATGGGCGCCGCTGCAGCGTCGGTGCAATGACCCGGATACGTCATGTCGGCGCGCTGTTCAAGGCGCGCCGCCAGCGTCGCTCAGTAACCACGGCCGCGTTCGACCGCGCCGCTGGGCTTGCCGCCAGCCAGATAGACGCGGATCTTGCTGGCGATCTGTTCGATGGTCTCGCGCCGCAAGGTGCGCGCGGCGATGTGCGGCGTGACATGCACGGCCGGATGACGCCAGAACGGATGCTCGGCCGGCAGCGGCTCGGTGCGGAACACGTCGAGCGTCGCGCCGGCCAGCGGGCCATGCTCGAGCACGTGCAGCAGGTCCTCTTCGACCAGATGCTGGCCGCGCCCGACGTTGATCAGATAGCTGCCGGGCAGCAAGCGGCCCAGCGTGTCGCGGTTGAGGATGTCGCGCGTTTCGTCGGTCAGCGGCAAGGCGTTGATCAGCACGCGCGTGCCGGCCAGGAAGTCCGGCAGCGCCGCCTGCCCGGCATGCACGGTGATACCCGGCAGTTCGCCGCCCGAGCGCGACCAGCCGGCCACCGGAAACTCGAAGTCGGCCAGCGTCTGCGCGATCTTGCGTCCGACCACGCCCAGGCCCAGTACGCCGACCGGCCATTGCTGGCGGTCCAGCGGCGGCGTCTCGATCCACTCGGCGCGTTGCGCCGCCTGTTCGTAAACACCAAAATCGCGCGCCTGGCGCAGCAAGGCATACAGGCAGTACTCGCCCATCTGCACCGCCATGCCGGCGTCCTCGAGGCGCACCACCATGACGTCGTCGGCCAGCGTGCCGGCGCCCAGCAGCGCATCGACGCCGGCACCCATGTTGAAGATGGCGCGCAGCGACGGCACTTGCGTGAACAGTTCGGGCGGCGGCTGCCAGACGATCGCCAGTTGCGCATCCGCGGGCGCCTGGTCACCCGGCCGCCATTGCGTGACGGTGCATTCGGGCAGGGCAGCGGCAAAATCTGCGACCCAACCTTCGGTGTCGAAACCACGGGAAGCGAACAGGATATTCATGGAGGCTCAGCGCAAAAAAAACGGCGGGCCTAACCGTAACATGGTTTGCCCGCCGCACAGAAAAGCCCGCCAGACCGAGTCACCGGCGGGCCCAGTACAACTCAGTTCGCAGTCGCCTCTTGCAGCATGCGCTGGCGGCGCTGGCGCATGGCCGAGACCAGCAGCAGCACGATCAGCAGCACGCTGGCGATCACGAAGCCCAGGCTGATCGGACGCTCGATGAAGATGGCCAGGTCACCGCGCGACAACAGCAGCGCGCGACGGAAGTTCTCCTCGACCATCGGTCCGAGCACGAAGCCCAGCAGCAAGGGCGCGGGCTCGAAGCGCAAGCGCATCAGCATGTAGCCGGCCACGCCGAAGAAGGTCACCATGGCCACGTCGAACAGATTGTTGTTGGTGCTGTAGACCCCGACGCAGACGAAGAACAGCGCGGCCGGGAACAGATAGCGGAACGGCACCGACAACATGCGGATCCACACGCCGATCAGCGGCAGGTTCAGCAACAGCAGCAGCACGTTGCCGACCCAGAAGCTGGCGATCAGGCCCCAGAACATGTCGCCATGCTCGATCATCATCTGCGGACCGGGCTGGATGCCGTGGATGATCAGCGCGCCGAGCATCAGCGCCATCACCGGATCGCCAGGGATGCCCAGGCTCATGGTCGGGATGAAGCTGGTCTGCGTCGAGGCGCTGGTGGCGGCCTCGGGACCGGCGATGCCCTCGATAGCGCCGCGGCCGAAGCGGCGCGGTTCCTTGGCGACCTTCTTCTCGGCGGCGTACGAGATGAACGAGGCGATGGTCGGGCCGGTACCGGGCAGCACGCCGAAGGCCGAGCCGATCGCGGTGCCGCGCACCAGCGCGCCGGCCGACTGCTTGATGTCGCCCTTCTCCGGACGCATCGACTTCATCGTGATCTTGCCGCCGCCGATGACCTTGGCGCTCGAGTTGATGCGGTTGACGTTCTTGAGGAAGTCGGCGATGCCGAACAGGCCCATCGCCAGCGCGACGATCTGCAGGCCGTCGCTGAGCTCGAGGATGCCGAAGTGAAAGCGCATCACGCCGGTGTTGACGTCGGTGCCGACCACGCCCAGCACCAGCCCGACCAGCACCATCGCCACGCCCTTGAAGGCCGAGCCCTTGGCCAGCGTGGCGCCGGCCAGCAGGCCCAGCATCATCATCGCGAAGTACTCGGCCGGGCCGAACTTGAACGCAACTTCGACCAGCATCGGCGAGAACAGGATCATCGCCAGGATGCCGACCGACGCGCCGCAGAACGACGAGAACATCAGCATGAACAGCGCCGAGCCGGCCTTGCCGTTACGCGCCATCGGGTTGCCGTCCAGGCAGGCCACCGCGTGCGAGGCGGTGCCCGGCAGGTTCAGCATGATCGACGTGATGCCGCCGCCGTATTGCGAGCCGTAGTAGATGCCCGACAGCATCACCAGCGCCGCGGTCGGCGTCATCGTGTAGGTCAGCGGCAGCAGGATCGAGATCGCCGCGAGCACGCCCATGCCGGGCAACACGCCGATCAGGTTGCCCATCACGACGCCGAACACGGCCCACATCAGGTTCTCGAACGCAAAAGCGACCGAGAATCCATGCATCAGATTCGAAAAGATATCCATCGATCAACCCCAGCGGAACAGCGGAAACTGGAGCTGCAGGCCCCACGAGAAAATCAGGCTGCCGACCACGGTCACGCCCAGCGCCAGCAACAGCGCGGTCTTGAGGGTGTGCTCGCGATCGCCCATCGCCGAAATGAACACCAGCGCGAAGGTGGCCGGCACCAGGCCGCCCCACTTGCCGAAGAACATGAACGCCACCAGGCCGCCCAGGATGCAGGCCCAGCCGCGCCACTCGGGCGCGCCCAGGTCTTCTTCCTCGTCGTCCGGCGGCAGCGCCTTGGCGCCCAGCACGATGAGACCGCCCATCAGCACCAGCAGGCAGCCCAGGATGATCGGGAACAGGCCCGGTCCCATGCGGGACAAGGAACCGACGTTGTAGAGATTGCCGCCGAGGATGACGGCCACGCCGAGCGCGGCCATGACCCCGCCGGCCCACCACTCTCGCCGCATGATTGCTTTGGATACTTGCACGCTGCACTCCCCTTTATCGCCATGCGCCGCCGGTGTTCGATTCGTGGCGCGCGCGCAGTGCCGCCACGCACGCTGGGCGCTGGTCAGGTTTGAAAGTGCTGCAGTCTAAGTAGCGACGCTTGCGATTGGCTTTCGCAGCGATGTAACACGGCACGGGCGCGTGGCGCTGTAGAGGGAGGCCACGATGCCGACCAAGGGTATGTCCTAGTGGAACAGCGGCGCGGCAATCACACCGGACGCGTGGGATGCGGTGCCGGACACGGCAGCCGCAGCACCGCGCACAGGCCCGTCGATCCTTGCGCATTGGGCTCGCCGTCGCGCAGTTCGATCTCGCCGCCGTTGCGCCGTGCATAGGCGCGTGCGATGGCCAGGCCCAGCCCCGAGCCGGCGTTGCCATCACCCTTGGCGGCGCCGGCGCGATCGAAGCGCGCGAACGCCCGTTCGCGCAATTCGGGCTCGAGTCCCGGGCCATCATCGGTGACCATCAGCAGCACTTCCTGGTCGGCGACATCGATCGAGACGGTGATGCAGGCGCCCCGATGCGCGTAGTGGATGGCGTTGTGGATCAGGTTCGACAAGGCTTCGCGCAACTCGGCCTCGCTGCCTCGCACGATGACGCTCGAGCCACTGGCCGCGCGGGTGTCCTGCCAGCCGAGATCCTGCTGCTTGTCGCGCGCCAGCGGCAGGTGGTGCAGCACCGCCGAGCGCGCCAGCGCGGTGACGTCGACGGTCTGCGCTTCGCTGACGTCGTCATGGCTGGCATGCGCCAGCGCCAGCAACTGCTCGGTCAACCGGCGGGTGCGGCGCAACTGCTCGACCAGCGCCAGCAGGCCTTCGCGCATGTGCTGTGGATCACGCTCGCGCAATGCGTACTCGGCCTGCGTCAGCATGATCGCCAGCGGCGTGCGCAACTGATGCGAGGCGTCGGCGAGAAAGTCCGACTGCTCGTCGAGGATGTCGCTGTAGCGCGCGATGTGGTGGTTGACGGCCTCGACCAGCGGCGCGACCTCGATCGGCACGCGGCTGGCATCCAGCGGCATCAGGTCGTTGGGCGACCGCGCGCCGATCTCGCGCCGCAGCCGGTGCAGGGGCCGCAAGGCCAGCGCCACGCCGGCCCACACCAGCAGCACCACCAGGCCGACCATGCGGCCGTCGCGCAGGAACTCCTGACGCCACGCACGATCTTCGGCGGCCAGCCGCAGGCCGGTGCTTTCGGCCACCAGGATCAGCACCTGCCGATGCGCGCCCTGGTAATACAGATCGCGCCAGATCGCCACGCCACGGACCGGGTCGTTGCGGTACACGCCGTCGTAGAAATAGGCGTCGCCCGGCACCGACGGCCACTTGGGCGGACGCGGCAGGTCGGGCATGCCCAGCAGCGCGCGGCCCTGCGGCGGACTGATCGATTCGCCCGGCACCACCGGCGGGTCGATTTCCTCGATGCGGAAATACTTGCGCAGCCCGGCGCGCGATTCGAGCAGCACCTGCGCATACACCGGCGCGCTGATGCGCAGGCTCAGGTCGGGCGCGAACTCGACGCTGCTCTCGAGCACCCGGGCCGGTTCGAGCAGGCTGTTGTCGTAGGCGTCGGAGGTGATCTCGACCAGCGTGCGATAGTCGTTCCAGCTGTCGAGCACCAGCAGGCCGATGATGCCGGGCAGCAGCATCGCCACCAGCAGCGCGCGGATGCCGACCTTGGGCAGCACGGTGTCGAAGCGCGAACGGCGCCGCACCGCCGGCTTGGCGCCGGGGGCACGGTGGGTGTCGTGGCGCGGACGCCAGAGGCGCGAAAGCCGCTGGCTAAGGGGTGGTCGCTTCACTGGGCGCGGTCTCGAGCATGTAGCCCAGGCCACGCACCGTGGTGATGCGCACGTCGCTGCCGGCCAGCTTCTTGCGCAGCCGGTGCAGCACGACCTCGATGGCATCCAGATTGGCTTCGCTGTCGTGCGTGAAGACCTTGCCGAACAGCTGCGACTTGTCGACCGGGTAGCCGGTGCGCATCAGCAGCGCGGCCAGCGCCGCGTGTTCGCGCGGCGTCAGGAACAGCAAGGTGCCGTCGAGCGTGAACGAGCGGCTTTCGCTGTCGTAGGCCAGCGAGCCGCATTGCAGGCGCGGATGCTGGCGGCCACGGCTGCGGCGCACCAGCGCCGTCAGGCGTGCCTCGAGCTCTTCGAGCGCGAACGGCTTGGTGAGGAAATCGTCGGCCCCCAGGTTCAGGCCGCGCACGCGATCCTGCAAGGCGCCCTGCGCCGTCAGCAGCAGCACCGGCGTGCGGTCGTCGCGGCTGCGCATCTCGCGCAGCAGCACCAGCCCGTGCTTGTCGGGCAGGCGCAGGTCCATGACGATCGCGTCGTATTCGTTGCCGGCCATGAAGGCTTCGGCCGTGCGCGCGTCGACGGCGTGGTCCGGTACGAAGCCGCTTTGCGACAGCGCGCGCACCAGCCACGCGGCCATCTCGCGTTCGTCTTCAACCAGCAATATGCGCATGCGTTTCCGCTCCGTCCTGCGGCGGGTTCTCGCCGCGGCCACCGTGCACGCGCTGGCGCAGGTAGCGTGTTTCGTGATGCCGTCGGAACAGGATGACCGACAACTCGTTCAGGGCCTGGGTGTAGACCTCGCGCTTGAATTCGATGACGGCATCGAGCGGCACCCAGTATTGGCTCCAGCGCCAGGCATCGAACTCGGGATGCGAGGTCGCGCGCAGGCACACGTCGCTGTCGCGACCCGTCAGGCGCAACAGGAACCAGATTTGCTTCTGCCCCTTGTAATGGCCGCGCCACTCGCGCCGGACAAAATTGTCGGGCACGTTATAACGCAGCCAATCGCGGGTACGCCCCAATATGCGGACATGTTCGGGCTTGAGGCCGACCTCTTCGTGCAGCTCGCGGTACATTGCTTGTGCAGGGCTTTCGCCATGCTTGATGCCGCCCTGCGGAAACTGCCAAGCGTGCTCCCGGAGACGCTTACCCCAAAAAACCTCGTTTCTTTGATTGACGAGAATGATGCCGACATTGGGACGGTAGCCTTCGCGATCGAGCATGGCCACCTCCAGCGAATTCAATACAATTGCACCCGATTATACGTATGTGCAGCCCATCTGCCGACCTTCGGCACAACCCTGAGTCTTTATGCGCGCCTCCCGTTACCACCTGAACACGCTCAAAGAAGCCCCGTCCGATGCGGAAGTGGCCAGCCATCGCCTGATGACCCGAGCCGGCATGATCCGCAAGCTCGCCGGCGGCATCTATACCTACATGCCGCTGGGCCTGAAGGTGATCCGCAAGGTCGAAGCCATCGTGCGCGAAGAAATGAACGCCGCCGGCGCGCTCGAGCTCTTGATGCCGGTGGTCCAGCCGGCCGAACTGTGGCGCGAGTCGGGCCGCTGGGAGCAGTACGGCGACGAGCTGCTGCGCATCAAGGACCGCCACGAGCGCGACTTCGTGCTGCAGCCGACCTCGGAAGAAGTCATCACCGACATCGCCCGCAACGAGGTGCACAGCTGGCGCCAGCTGCCGGTGAACTTCTATCACATCCAGACCAAGTTCCGCGACGAGCGCCGGCCGCGCTTCGGCCTGATGCGCGGACGCGAGTTCACGATGAAGGACGCCTATTCCTTCGACCGTGACGAAGCCGCCGCGCAACAGAGCTACGACGCGATGTACGCCGCCTACCTGCGCATCTTCGAGCGCCTGGGGCTGGAATTCCGCGCCGTGGCGGCCGACACCGGCTCGATCGGCGGCGACCGCAGCCACGAGTTCCAGGTGATCGCCGACACCGGCGAGGACCAGATCGTCTACGACCCGGACTCGAGCTACGCCGCCAACATCGAGCTGGCCGAGGCGCCGGCGCTGCTGGCCGAGCGC
Organism: Pseudomonadota bacterium; assembly: GCA_023427085.1. Lineage (GTDB taxonomy): Bacteria > Pseudomonadota > Gammaproteobacteria > Burkholderiales > Burkholderiaceae_B > Orrella. The sequence goes on from JAEZBO010000043.1 coordinate 9,561, forward strand.
GCCGCGCCGGCCCAGCCGCTGGAAAAGACCCCGACCCCGGGCGCGGCCAAGTGCCAAGCCGTGGCCGAGCTGCTGGGCCTGCCGCTCGAGCGCACGCTCAAGTCGCTGGTGCTGGCCACCGAGGGCGAGGACGGCGTGCAGATCTGGCTGCTGCTGCTGCGCGGCGACCACGAGCTCAACGAGGTCAAGGCCGGCAAGCTGCCGGGCCTCAAGCAGGGCTGGCGCTTCGCCAGCGAGACCGAGATCGTCGAGCATTTCGGCTGCAAGCCCGGCTACCTGGGCCCGATCGGCACGGCCAAGCCGGTCAAGGTGATCGCCGACCTGACGGTCGCCCACATGAGCGACTTCGTCTGCGGCGCCAATGCGCTGGACTTCCATTACACCGGCGCCAACTGGGGCCGCGACCTGCCCGAGCCCGAGCTGGTCGCCGACCTGCGCAACGTGGTGGCCGGCGACCTGGCGCCGTCGGGCCAGGGCCGCCTGGCGATCCAGCGCGGTATCGAGGTCGGCCACGTGTTCTTCCTGGGCACCAAGTATTCCGAGGCGCTCAAGGCCACCTTCCTGGACGAGACCGGCAAGCCGGCGCTGATGCAGATGGGCTGTTACGGCATCGGCATCACCCGCATCGTCGGCGCGGCGATCGAGCAGAACCACGACGAACGCGGCATCGTCTGGCCGGCCGCGCTGGCGCCGTTCCAGGTGGTGATCTGCCCGGTGGGCTGGAGCAAAAGTGCAACGGTTCGTGACACCGCCGAGCGACTGTACGCCGACCTGCAGGCCCGTGGCGTGGACGTGATCCTGGATGATCGCGACCAGCGGCCGGGGGTCATGTTCGCCGAATGGGAGCTGATCGGCGTGCCGGTCCGGGTAACAGTTGGAGAACGTGGCCTGGCCGAGGGTGTGGTGGAATTGCAAACCCGTCGCCAGGGCGAAACCGCCAAGGTCGGCGTGGATGCCGTGCTCGAACAGACGTTGGCCGCGCTGGCCAGCGCCTGAGCGATCCGGTCCGACCGTATTGCCACCGATTCGCAGTGACCGCATCCATCCTCTCGACCGCCACCCTGCCTGTCCGTGTCTACTATGAAGACACGGACGCAGGCGGCGTGGTGTTCTACGCCAACTACCTGAAGTTTCTCGAACGGGCCCGCACCGAATGGCTGCGGGCCCTGGGCGTGAACCAGTCGGCGCTGGCCGCCGCCGAGCGCCGCGTGTTCGTCGTGCAGTCGCTCGACATGCAGTACCTGCGGCCGGCGCGGCTGGACGACCTGCTGACCATCCACAGCCGCATCACACGGCTGGGCCGCGCTTCGATACACTTCGCGCAGCGCGCCGAACGCGATGGGGAACTGCTCGCGGCAGGAAACATCCAAATCTGCTGCGTGGATGCCGATACGATGCGGCCTGCCCCCCTGCCCCGGACGCTCTGGGACACATTAAAAGCCATCACTCTGGAATAACCATGCAAGCAACCGCCGACATGTCGATACTGTCGCTCATTCTCGATGCGAGCATTCCGGTACAGCTGATCATGCTGATACTGCTCGGTATCTCCATCCTGTCGTGGACTTTCATCTTCGGCAAACGCACGACGCTCAAGAAGGTCGACGCGCAGACCCGCCGCTTCGAGGATGACTTCTGGTCGGGCGGCGACCTGTCGATGCTGCAGCAGGCCGTGGCCAGCCGCCGCGCCGAGCATGGCCCGCTGGCGCGCATCTTCGACGCCGGCATGAACGAGTTCGTCAAGTCGCGCCGCAACCACGCCGGCGACGCGCAGGCCGCGCTCGACGGCCCGCGCCGCGCCATGCGCGCCGCCTACCAGCGCGAGATGGACGGCCTCGAATCGAACCTGAACTTCCTGGCCTCGGCCGGCTCGGTCAGCCCCTACATCGGCCTGCTCGGCACGGTCTGGGGCATCATGCACGCCTTCCTGGGCCTGGCCAACGTGCAACAGGCCACGCTGGCCTCGGTCGCGCCCGGCATCGCCGAAGCGCTGATCGCCACCGCCATCGGCCTGTTCGCGGCGATCCCCGCGGTGGTCGCCTACAACCGCTACACCCACGACATCGACCGCCTGTCGATCCGTTTCGATGCCTTCGTCGACGAGTTCCTGAACATCCTTCAACGGCAGGTGCGCTGATGCCTTCTGTCCGCTCCAGTTCCGGCCGCGGCGGTCGCCGCGCTAAGAACGAGATCAACGTCGTGCCGTACATCGACGTGATGCTGGTTCTGCTGGTGATCTTCATGGTGACCGCGCCGATGATCACGCCCGGCCTGATCGAGCTGCCGTCGGTCGGCCAGGCCGCCGAGGTCAAGGCCACGCCGCTGGAAGTCGAGATCGCCGAGGACGGCAAGGTCTCGGTGCGCCTGCGCGAGGCCGGCGCCCAGCCGCAAAGCATCGCGCGCGAATCGCTGGTGTCCGAGGTGCAGTCACGCATCACGCCCGAGACGCCGGTGGTGATCGCCGCCGATGGCCGCGTCCCCTACGAACAGGTGGTGCAGGCCATGGACGAGTTGCGCGCCAGCGGCATCACCCGCCTGGGCCTGCTGGTCAACCAGAAGGGCGCGGCCACGCCGGCGGCTCGCTGAGCCGGTCCCGCCCGAGCCATATCGATGTCCGATCACTATTCGAATCCGCAATCGGGCCCGCCCGAAGAACGCCTCAACCGCCGCGCGCTGGCGCTGGCGGTGGGCGTGCACCTGCTGCTGGTGCTGGCCGTGGTGCTGGGCGTAGCCTGGCGCACCGAGTCGCCCGGCCCGATCCAGGTCGAGCTCTGGACCGCCGGCGACAGCCCCAACGCGCGCCAGCCCGAGCCTGAGCCCGAACCCGAACCCGAACCGCAGGAGCAGCCCGAGCCGCCGACGCCGCAGCCGGCGCCGCCGCCCGCGCCGCCCGAACCCGCTCCCC
>JAEZBO010000132.1 GCA_023427085.1 Pseudomonadota bacterium
GGCCCCCTGGGCGCCGGCCGCGGCGCTGGCCTTGCTCGGGGCCGGCGCCGTCGCGTGGCGGCGCCAGCGGGCGCACGTCGCTGAAACCCTGCGGGTTTCCGATTGCGGCCGTCACTGGCAGCTGGGCGATGCCCGGCACGGCTGGCAGGCGGTCACGCCGGTGGCGCGCTGGCAGACCGGCGGCTGGTTGACGCTCGATCTGCAAGTGAGCGAGGCAGGCCTGCCTGCTGCGGCGCAGCAGGCGTCGACCCGGCCGCTGCGCCGCGTGCTGTGGCGGGGCGCGCTGGCACCGCAGGCCTGGCGCCGTCTGGCCGCGCTGTCGCACGCCTGCCTGGCGCGCCCGCAAGGCCTGCCGGAGACCGCCTCGTGAGCGAACGCGACGCCGACGCCGAACTGGTCGCGCGGGTCCAGCGCGGCGATAAAAAAGCCTTCGACCTGCTGGTGCTCAAGTACCAGCGCAAGATCATGCGCCTGCTCTCGCGCATGATCCGCGACCCCTCCGATATCGAGGACGTGGCGCAGGAGGCCTTCATCAAGGCCTATCGCGCGCTGCCGCAGTTTCGCGGCGAGAGCGCCTTCTACACCTGGCTCTACCGCATCGCGGTCAATACCGCGCGCAACTGGATGGCCTCGTCCGGCCGACGGCCCAGCGCCCCGAATGCGCTGGAAATGGAAGACGGTGAAACTTTTAACGAAACCGACAACCTAACGGACATCAGCACACCGGAATCGGTGGCGGCCAGCCGGGAAATCGCCCAAACGGTCAATGCGGCCATCCAGGAACTCCCCGAAGAGTTGCGCACGGCGATCGTCCTGCGCGAAATCGAAGGCATGAGCTACGAGGATATCGCCCAGACCATGGATTGCCCGATCGGAACCGTCCGCTCGCGCATATTCCGGGCCCGTGAAGCCATTGCCGCCCGCCTGCGTCCTTTGCTGGATGTCGATACCGAGCGTCGCTGGTAAGGAGTTCAACGTCATGCAAGCCCAAGCCCAAGCCCAACCGCTATCCCGCACCGATCCGACCGCCACCGATGACCATTGGGGCGAGACGCTGTCGGCGTTCATGGACGGCGAGTCCCCCGATACCTGGCCGGTCGATCTGGACACCGCCAATGGCCGCCAGACCTGGAATACCTATCACCTGATCGGTGACGTGCTGCGCAGCCCCGAGCTGTCGGTCACGACCAGCGAGCAGTTCCGCATCCGGCTGTCGCGCGCGATCGAGGACGAAATGCCGATCGTCGCCGCGCCCCGCCGCGCGCGTCCGATGCGCCTGGGCCTGTCCGGCCTGGCCGTGGCGGCCGCGGTGGCCTCGGTGGTGTGGGTGGCCCAGCCGTATTTCATGCAGGGCGGCGCACCGACGCCGGTGCAGACGCTCGCCGAAGCCGTGCCGGCGGCCGATGCGCCGGGACTGGGCGATTATCTCGAGGCGCACCGCCAGGTCGCCGGCCCGAACGTGGTACGGCAGGTTTCCTTCGAGCCCGGAGGCATGCGCTGATGGCACTGCAGGGTCGCGAGCACCACCGTCAGGCGCGGGCGCGTCTGCCGTTTGCCCGCAAGGTGCGGGGTGTGCGGCCTGGGGCCGTGTCGGGGCTGGGGATCGCGGCCATCACGCTGGTCGCCGCGATGGTCTCGGCGCACCAGCGCGTGGTCGCCGCCGAGGTCGAGGCGCGGCCGGGCCAGCAGGACAACGCCGTGGTGTTGCTCAGCCGCATCCAGGATGCCGCCCGCAAGCTCGACTACAGCGGCGTGTTCACGTACCAGCAGGGCGAGTTCATCGAATCCTCGCGGGTCACGCACATCATTGACGGCACCGGCGAGCGCGAGCGGCTCGAGGTGCTCGATGGCCAGCCGCGCGAGTACCTGCGCCAGAACGACACCGTGCAGTGCCTGATCCCGGAAAAGAACACCGTGCTGATCGAGCGCCGCCGCGCCGACCGCTTTCCGGGCCTGTTGCTCGGCCCGGCCGAGGGCCTGCCGCAGCATTACGACATCCGCACCGAGTCCAAGCTGCACCGGGTCGCCGGGCGCGAATGCCAGATCGTGCGGATCGAACCGCGCGACAACAGCCGCTACGGCTACAAGCTGTGCGCCGATACCTCGACCCACCTGCTGCTCAAGGCGCAGACGGTCGACCGCGAGCGCGGCGTCATCGAGCAGGTCGCCTTCACGTCGCTGCGCCTGAGCGCCGACGTCGACCCGGCGCTGCTCAAGTCGAGCTGGAACACCCAGGGCTGGAAGGTCGTCGAAGCGGCCGAGCCGCCGGCGGTCGACCTGGCCAAGCAGGGCTGGCGCATCCCGGCGCCGCCCGGTTTCACGCAAGTGATGCAGGTCGCGCGGGTGATGGGCAAGCGCTCGTCGGTCAGCCAGCTGGTGCTGTCCGACGGCCTGGCCGCGATCTCGGTCTTCATCGAGCCCTACGACAGCAGCATGGCCGGCGACCATCCGCGCGGCCTGATGCGGCGTGGCCCGATCAACGTCTACGGCACCCGCATCGCCGACTTCTGGGTCACGGTGCTCGGCGAAGTTCCGCCCGCCACGCTCGAACAACTGGCCGCCTCGACCGAATACGTCCCGGGCGCGCCCTCGCAATAATTCCGCGTTTTCTGCACTGCACCTGCCCTGACGGGCAACCGGAGCATTTCATCATGCGACTGCAAACCCTGCCTTCCCCATCGGCCCGCCGCGCCCAAGCCGCGCTGCTGGCACTGTTGCTGCTGCTCGGCGGCGCGCTGTTCAGCCTGAGCGCCTCGGCGCAGACGCCGGCGGCCGGGCTGCCCGATTTCACCACCATCGTCGACAAGGCCGATCCGGCCGTGGTCAACATCCGCACCACCGCCACCGTGCCGGTGCGCCGCGGCCCCGGCGGCGGCAGCAGCGATCCCTACGAACTGTTCCGCTGGTTCTTCGGCCCGGACTTCCAGCCGCCCGGCGCGCCGGGCCAGCGCCAGGCCCCGCGTGGCCAGGCGCCGCAAGCGCCGCAGCAGCCCGAAGAGCGCACCGTGCCGCGCGGCCTGGGCTCGGGCTTCTTCATCTCCGAAGACGGCTACATCATGACCAACAATCATGTGGTGGCCGAAGCCAGCGAGATCTTCGTGACGCTGACCGACGGCCGCGAGTTCAAGGCCAAGGTCATCGGCACCGACGAGCGCACCGACGTGGCGCTGATCAAGGTCGATGCGACCGGCATGCCGACGCTGCCGATCGGCAACGTCAAGTCGCTCAAGAAGGGCCAGTGGGTGCTCGCGATCGGTTCGCCGTTCGGGCTCGATTCCACCGTTACCTCCGGCATCATCAGCGCGATCAACCGCGACACCGGCGAGTACCTGCCGTTCATCCAGACCGACGTCGCCGTCAACCCCGGGAACTCGGGCGGCCCGCTGCTGAACCTGAACGGCGAAGTGGTCGGCATCAACTCGCAGATCGTGTCGCGCAGCGGCGGCTTCATGGGCATCTCGCTGGCGATCCCGATCGACGAGGCGATGCGGGTGGTCGAGCAGCTCAAGAAAGACGGCCGCGTGACGCGCGGACGCATCGGCGTGCAGATCGGCGAAGTCAGCAAGGACGTGGCCGACGCCATCGGCCTGCCCAAGGCCGAAGGCGCGCTGGTCAGCGGCGTCGAGGCGCAGGGCCCGGCCGAAGTGGCCGGCGTGCAGCCAGGCGACGTGATCCAGCGTTTCAACGGCCAGGCCATCAACCGCTGGTCCGACCTGCCGCGCATCGTCGGCGAGACCCGCCCGGGCAACCAGGTCGACATGGAAGTCTGGCGCAAGGGCAAGAACGTGACCGTCAAGGTCAAGGTCGCCGAGCTCGAGACCGGCAAGGCCGTCGCCGATGCCGAAGGCGGGCAGGACAAGGCGCCCGCCGCCGCCAACGCGCTGGGCCTGTCGGTGGTGCCGGTGCCGGCCGAGATGCGCAAGGAGCTGCGCATCAAGGGCGGCGTGCTGGTGCAGTCGGCCGAAGGTCCTGCCTCGGCGGCCGGGCTGGCCGAGGGCGACGTCGTGCTGGCGCTCAACGACAACGACGTGACCAGTCCCGAACAGTTCCGCACGCTGGTTTCCAAGCTGGACAAGAGCCGCGCGGCCGGCCTGCTGGTGCGCCGTGGCGACCTGGCCCAGTGGGTGGCAGTGCGCCCGGGCAAATAGGCCCAAGACCGGCTAAAATGGCTGGTTGCCGCAAAGGGGGCGCATCGCGCCCCCTTTTTATCGTCCGCCTCGGCCTGGTCCCTACACATCTGGTTTATGCAGCATATCCGCAATTTTTCCATCATCGCCCACATCGATCACGGCAAGTCCACGCTGGCTGACCGCCTGATCCACCGTTGCGGCGGGTTGGCCGATCGCGAGATGTCGGCCCAGGTGCTCGATTCCATGGACATCGAGCGCGAACGCGGCATCACGATCAAGGCCCAGACCGCCGCGCTGGAATACAAGGCGCAGGACGGCAAGGTCTATGCGCTGAACCTGATCGACACGCCGGGCCACGTCGACTTCTCGTACGAAGTCAGCCGCTCGCTGTCGGCCTGCGAAGGCGCGCTGCTGGTGGTCGACGCCTCGCAGGGCGTCGAGGCCCAGACCGTGGCCAACTGCTATACCGCCATCGAGCTCAGCGTCGAGGTCGTGCCGGTCCTGAACAAGATGGACCTGCCCTCGGCCAATCCCGAAGGCGCCCGCGAAGAGATCGAGGACGTCATCGGCATCGACGCCTCGCAGGCGATCGCCGCCAGCGCCAAGACCGGCATGGGCATCGACGAGATCCTCGAAGCGGTCGTGGCGCGCATCCCGCCGCCGGTCGGCGATCCCGACAAGCCGCTGCAGGCGCTGATCATCGATTCGTGGTTCGACAACTACGTCGGCGTGGTCATGCTGGTGCGTATCGTCAACGGCACGCTCAAGCCCAAGGACAAGATCCTGTTCATGGCCACCGGCGCCACCCACCTGTGCGAACAGCTGGGCGTGTTCACGCCCAAGTCGGTGCCGCGTCCCAATCTGTCCGCTGGCGAGGTCGGTTTCATCATCGCCGGCATCAAGGATCTGGCGCACGCCAAGGTCGGCGACACCCTCACGCTGGCCGGCAAACCCGCGCCCGAGCCGCTGCCCGGCTTCAAGGAGGTGCAGCCGCAGGTGTTCGCCGGGCTGTATCCGGTCGAGAGCAGCGAGTACGACCAGCTGCGCGACTCGCTCGAAAAGCTCAAGCTCAACGACGCCGCACTGATGTTCGAACCCGAGGTCTCGCAGGCGCTGGGTTTCGGTTTCCGCTGCGGCTTCCTGGGCCTGTTGCACATGGAGATCGTGCAAGAGCGGCTCGAGCGCGAGTTCGACATGGACATCATCACGACCGCGCCGTCGGTGGTGTACGAAGTCGAGAAACGCGACGGCACCGTGGTGCAGGTCGAGAGCCCCTCGCGCATGCCCGAGGTCGGCCACATCAACGAGATCCGCGAGCCGATCGTCAAGGTCACGCTGTTCATGCCGCAAGAGTACGTCGGCCCGGTCATGACGCTGTGCAACAACAAGCGCGGTGCCCAGATCAACATGAGCTATCACGGCCGCCAGGTGCATCTGGTGTACGAGATCCCGCTGGCCGAGATCGTGCTCGACTTCTTCGACAAGCTCAAGTCGGTATCGCGCGGCTACGCATCGATGGACTACGAGTTCCTCGAGTACCGCTCGGCCGACGTGGTGCGGGTCGACCTGCTGATCAACAGCGACCGGGTCGACGCGCTGGCGATGATCGTCCACCGCAGCAACGCTCGCTATCGCGGCCGCGAGGTGGTCTCGCGCATGCGTGAACTGATCCCGCGCCAGATGTACGACGTCGCGATCCAGGCCGCCATCGGCGCCGAAGTGATCGCGCGCGAGAACGTCAAGGCGCTGCGCAAGAACGTGCTGGCCAAGTGTTATGGCGGCGACATCAGCCGCAAGAAAAAACTGCTCGAAAAGCAGAAGGCCGGCAAGAAGCGCATGAAGCAGGTCGGCAGCGTGGAAATCCCGCAGGAGGCATTCCTGGCCATCCTGCAGGTCGAAGACAAGTAAGGAAAGCAAGGCATGAGCTGGAATTTCGCGCTGATTTTGTTCGTACTGCTGGTGGTCACCGGGGTGGTCTGGCTGGCCGACCGCGTCTGGCTGCGCGCGCGCCGGCAGGCCCGCGGCGCCGAAGCCGTGGCCCAGGTCGAGCGCGACGCGCAGGGGCTGCCGCCGGCCGACCTGGCCGAACGCAAGCAGCAGGCGCACCAGCAGGCCAGCCGTGCCTCGTGGGTGGTCGAATACTCGGTCAGCTTCTTTCCGGTGATCCTGTTCGTGTTCGTGCTGCGCTCGTTCATTGTCGAGCCGTTCCGCATCCCGTCCGGGTCGATGCTGCCGACGCTGCAGTCGGGCGACCTGATTCTGGTCAACAAATTCAGCTACGGCATCCGCCTGCCGGTGCTCGACAAGAAGGTCGTCGAGATCGGCCAGCCGCAACGCGGCGACGTCATGGTGTTCCGCTACCCGGTCGACACACAGGTCGACTACATCAAGCGGGTGGTCGGCATCCCGGGCGACGAGGTCGCCTACCTGGACAAGAAGCTCTATCTCAACGGCCAGGAAGTCGCGCGCACCCGTGACGGCGACTACTTCGAGCCCGACCGGGTCTCGTACACGGCCCGCTACGACGAGAAATTGGGCGACGTAAACCACAAGATCCTGGTGGATGACCGCTCGTTCCAGGATATTGGCCCCATGTTGTCGTTTCCCAACCGTGACGCCTGCCAGTACGCCCGCAACGGCGTGCGCTGTACGGTGCCCGCCGGCCATTACTTCATGATGGGCGATAATCGCGACAACAGCCTGGACAGCCGCTATTGGGGTTTCGTGCCGGACGGTAATATTGTCGGCAAGGCTTTCTTCATCTGGATGAACTTCGGCGACCTCGGCCGGATAGGCCGCTTCAATTGACGATGTCACTCGCAACGCTCGAAACACGCCTGGATTACCGCTTCAAGGATGCGTCGCTGCTCGAGCAGGCCGTGACGCACCGGAGCCACGGTGCCCGTCACAACGAGCGCCTGGAATTCCTCGGCGATTCGGTGCTGAACTTCGTCGTCGCCGCCATGCTGTTCGAGCGTTACGCCCGGATCGACGAGGGCGACCTGTCGCGCCTGCGCGCCAACCTGGTCAAGCAGGCCTCGCTGGCCGACATCGCCCAGAAGCTCGATCTGTCGCAGTACCTGCGCCTGGGCGAGGGCGAGCTCAAAAGCGGCGGCTTTCGCCGCCCGTCGATCCTGGCCGACACGCTCGAGGCGATCTTCGGCGCGATCTTCCTGGATGCCGGTTTCGATGAGGCCCGCCGGGTGATCACGCGCCAGTACGCGCCGGTGATGGCCAACGTCGACCCGCGCACGCTCGGCAAGGACGCCAAGACCCTGCTGCAGGAGTTCCTGCAGGGGCGCAAGCTGGCGCTGCCGGTCTACACCGTGGTGGCCACGCACGGCGCCGCGCACAGCCAGCAGTTCGAGGTCGAATGTGCGATCACGCCGTTCGATATCAAGGTGGTCGCCGCTGGCAGCAGCCGCCGCGCCGCCGAACAGTCGGCCGCCAAGCTGGCGCTCGAGCAGGCCGAAGCCGCCAGCCCGGCCGCCAGCAAGCGCCGCAGCCCGTCCAAGACGCGCAAGATCACCCAACTGACCTTGCCTGTCGCAGTGGTCCAGGAGACCAAATGAATCAGCCCCTGCCGCCCGACGCCGGCCCGGATCAGGCCCGCGACGGC
>JAEZBO010000125.1 GCA_023427085.1 Pseudomonadota bacterium
GGCGTCGCCGACGCCGGCCACCCGTCCACGCAAGCCGCGCCGCGGCAGCCCGCGGTCCGATACCCTCGAGGAGACCTTGTCATGAATTCAACGGCCAGTGCCGGCCAGGTGCAGTGCGAGATCGACCAGGCCATCGCCTGGGTGACGCTGAGCAACCCCGGCAAGCTCAACGCGCTGAGCGTCAATATGTGGCGCTCGCTGCAGCAGATCTTCGAGCGCCTGGCGCAGGACGACACGGTGCGTTGCGTGGTGGTGCGCGGCGAGGGCGGCAACTTCGCCGCCGGCGCCGACATCAGCGAGTTTCCGCAGGCCCGCGCCGACTACGACGGCGTCTATGCCTACCACGTCGAGATGATCGCGCCGGCGCTGCGCGCCATCGCGCGCTGCCCGCACCCGGTGCTGGCGCAGATCGACGGTGTCTGCGTGGGCGGCGGGCTCGAGGTCGCCAGCCAATGCGATCTGCGCATCGCCGGCGAGTCGGCGCGCTTCGGCGTGCCGATCACGCGGCTGGGCTTCTCGATGGCGCCGCACGAGATGCAGGGATTGCTGGCGCTGGTCGGCAAGGCCACCACGCTCGAGATCCTCTACGAAGGCCGGGTGTTCGCGGCCGCCGAAGCGCAGGCCAAGGGCATGCTCAACCGCGTGGTGCCGGACGCCGACGTGGCCGACGCGGTCCGCCAGAGCGCGGCGCGCATCCTGCGCGGCTCGCCGATCGCCGCGCGCCTGAACAAACACGTCGCCAACCTGCTGAGCCAGGATGGCGTCGACCTCGACGCCGAGCAGCTGCGCAGCTGCTTCGCCTATGCCGACACACACGATCACAAGGAGGGCGTGCGCGCCTTCCTCGCCGGCGAAGAGCCGGTATTCCAGGGAGCCTGACGCAGTGCGCAACGACAATCTCTACGCTGTGCTGGAACAGGGGTTTCCGGCGGATCGCAGCCGTATCGCCATCCAGACGCCGACCCTGCACTACACGTGGGATGACATCGAGAAGGCCAGCGCCTGCCTGGCCAACCTGCTGGCCACGCTCGACCTGCCGATCGGCGCGCGGGTGGCGGTGCAGGTCGAAAAATCGCCCGAGGCGCTGCTGCTGTACCTGGCGACCTTGCGCGCCGGGCTGATCTATCTGCCGCTCAATACCGCCTACCGCGAGGCCGAGGTCGAGTATTTCCTGCGCAACGCCGAGCCGGCGCTGGTGGTCTGCACCGAGGACAATCTCGAGTGGATGAGCCGCGCGGCGCGCCATGCCGGCACCGCGCATGTGCATACCCTCAACGACGACCGCAGCGGCAGCCTGCTGTTGGCCGCCGCCAGCCTGCCGCAGGTGTTCCAGACCGTCGAGCGCGGTCCGGACGACCTGGCCGCGATCCTGTACACCTCGGGCACCACTGGCCGCAGCAAGGGCGCGATGCTCAGCCATGGCAACCTGGCGTCCAACGCGCAGGTGCTGCACGAATACTGGGGCTGGCGCGACACCGACGTGCTGCTGCACATGCTGCCGATCTTCCATGTGCATGGCCTGTTCGTGGCCTCGCACGGCGCGCTGCTGGCCGGCGCGCGGATGATCTGGCTGCCGCGGCTGGACATCGAGCAGGCGCTGGCCTGGCTGCCGCAATCGACCGTGATGATGGGCGTGCCGACCTACTACGTGCGGCTGTTGGCCGACCCGCGTTTCGGCCGCGAGCACTGCCGGTCGATGCGGCTGTTCGTGTCGGGGTCGGCGCCGCTGCTGGCCGAGACCTTCGACAGCTTCAAGCAGCGCAGCGGCCACACCATCCTCGAGCGCTACGGCATGAGCGAGACCGTCATGCTGACGTCCAATCCCTACCGGCCCGAGTCCGGCCGGCTGGCCGGCACCGTCGGCGCGGCGCTGCCCGGCGTGTCGGTGCGGGTGGTCGACGAGGTCGGTGCGGCGGCTGCGCCGGGCACGGTCGGCCACGTGCAGGTGCGCGGCCCGAACGTGTTCTCGGGCTACTGGCGCATGCCCGAGAAGACCCACGAGGAATTCACCGCCGATGGCTGGTTCCGCACCGGCGACATGGGCATGTTCGGTGGCCGCGCCAAGCACCGCGCGCTGCCCGAGGACACGCTGTCGATCGTCGGCCGCAGCAAGGACCTGATCATCTCGGGCGGCTTCAACGTCTATCCCAAGGAAATCGAAAGCCTGATCGACGAGCTCGAGGGCGTCGACGAGTCGGCGGTGATCGGCGTGCCGCACGTCGACTTCGGCGAGGCGGTGGTGGCGGTGGTGGTGCCGCGCCACGGCCACAGTCTGAACGAGGCCGAGCTGGTCGCCGCGCTCAAGCAGCGTATCGCCAACTTCAAGGTGCCCAAGCGCATCCACGTGGTCGATGCCCTGCCGCGCAACGCGATGGGCAAGGTGCAGAAGAACCTGCTGCGGGAGACCTACGCCCGCGGCTGAACCCTGGCGGCCCGGACCGAGCCGGGCCATGTCCTGCCATTTGAATACAGGAGGCGCTTTACCGGATTACCTCGTGCCCCGCGCGCGAGCGATGCAACAGGATTCAATCGTCCAGAAATTGAGAAAAAGACTTTGTGCATCACCCCCCCATGAGGAGACAACAAATGAAGACCAGCTATTTTCTGTGTGCGGCGGCCGTGGCCGTGAGTTCGGTGATGGCGCCCGCGCCTGCGCAGGCCGCATGGCCCGAGCGGCCGATCACCATCGTCGTGCCGTTCCCGGCCGGCGGCGGCACTGACACCTATGCGCGGCCGCTGGCCGCCCAGCTGACCCAGTCGCTGGGCCAGAGCGTGGTGATCGAGAACAAGGGCGGCGCCGGCGGCACGCTGGGCGCCGGCATCGCGGCGCGCGCGCAGCCCGATGGCTACACCTTCTTCATGGGGGGCGCGCACCACGCGGTGGCGCCGGCGCTCTACAAGAACCTGAACTACGACATCCAGAAGAGCTTCGTGCCGGTCGCGCTGCTGGCGCAGCCGCCGCAGGTGGTCGTCATCAACGAAAAGAAGGTGCCGGTCAAGACGCTGCAGGAGCTGGTCGAGTACGCCAAGAAGAATCCCGGCAAGCTCAACTACGGCAACGCCGGCGTCGGCAGCACCCACCATCTGGCCGGTGAACTGTTCGCGCTGCAAAGCGGCACCGAGCTGGTCGCGGTGCCGTTCCAGGGCGCCGGCCCGATGCTGACCGGCCTGATCGGCGGCCAGGTCGACCTGGCGTTCGACGGTCTCGGTTCATCGGCCGGGCACATCCGTTCGGGCAGCATCAAGCCGCTGGCGGTCGCCGCCAAAGAGCGCTCCAAGACCTTGCCCGACGTGCCGACCGCGGCCGAGGCCGGTTATCCCGACTACGTCGTGTCGACCTGGTATGCGATGTGGGCACCGGCCGGCACGCCCGACGAGGCGGTCAAGAAGATGACCGATGCGATCCAGAAGGCGCTGGCGTCGCAGAAGATCAAGGAGCTGTGGATGACCAACGGCTCGGAGACGCCCAACATGACCGGCGCCGAATTCGGTAAGTTCGTCGACAGCGAGATCCAGCGCTGGGGCAAGGTGGTCAAGGACTCCGGCGTGACCATGCAGTAAGGCTGCCCGTGCGTTGACTTTCGCGGGTATTCCCCGGGGGCCGGCATGCTGACGCGTGCCGGCCCTCGGTTACTATCTGGCTCTTGCGCCAGCCCCCCAGCCATGGCGACGGGCGGCCAGAACATACCCCGTAGGAGTCCGCCAATGATCCGTGTGAAACCCCTTGCCGCCGCCCTGGGCGCGGTGCTGACTGCCGCGGCCTTCGCGGCGCCTGCCAGCGCGCAGCAGAAATCCGTGGCCGTGGTCGCCATCGTCGAACATCCCGCGCTGGACGCGGCGCGCGACGGCGTCAAGGAAGCGCTGGCCGCCGCAGGTTTCAAAGAGGGCGACAACCTTCGCTGGCAGTACCAGAGCGCGCAGGGCAACACCGGCACCGCCGCGCAGATCGCCCGCAAGTTCATCGGCGACCGTCCCGACGTGATCGTCGGCATCGCCACGCCGGCGGCGCAGGCCGTCGCCGCCGCGACCAAGCAGGTGCCGCTGGTGTTCACCGCCGTCACCGACCCGGTCGCCGCGCAACTGGTGCCGTCGTGGGACGCTTCGGCCAGCAACGTCACCGGAGTGTCCGACATGCTCGAGCTGGACAAGCAGATCGAGCTGATCCGCAAGGTGGTGCCCGAGGCCAAGCGGGTCGGCATGGTCTACAACCCCGGCGAGGCCAATTCGGCGGTGGTGGTCAAGCAGCTGCAGCAGCTGCTGCCCAAGTCCGGCATGACGCTGGTCGAGGCCGCCGCGCCGCGCACCGTCGACGTGGGCTCGGCCGCGCGCAGCCTGATCGGCAAGGTCGACGTCATCTACACCAACACCGACAACAACGTGGTGTCGGCCTACGAGGCGCTGGTCAAGGTCGGCAACGACGCCAAGATCCCGCTGGTGGCCTCGGACACCGACAGCGTCAAGCGCGGCGCCATCGCCGCGCTGGGCGTCAACTACCACGACCTGGGCCTGCAGACCGGCCAGGTGGTCGCGCGCATCCTCAAGGGCGAGCAGCCCGGCAAGATCGCGCCGGCCACCAGCAACAAGCTCGAGCTCTACGTCAATCCGGGCGCCGCCGAGCGCCAGGGAGTCGCGCTGTCGGACGAGCTGCTCAAGTCGGCCGCCCAGATCATCAAATAAACCTGCCGCCGTGGTTCGTCACCGACCGGTGGCGGACCTGAGCGGTCCGGCCGCGGCGGGCGCGACAGCGCCGCGCCGTGCCTGCCGGCCGCAGCGCCTGCCGCGGTCATCGCCGCCGCAAGCGTGCTTGGCAGGGCCCGGCACACGCCGGGCAATCACCAAGAACAGATGGCCAGCCCCACGAGGGCGGAGCTCTTATGTCGCTATTCTCTTTGCTGGGCGCGCTGGAAATCGGGCTGATCTTCAGCCTGGTCGCCTTGGGCGTGCTGATCTCCTTTCGCATCCTGCGTTTTCCCGACCTGACCGTCGATGGCAGCTTCCCGCTGGGCGGCGCGGTCGCCGCGACGATGATCTCGGCCGGTTCCGACCCATTCACCGCCACGCTGGTGGCGACCGCCGCGGGCTCGCTGGCCGGCCTGCTGACCGGCTGGCTGAACGTCAGGCTGCGGATCATGGATCTGCTGGCCAGCATCCTGGTGATGATCGCGCTGTACTCGATCAACCTGCGCATCATGGGCCGGCCCAACGTGCCGCTGATCATGGAGCCGACCTTCTTCACGCTGCTGCAGCTGCCCGGCATCCCCGATTACATGATGCGGCCATTGCTGCTGGTGGGCGTGGTGCTGATCGCCAAGTTCGCGCTCGACTGGTTCTTCGCGACCCAGACCGGCCTGGCGATGCGCGCCACCGGTTCGAATCCGCGCATGTCGCGCTCGCAGGGCGTGCACACCGGCGCGATGATCCTGGCCGGCATGGCGTTGTCCAATGCGCTGGTGGCGCTGGCCGGCGCGCTGTTCGCGCAGTCGCAGGGCGGCGCCGACATCTCGATGGGCATCGGCACCATCGTGATCGGGCTGGCCGCGGTGATCGTCGGCGAAAGCATCCTGCCTTCGCGCAAGCTGATGTGGCTGACGCTCGCGGTGATCTTCGGCGCGCTGGTCTATCGGCTGTTCATCGCGCTGGCGCTCAATACCGACTTCATCGGCCTGAAGGCCCAGGACCTGAACCTGGTGACCGCCGTGCTGGTGACCTTCGCGCTGGTGCTGCCGCGCCTGCGCGGCCGCTTCAAAGCCAAGGGAGGCCGCTGATGCTCGCCGCCAAGGATCTGTTCATCACCTTCAACGCCGGCACGCCGATCGAGACGCGCGCGCTGCGCGGCCTGTCGCTCGACATCCCGAGCGGCCAGTTCGTCACCGTGATCGGTTCGAACGGCGCCGGCAAGTCGACGTTCCTGAATGCGGTGTCGGGCGACCTGCCGGTCGACACCGGCAGCCTGCACATCGACGGCGCCGACGTCACGCGCCTGGCGGCCTGGCAGCGCGCCGACCGGGTGGCGCGGGTGTTCCAGGACCCGATGGCCGGCACCTGTGAAGACCTGACCATCGAAGAGAACATGGCGCTGGCGCAGTGCCGCGGCGTGCGCCGCGGCCTGAGCCGGGCCGTCAAGGCGTCGATGCGCGAGTCGTTCCGCGAACGCCTGGCCACGCTCGGCCTGGGCCTGGAGAACCGCCTGAGCGACCGCATCGGCCTGCTGTCGGGCGGCCAGCGCCAGGCGGTCAGCCTGCTGATGGCCTCGCTGCAGCCATCGCGCATCCTGCTGCTGGACGAACATACCGCCGCGCTGGATCCGCGCACCGCCGACTTCGTCCTGCAACTGACCGCGCGCATCGTCGCCGACTATGGCCTGACGACGATGATGGTCACGCACAGCATGCGCCAGGCGCTCGACGTCGGCGAGCGCACCGTGATGCTGCACCAGGGCCAGGTGGTGCTGGACGTGGCCGGCGACGAGCGCCGGGGCATGGACGTGCCGGACCTGCTGGCGCTGTTCGAAAAAGTGCGCGGCGAGACGCTGGCCGACGACGCGTTGCTGCTCGGTTGAGAGGGCGTGTCGCGGGCGCCGGCCGGCGC
>JAEZBO010000001.1 GCA_023427085.1 Pseudomonadota bacterium
GGACGGACAGTCTCATGGTAGACCAGCCAGTAGGCCCGGCGGATCGGCGGCGCGACCTCGACGGCGACAAGGTCGGAATGCTGGCGCGCGATGAATGTGTGAAGGATTCCGATGCCCGCGCCGGAGCGGACCGCTTCTACCTGGCCGAGGGCGGACGAGACGGCGAAATCCGCCTGCCAGTCCGGCAGAATTTCCGGACCGTAGTCCAACGACGGGCTTGCGACGAGGTCAGGCACGTATCCGATCAGCCGGTGCTGTCGAAGCTCGGCCAGGCGCTGTGGCACGCCATGTTTTTGCGCATAAGCTCGCGAGACATAAAGCCCGAGCGTGTAGTCCACGAGCTTTGCGGCAACGAGCCTGCCTTCCGTCGGCCGCTCCACCGTGATCGCGATGTCGGCTTCCCGTCGGGACAGTGAGAACGAGCGTGGTACGGGCACTAGCTGTATCGAGAGCAAAGGGTGCCGTTCAGTCAGCGTGCCGAGGCGAGGAGCCAGGAATGCCACGCCGAACCCGTCCGGTGCTCCGATGCGCACGACGCCGGTGACTTCCTCGCTTTCGCCGGCGATCTCTGCCCGCGCGGCGATCATGTCCGCCTCCATGCGCTCTGCGATGGCCAGGAAGCGTTCGCCCTCTCCGGTCAGTTCCGAGCCGGTGGTCAGGCGGCGAAAGAGTTTGGTGCCGAGCGCGCGTTCCAGCGCTGCAATGCGGCGTGACACCGTTGCGTGGTTCAGCTCCAGTCGGCGCGCCGCGCCAAGGATCTGACCCGCGCGAGCCACCGCGAGAAAGATGCGGACGTCGTCCCAGTTCATGCCTTCTCATTCCCGCATTGCAACAATTGAAGCGCAGTTTTACGTGCCTATCAAATTTTGCACAACGGTTGCGGAATTGCTCGCGTTGCATTCGCGTCGCCAAAACGGGACAATGAACCAACATCCCAAGGGAGAGAACCATGATCGATGTAGGACATTTCATCGGCGGCAAGCGCGTCGCCGGAACAAGCGGCCGTAGCCAAGACGTGATGCAGCCCATGGACGGCAGCGTGCGCGGCAAGGTCGCGCTGGCATCCGCAGCGGAGCTTCGTGCGGCTGTCGAGAACGCCAAGGCAGCGCAGCCGGCATGGGCGGCGACCAATCCACAGCGCCGTGTACGCGTCCTGATGAAGTTTCTCGAACTGGTTCAGGCCGAGTATGACGAACTCGCAGAGACACTGGCGCGTGAGCACGGCAAGACCATCGCTGACGCCAAGGGTGACATCCAGCGCGGTCTCGAAGTGGTCGAGGTCTGCATCGGCGCGCCGCACCTGATGAAGGGCGAGTTCACCGACGGCGCAGGCCCCGGCATCGACGTCTACTCGATGCGTCAGCCGCTCGGCGTTGTTGCTGGCATCACGCCGTTCAACTTCCCGGCAATGATCCCGCTGTGGAAGATCGCCCCGGCAATCGCCTGCGGCAACGCCTTCATCCTGAAGCCGTCCGAGCGCGACCCCTCCGTGCCAATTCGTATTGCCGAACTGTTCATCGAGGCAGGCCTTCCGGCCGGTATCCTCAATGTAGTCAATGGCGACAAGGAAGTCGTCGACGCCATCCTCGATGACCCGGACATCAAGGCTGTCGGTTTCGTCGGGTCCACGCCGATCGCGCAGTACATCTACGCTCGCGGCTGCGCCAACGGCAAGCGCGTCCAGTGCTTTGGCGGCGCCAAGAACCACATGATCATCATGCCGGACGCCGACATGGACCAGACCGTCGACGCGCTCATCGGCGCCGGTTACGGCTCGGCGGGCGAGCGCTGCATGGCGATTTCCGTCGCTGTCCCGGTCGGCAAGGAAACCGCTGATCGTCTGATGGAAAAGCTCGTCCCGCGAGTCGAGAGCCTGAAAGTCGGACCTTCGACCGATTCCTCGGCCGACTTCGGCCCGGTCGTGACCAAGGAAGCACTGGCTCGCATCAAGAACTACGTCGATATCGGCGTTCAGGAAGGCGCGAAGCTCGTCGTCGACGGCCGCAACTTCACCATGCAGGGCTACGAGAACGGCTACTACATGGGCGGCTGCCTGTTCGATGACGTCACGGCCGACATGCGGATCTACAAGGAAGAGATCTTCGGTCCGGTGCTGTCGGTGGTGCGTGCGCCGACCTACGAGAACGCCATCAAGCTAGCCAACGACCACGAGATGGGCAATGGCGTAGCGATCTTCACCCGTGACGGCGATGCAGCGCGTGACTTTGCATCCCGCGTCCAGGTCGGCATGGTCGGCATCAACGTGCCGATCCCGGTTCCGATCGCCTACTACACTTTCGGCGGCTGGAAGGCCTCGTCCTTCGGCGACCTCAACCAGCACGGTGCAGACGCGTTCCGCTTCTACACCAAGACCAAGACGGTAACCTCGCGCTGGCCGTCCGGCATCAAGGATGGCGCCGAGTTCGTCATTCCGACAATGAACTGATCACGGAAATCCATGCTGTATAAAAGGGCGCCTCTCGGGGCGCCCTTTCACGTTTCCATTGTTCCATCTACGTCAGGCAAGATTTCGTGATGGAACGAAGAATGCCGCGTTGTCTTGTTTTCTCGACGCCCGGCGCATGCGGCGACGGGCCCAACCCGAACCGGTCGGCGCTTCATTCAGGGAGCCGAGCGAAGGCCGGAAGGAGGCCACGATGGCACGCGATATGTCTCTCATTTCCACGCTGACCGCAGGCCTGGTTCTGGCCGCGTCGCCTCTCGCATCTGCCACGAGTTCCGAGCCGGCTCCGACACCGTCGCTCGATGCCAACATGATGGACATGGCCATGTGCGGCGACCGCGAGGCGGTCGTTGCCGAACTGGCGCAGCAGTTCAGGGAGACGCCTATGGCCGTTGGCCAGGTCGATGGCAATTCCGTGGTAGAAATTCTGGTCTCGCAGGACGGTACCTGGACGATCCTTGCCACGGGCACCGACGGCAAGAGCTGCATCGTCTCCGCTGGCGAAGGCTTTGAGAGCACGACCCTGATCGCAGGACAGGACGTCTGATCTACTCCGCCGTCAGCGCATTGGCTTCGGCAAGTTGTCGAAGCATGCCCATGAGTTTCTCTGCCTCTCGCTTGGCCTGCCACTCGCTGCGGTCGAGAATAGCCCGGATGAGCCGCACATGATGCTCCGCAGACTGCGCGAGCCCACTCGTGCGTTGGTACCTGTACCAGAACCGCCTGCTATGCGTTTGTAGCGGTTCCACGACCCGCGCGGCATAGGGATTGTCAGATCCTGCCGCCATCACCTCATCGAGGAGTTTGTCTGCTTCCAGGAATTTCAGCACGTCTCCAGCGGATACCGCGTCGGCCATGAGCCTTGCCGCCTTGTGCAGTTCCTGGCCGGTCGCAGGGGTGAGGTTCCGGGCGGCTGATCTGGCCAGAACGGCCTCAAGGCCGGCCCTCGCATCGATCACGCTCACCCAATCCCCTGCCTTGAGCGGTGCTATGGCCAGACCTGCACGTGGCCGAATCTCGATAAGCCCTTCCCATGCAAGGCGCTGGATGGCTTCCCGCACGGGCGTGCGTCCCAGCCCGATACGCTCGATCAACGCGCCTTCGGTGGTAACGCCGCCCGGCGGCAGTTCAAGCGTCACGATCATTCGCTCCAAGGCGCGATAGGCGCGCACGGCCGCAGGCTCCTGAAGCGGCGGGTCGTTGGGCTGATCGGGCGGCAGGGTCTCAAGCATCTGATTGATATATCAGATCCCGAAGCAGCTTGACAGGCTCAAGTTGTCTGATATATCAATCAATCATCTGATATATCAGAAGGAGCAGTGCGATGTGGGCCGGCATATTCCCCGCGGTGACTACGAAATTCACCGAGGAAGACAAGCTTGACCGCGCGGAGATGGAGCGATGCTTTGCCCTTCAGATGGAGGCGGGATGTGACGGCATCGTGGTTGCGGGTTCGCTCGGGGAGGGGCCGATGCTCACTCATGGCGAGAAGCTCGACCTCTTGAAGATCGCGCAGGGCGTGGCGGGCGGAAAGCCCGTCCTCATGACGATCAACGAGCCAGCCACCCGAGACGGCTGCAACCTCGCAAGGGCAGCAGCGGTTGCTGGCGCCGACGGTCTCATGGTCGTGCCGTCGCCGATCTATCACACCAATCCCGAAGAGACGGTTGCCACCCTCAAGGCGGTTGCCGCCGCAGGTGATCTGCCGGTGATGATCTATTCGAACCGCCTTGCCTATCGCGTCGACGTGACCATCCCGGTAATGGAGCAGCTCGCGTCCGAAGAGCGCTTCGTCGCTATCAAGGAGTCGTCAGACGATATCCGTCGCTCGACGGAAATTATCAACGCGTTCGGGGATCGGTTCGATCTCTTCACCGGCGTAGACAACCTTGCCTTCGAGGCGCTGTCTGTGGGCGCCATCGGCTGGGTGGCCGGTCTCGTAACCGCATTCCCGCGCGAAACGGTCGCGATCTATCAGTTGATGAAGCAGGGAAGACGCGAGGAGGCGCTCTCGATATATCGCTGGTTCCGCCCGCTGCTTGATCTCGACGTATCCACCTATCTCGTGCAGAACATCAAGCTGGTGGAAACGCTGGCGATCGGTTCCAACGACCGTGTGCGCATGCCGCGTCTGCCATTGGCGGGCGAACGGCGGGCCGCCGTGGAAAAGGTCGTGCGCGATGCGCTGGCCAACAGGCCCGAGCTGCCTGCATTCTGAGCTCGCGGAGGAGGTACTGCTTGCAAGCATGCTGCCGAAAGCGCCGTAGCGGAGGGTGCGCATGATGCGCAACGCTGACGTCGTCGTCATCGGAGCCGGCATTGTTGGCATCTGCGCAGCCTTGAACCTCGCCGAAACGGGGCGCTCGGTTCTCGTCGTCGATCGTGCCGGCGTTTGCGAAGGCACAAGTTCTGGCAATGCGGCGGCACTGGCCTTCACCGACGTCCTTCCGCTGGTGCAGAAGGGCATGATGAAGAACCTGCCGCGTTGGCTGGCAGACCCTCTCGGGCCGCTCTCGATTCCGCCTTCCTACCTTCCGCGCCTTGCGCCTTGGCTTTGGCGCTTCTGGCGAGCTTCCGCCGATCGCCACTACGAGACGAGCCTATCAGCGCAGGCTGCATTGATGGGGCTTGCCGAACCCGAGTGGATGGCTTTGTTCGATCGAACCGGCACGCGCTCGTTCCTGCGCGAGGACGGTGCGCTCGAACTCTATGAGAGCGCGGCAGAATTTCGCGAATCGTTGCCAGGCTGGGATGCGCGCGAACGCTACGGATTTGCCTTTCGTCATGTCGGACAGGATGAGCTTTTCGAGCTTCAACCCGGCCTGTCGCCTGCCTTCGTCAAAGGCACGTTCGTGCCGGGCTGGAAGAACGTTGCTGACCCGAAACTGCTCGGCAAGGCGCTGTACGCCCATGCAGAAAGAGCCGGCGACGTCACCTTCGCGCAGCAGTCGGTGCTTTCGGTCAACGCGCGTTCCAATGGCGCACTCGTCAGTCTCGATGACGGAGAGGAGATCGCGTGTCGCAAGGCGGTCATCTGCGCCGGCGCGTGGTCGCATCGGCTGGCAGCTCCCCTCGGCGACCGCATTCCGCTTGAGACGGAGCGGGGATACAACACGACGCTTCCGGCCGATGCCTTTGACGTGAAGCGGCAACTCATCTTCTCCCGCCACGGCTTCGTCATCACGCCTCTGTCTACCGGGCTGCGCGTGGGCGGCGCGGTCGAACTTGGCGGGCTCGACCGTCCACCGAACTATGCCCGTGCAGCGGCGATGCTGGAAAAGGCCAAGCGCTTTCTGCCCGGCTTGAAGACCGAGGGCGGCAGGCAGTGGATGGGCTATCGCCCGTCCTTACCGGATTCACTGCCGGTCATCGGCACCGCACGCGCTTCTTCCGACATCATATATGCCTTCGGCAACGGACATCTTGGCCTCACCCAGGGCGCAGCGATGGGACGGCTCGTCCGCCACCTTGCCCTTGGCGAGAAGACCTCCATCAATCTCGAACCCTTCTCGCCACAAAGGTTCTGACCATGGCTCGCCATACCTTCTTCTGCATTGACGGCCACACCTGCGGCAATCCGGTCCGTCTCGTTGCAGGAGGAGGACCACGGCTGGAAGGCACGACGATGATGGAGCGGCGCGCGCATTTCCTGGCGGAGTATGACTGGATCCGGAAGGGTCTGATGTTCGAGCCACGCGGCCACGACGTCATGTCCGGCTCGATCCTCTATCCGTCAACACGATCCGACTGCGACGTCGCCGTCCTGTTCATCGAGACGTCAGGCTGCCTGCCCATGTGCGGTCATGGAACCATCGGCACTGTGACGATGGCAATCGAGCATGGGCTCGTAACGCCCAGGACGCCTGGGATACTGCGCCTCGACACGCCCGCGGGCCTGGTGATCGCCGAGTACCGGCAGGAAGGGCAGTATGTCGAAGAGGTACGGCTGACCAACGTGCCGTCATTCCTCTATGCGGAAGGTCTGACCGTCGAATGCCCCGATCTTGGTACGCTCACCGTTGATGTTGCCTATGGCGGCAATTTTTATGCGATCGTCGATCTGCAGGAGAACTACAGGGATATGGCCGATCACTCGGCCGGCCAGCTGATCGCCTGGAGCCCGGTGCTTCGCCAGCGGCTTAGCGAAGCCTACCGCTTTGCGCATCCGTTGACCCCCGACATCAATCGCCTGACGCACATTATGTGGACGGGCGCTGCGACCGTGGACGGTGCTTCCGCGCGTAATGCGGTCTTCTACGGTGACAAGGCCATCGACCGCAGCCCATGCGGCACGGGAACATCGGCCCGCATGGCGCAGCTGTACGCCAAGGGGAGACTCGCCATCGGCGCCGACTTTCTGCACGAATCAATCATCGGATCCGTCTTCAAGGGCCGCGTCGAGGAGGAGACCCGGATTGGAGAACTCGATGCGATCGTGCCCTCCATAGCCGGATGGGCTAGAATGACCGGCCTCAACACCATTTTCATCGACGACCGCGATCCTTTCGCGCTTGGGTTCACCGTTCAGTGACAACCCCGGCGATCGGGCTTGGTGCACAAATGCGGCGTGGTAGGTCGCAATCAGCGCAATAGTTTGCATCCCGACGCAGGTATTTGCGCCGTGAGGCGAAGACATTGCACAATGGCGGTGATAGCCTGCGCGTCGGTTCTGGGGAGGATTGCCGAAATATCGATGATGCGAGCGCGTACATCCACAATGATTGGTTTCGCGATTTTTTGCATTGCAATCCGGCTTTGAGGGAATAGGACTAAGGAACCAAAGAAAAGGGTGCGCCGCCCGGCGACATCCTCGGGGAGCAGAACTGTTATGGAATATTTCGTCCAGCAGCTCATAAATGGGCTGACGCTTGGGTCGATCTATGGGCTGATCGCCATCGGTTATACGATGGTGTACGGCATCATCGGCATGATCAACTTCGCGCACGGCGAGATCTACATGATCGGCGCCTACGTCGGGCTCGTGACGCTGACCGCCATCGGCACGCAAAGCGGCCTGCCGCTGCCGCTGATCATCGCCGCGATGATCCTGGTCGCGATGGCCGTCACCGGCGCCTACGGTTTCTCGGTCGAGCGTGTCGCCTACCGGCCGGTGCGCACCAGTCCGCGCCTGGTCGCGCTGATCTCGGCGATCGGCATGTCGATCTTCCTGCAGAACTGGGTCGCGCTGGGGCAGGGCGCGCGCGACATGGCCGTGCCGTCGATGATCTCCGGCGCGGTGCAGTTCCACATGGGCACCGACTTCGACGTGACGGTGCCGTATTCGCGGCTGCTGATCATCGTGGTGACCGTCACGCTGATGATCGCGCTGACGCTGTTCATCAAGTATTCGCGCATGGGCCGCGCCTCGCGCGCGTGTTCGCAGGACATGCGCATGGCCAACCTGCTGGGCATCGACACCAACCGGGTGATCTCGTTCACCTTCGTGCTGGGCGCCATCATGGCCGCGGTCGGTGGCGTGCTGATCGCCATCACGATCGGCAAGCTCAACCCCTTCATCGGTTTCATCGCCGGCATCAAGGCCTTCACGGCCGCGGTGCTGGGCGGCATCGGCAGCATCCCCGGCGCGATGCTGGGCGGCGTGCTGCTCGGGCTGGCCGAGACCTTCGCGGCCGCGTATATCTCGTCGCAATACAAGGACATCGTGGCATTCAGCCTGCTGGTGCTGATCCTGCTGTTCCGTCCCACCGGCCTGCTGGGCAAGCCTGAAGTCGAGAAGGTCTGATCATGGGTAACACAGTCAAGAACGCATTCATCGCCGCGCTCATGACCGGGGTGCTGGTGGCCCCGATCTTCGGGCTGCAACTGCTGCGCGTAGGTACCGTCACCGAGATCCAGCCGCGCTGGGACATGATCGCGATGGCCTGCGCCATCGTCTTCGTGTTCCAGATGATCCGCCCGTATCTGGCGCGCGGCCTCAAGGGCATCAAGCTGCCGACGCTGCCGGCCTCGCCCACGCGCGGCCGCAAGCCGATCATGCTGCTGCTTTTGCTGGCGCTGGTGATCTGGCCGTTCTTCAGCGGCCGCAGCAACGTCGACATCGCCACGCTGGTGCTGATCTACGTGATGCTGGGCCTGGGCCTGAACATCGTGGTCGGATTCGCCGGCCTGCTCGACCTGGGTTTTGTCGGTTTCTACGCGGTCGGCGCCTATACCTACGCGCTGCTGTACCACTGGGCCGACTGGGGCTTCTGGCAGGCCCTGCCGATGTCCGGCGCGATGGCCGCGCTGTTCGGCTTCATCCTCGGCTTTCCGGTGCTGCGGCTGCGCGGCGACTACCTGGCCATCGTCACGCTGGGCTTCGGCGAGATCATCCGGCTGCTGCTGATCAACCTCAACCAGTGGACCGGCGGCCCCGACGGCATCTCGGGCATCCCCAAGCCCACGGTGTTCGGCATCGAGATGGCGCGCCGTCCCAGCGAGGCTGGCGGCACCACCTTCCACGACATGCTGGGGCTGACCTTCAGCAACCAGCACATGGTGATCTACCTGTACCTGATGGCGCTGATCCTGGCGCTGGTCACGCTGTTCGTCTCGACGCGGCTGATCCGCATGCCGGTCGGCCGCGCCTGGGAGGCCCTGCGCGAGGACGAGATCGCCTGCCGCTCGCTGGGCCTGAACCCGACCCGCATCAAGCTGTCGGCCTTCACGCTGGGCGCGATGTTCGCCGGCTTCGGCGGCGCCTTCTTCGCGGCGCGCCAGGGGCTGGTCAATCCGGAGTCCTTCACGTTCATCGAGTCGGCGCTGATCCTGGCCATCGTGGTGCTGGGCGGCATGGGCTCGCAGGTGGGCGTGATCCTGGCGGCCATCGTGCTGACGGTGCTGCCCGAGCTGGCGCGTGAATTCGCCGAATACCGCATGTTGCTGTTCGGCCTGGTGATGGTGTTGATGATGATGTGGAGACCGCAAGGCCTGCTGCCGATGAAACGTCCTCATGTGGAGCTGCGCAAATGAGCGACAACCTGCTCGAGGTTTCCGCGCTGTCGATGCGCTTTGGCGGCCTGCTGGCCGTCGACGCGGTCGCTTTCGAGGTCAAGCGCGACGAGGTGTTCGCGATCATCGGCCCCAACGGCGCCGGCAAGACCACCGTGTTCAACTGCGTCGGCGGCTTCTACAAGCCGACCGCCGGCCTGGTCATCATGGACGGCAAGCCGATCCACGGCCTGCCCAGCCACAAGGTCGCGCAGCATGGCCTGGTGCGCACCTTCCAGAACGTGCGGCTGTTCAAGCAGCTGACCGTGCTCGAGAACCTGCTGGTGGCGCAGCACACCCAGGTCGAGAGCCGCCTGCTGCCGGGCCTGCTCAAGCTCAAGTCCTACCGCCAGTCCGAAGCCGACGCGCTCGACCGCGCGGCGCAATGGCTCGACTTCATGGGGCTGCGCGAGTTCGCCAACCGCGAGGCCGGCAACCTGGCCTACGGCCACCAGCGCCGGCTCGAGATTGCCCGCTGCATGATCACCAAGCCGCGCCTGCTGATGCTGGACGAGCCGGCCGCCGGCCTGAACCCGCAGGAAAAGCGCGACCTGCAGGCGCTGATCGACAGGCTGCGGCGCGAGTTCGGCGTGGCGGTGCTGCTGATCGAGCACGACATGAGCCTGGTGATGGGCATCTCCGATCGCATCCTGGTGATGGAACACGGCAAGCCGATCACCACCGGCACGCCCGACGCCGTGCGCAACGACCCCCGGGTCATCAAGGCCTATCTGGGGGAAGAATGATGCTCAAGCTCGACAACATCAACACGCACTACGGCGCCATCCAGGCGCTGCACGACGTCTCGGTCGAGGTCAAGGAAGGCGAGATCGTCACGCTGATCGGCGCCAACGGCGCCGGCAAGACCACGCTGCTGATGACGGTCTGCGGCACGCCGCGCGCCAGCAGCGGCAAGGTCACGTTCCTGGGCGAGGACATCACCGCCAAGCCGACCCACGAGATCATGCGCAGCGGCATCGCGATCTCGCCCGAGGGCCGGCGCGTGTTCCCCGACCTGACGGTGGCCGAAAACCTGATGATGGGCGGCTTCTTCGCCGACAAAACGGCGATGCAGGCCGGCATCGACCACGTCTACACGCTGTTTCCGCGCCTCAAGGAGCGCGCCGCGCAGCGCGCCGGCACCATGTCGGGCGGCGAACAGCAGATGCTGGCGATCGGCCGCGCGCTGATGACGCGGCCCAAGCTGCTGCTGCTGGACGAGCCGACGCTGGGCCTGGCGCCGCTGATCATCGCGCAGATCTTCGACATCATCCGCACCATCCGCGACGAAGGCGTGACGGTGTTCCTGGTCGAACAGAACGCCAACAAGGCGCTCGGCGTGGCCGATCGGGGCTACGTGCTCGAGACCGGCCGCGTGGTGCTGGCCGACACCGGCCCGAACCTGCTGGCCAATGCCGACGTGCGCAAGGCCTACCTGGGCGCCTGACGGCGGCCCAGGCCGGCCATCACCGGGCGGACGGCCTCAGTCGCCGTCCAGCTCGGGGTAGTGCCTGAAGATCCCTTCGCCAAAAGGCAGCCGGCGCTCGCTGTCGAAGTAGTCCTGCAGTTCGGGCAGCTTGGCGACCCGTTCGTGCAGCGCCATCAGCTTCGGGTATTTGCGCGACAGCCGCGCCATGCGTTGCGGAAACGCGTAGATCAGTCCCTCGACCAGGTGATGCAGCGACAGGTCGGCGTAGGTCCAGTCCTTGCCGGACTGCCCCTTGGCCATCAGCCAGCCGCTGTCCTGCACCAGGCTTTCGAAGTAGGCCAGGAACTTGGGCATGCGGGCGGTGCGAAAGTCCTCGGCGCGGCGCAGCGCCTCCTGCTTCTGCTCGTCGTAATACTTGCCGGCCGCGACCGGGTGATGCACGTCGTGGGCTTCGGCGACCATGTCGGCGATGGTCAGCTGCACCTGGTTGATCCACAACCGGCCGGCCAGGTCCTGCGGCGCCAGCCCATGTTTTTCGCCCAGGAACAGCAGGATGTTGGCGGTCTGCGCGATCGTCATGCCATCGGCCACCAGGTAGGGCGGCGCAAACGGCGGGTCGCGGCGCGCCTGCTGCAGATCGTCGATCAGGTTGGCCGAGTCGCCACTTGCCCGCGCACAGTCGCGATACGCGATGCCGCCGGCTTCGAGCGCCAGCCGCACGAATTCGCCGCGTCCGGGAATGCCGTTCCAGTACCAGAATTCATAGGCCAAAGGGGTCTCCTTGGTGGGTGGGTCGTACCCCGTTTGTAGCGCGCATGCGGGGTCTTTTGCTTTACCTGATGTATCAGCGGTATCGCGGCCTGACGAACGCCGTGATGGCCGCGCGGGAACCGTATCATCGCAGGGCACTCACACCTATCCCAACACAAGGTCGCCAGCGCGACCGCGTACCATCCGCGCCGCCAGCCGGCGCGCTGGCGGCGCGGCGCCCAAGGCGGCACAGCTCGCAAACAGGGAGTCCATCTATGAAGAAGTCGACGTTATGGGTACGCCGCGCCGGCGCTGCCGCGGTGCTGCTGAGCGCAGCCGCGCTGGCGCAGGCCGCGCAAGCGGCGCAGGTCGAAGAACTGGCCAGCGGCCTGCAGCACCCTTGGGGCATGACCTTCCTGCCCGGCGACCAGGGCGTGCTGGTGACCGAGCGCACCGGCAGCCTGCGCTGGTGGCGCGAGGGCGGCGAACTCTCCAAGCCGCTGAGCGGCGTGCCCAAGGTGTGGGCGCGCTCGCAGGGCGGCCTGCTCGACGTCGCCTTGTCGCCCGGCTTCGAACAGGACCGGCTGGTCTACCTGTCCTATGCCGAGGAAGGCGGCGAGGGAGCCGGCACCGCGGTGGGCCGGGGCCGGCTGGCGCAGGACAACTCGGGCCTCGAAGACTTCGAGGTGATCTTCCGGCAGGAGCCCAAGCTCTCGGGCGGCCAGCATTTCGGCTCGCGGCTGGTGTTCGACCGCGACGGCATGCTGTTCATCACGCTGGGCGACAACGGCCAGCGCCCGACCGCGCAGGACCTCGACAAACTGCAGGGCAAGACGGTGCGGCTGAACGCCGACGGCAGCGTGCCCAAGGACAACCCGTTCGTCGACAAGCCCGGCGCGCGGCCCGAGATCTGGTCCTACGGCCATCGCAATGCCCAAGGC
Organism: Pseudomonadota bacterium; assembly: GCA_023427085.1. Classification (GTDB taxonomy): domain Bacteria; phylum Pseudomonadota; class Gammaproteobacteria; order Burkholderiales; family Burkholderiaceae_B; genus Orrella. Next base: position 12,575 of record JAEZBO010000001.1, read on the forward strand.
ATGGCGCTGCATCCGGGCACCGGCGCGATCTGGCAGAACGAGCATGGCGCGCAGGGCGGCGACGAGGTCAACATCCCGCAGGCCGGCAAGAACTACGGCTGGCCGCTGGCCACCCACGGCGTGAACTATGGCGGCGCGCCGATCCCCGAGGCGAAGGGCCAGGAAGTGGCCGGCACCGAGCCGCCGCACAAGGCCTGGACGCCGTCGCCGGCCTTCAGCGGCATGGCGTTCTATCAGGGCGACCGCCATCCAGCCTGGAACAACTCCTTGTTCATGGGCGCGCTCAAGGCGCAGAGCCTGTTGCGGCTGACGCTCGATGGCGACCGCATCGTCGGCGAGGAGCGGCTGCTCGAAGGGCGTAACGAACGGATCCGCGACGTGCGGGTGTCGCCCGACGGCCAGGTCTATGTGCTGACCGACTCGCGCCAGGGCAAGCTGTTGCGGGTCAGCCCGGCGCAGTGATCTGGCGCCGCCGCGCGCGCCGGCGCGACGACTCGCGCATCGCGATGTAGATGCCGCTGCCGGCGATCAGCCCGGCGCCGGCGAAAGCCCAGGCGTCGGGCAGCTCGCGCCAGAACAGCCAGCCGAACAGCGCGGCCCAGATCAGCCCGGTGTAGTCGAACGGCGCCACCACCGAGGCCGGCGCGATCCGAAAGCCCTGCGTGATCAGCCCCAGTCCCAGCGTGCTGAACAGCGCGATGCCGGCGATGCCGTGCGCGTGCTGCCATTGCACCGGCTGCCAATACCAGGGCTGGGCCAGGCTGCTGACCACCACCTGGCCGAAGGCGATGTAGAACATCGTCGTCAGCATGCTTTCCTCGGGGCCGATGCGGCGCGCGCTGACCATCATCGCCGCGTAGCCCAGCGCGGTCACCAGCGGCAGCAGCGCGGCCGGTTGAAAGCCGCTCATGCCCGGGCGCACCACGATCAGCACCCCCAGAAAACCCGCCAGCACCGCGATCCAGGCCTTGGCATCGACCCGTTCGTTGAGCGCGATCACCGACAGCGCGGTCACGAACAGCGGCGCGGCGAACGCGATCGCGGTGGTCTCGGCCAGCGGCAGCATCGTCAGGCCCAGATAGAAACAGCAGGCCGAGCCGACGTTCAGCGCGCCGCGCAGCAGATGGGTGCCCAGGTAGTTGGTGCGCAGCGCGCGGCGGCCGCCATGCATCAGCACCAGCGCGGTCACCACCGGCAGCGCCAGCAGCGCCCGCATGAACAGCAGCTGGATCGGCGAATAATGGCCGGCCAGCCACTTGGCGAGGCTGTCGCTGACGGTCAGGCAGAAGATGCCGCCCATGATGCAGGCGATGCCTGCCGGAATGGCGGCCTCGCGGGCGGCGCTGGAGGAAGTTTGGCTGGACATGACGATGCGAAGACAGGCAGGCTCGCCGGTTCGGTATTGAGGGACGCAAGCCTGGCCGGCTAGCCTACCAGATCGGCGCGGCGGCCAGCCGCGCGGCGCCAAGAAAGCCCGCGGGTCGCGCGCCGGCTGTGGCAAACAGGCGTCGTCAAGGGCTGGCCAGCCGTCAAAGCCCGGCTGCCGACAGGGGTATTGGCAGGCGCCGAGCCGGTAATATGAGCCGTGCGCGCCGCCTGACGGCGCGCCTTCACCCTAGGCATGTACAGAAGTGGGAGCAGTACCATGAGCGAAATCATCGCCCCGCCCGAGACCGGCTGGGGCCTGTCCGGCATCGTCGCCGACCTGCGCGACGCGCGGATGCAGTGGCGGGCCCAGAGCGGCCGCGTGCGGTCGACCGGCGAACGCGAATTTCCGTCCGTCGACGAAATCCGCGAGATCGTCGAGCTGCTCTGTGGCGCCTTGTTCCCGATGCGCCTGGGCCCGTCCGACCTGCGCGAAGAAAACGAAGACGCCTACGTGCAGCTGACGCTGTCGAACGCGCTCAATCGCCTGAACCGGCAACTGCAGCTCGAACTGGGCTATGGCGTGCGCGGCAAGCCGCACTGCCGCAGCAGCATCGCCGAGCAGGCCGAGGCATTGGTGCGCAGCTTTTCGGCGGCGCTGCCGCGCGTGCGCCGCGTGCTCGATAGCGACGTCATGGCGGCCTATCACGGCGACCCGGCCGCGCGCAGCGTCGACGAGGTGCTGCTGTGCTACCCGGGCGTGATCGCCGTCATCCATCACCGGCTGGCCCACGAGCTCTACAAGCTCGGTGCGCCGCTGGTGGCGCGCATCGTCGCCGAGATCGCCCACGCCGACACCGGCATCGACATCCATCCGGGCGCGACCATCGGCCAGAGCTTCTTCATCGACCACGGTACCGGCGTGGTGATCGGCGAGACCACGGTGATCGGCGAGCGCGTGCGGCTGTACCAGGCCGTCACGCTGGGCGCCAAGCGTTTTCCGGCCAGCGACAACGGCGAGCTCAAGAAGGGGCTGCCGCGCCACCCGATCCTCGAGGACGACGTGGTGGTCTACGCCGGCGCGACCATCCTGGGCCGCATCACGATCGGCCGCGCCTCGGTGATCGGCGGCAACGTCTGGCTGACCAACTCGGTGCCATCGTCCAGCAACGTCACGCAGGCCTCGCTGGTCAACGATTGTCCCGAGCAGGGCGGCACCTCGGCCGGCAAGGTGGTGCTGGCGCCGCGGCGCTGAGGCACGCGTCAAGCCCGGCGATGGTGCAATGAGCCGGGCATCACGCACCGTCGGCGTGCACGCCGGCGGCCCGCAGCGCGGCCGCCCCCGTAGCGGGCGGCTGGCACGATGATTGCTTAGTCTGTCATGAGGGCGCCCAGGCGTCCCACACAACTCGTTCGGTATCAAGGCAAAGGCGCCACCGACCTCTCCCGAGGTTGTTGGCGCCTTTTTGTTGTCCGCGGTGCAGGCCCCAGCCTGCCTGCCGGCAACCGGAGACATCATGAGCAGCGCAATGACAGCACAGGACCGCACGCTGATAGTGGTCGGCAACGGCATGGTCGGCCATCACTTCGTCGAACAATTCGTCGCCCAGGGCGGCCTGGCGACGCACCGCGTGTGCGTCTACGGCGAAGAGCCGCAGCGGGCCTACGACCGGGTGCACCTGTCCGAATATTTTGGCGGCCGCGACGCCGAGTCGCTGGCCTTGTGCGGCGCGGACTTCTACGCGCAGCCGGGCGTGACGCTGGCGCTGGGCAGCACGGTGCTGGGCATCGACCGCCAGCGCAAGCTGATCCACACGGCCAGCGGCAGCCAGCCCTACGACACGCTGGTGCTGGCGACCGGCTCGTATCCCTTCGTGCCGGTCATCGACGGCGCGCGCGACGATGCCCGCCTGGTCTACCGCACGCTGGACGACCTGGACCGCATCCGCGAGGCGGCGCGGGGCGCGCGGCGCGGTGTGGTGGTGGGCGGCGGCCTGCTGGGCCTGGAGGCGGCCAACGCGCTGACCTCGCTGGGGCTGGAAGCCCACGTGGTCGAGTTCGCGCCGCGGCTGATGCCGGTACAGCTGGACGAACCGGGCGGCGAGGCGCTCAAGGCGCGCATCGAGGCGCTGGGCGTGGGCGTGCATCTGTCGCGCAGTACGCAGTCGATCGTGGCCGGCGAACAGTACCGCTGGCGCATGAACTTCAGCGACGGCGACAGCCTCGAAACCGACCTGATCGTGTTCTCGGCCGGCATCCGCGCGCAAGACAGCCTGGCGCGCAGCGCCGGGCTGGCGATCGGCCCGCGCGGCGGCGTGGTGGTCGACGACGACTGCCGTAGCAGCGACCCGGACATCCACGCGATCGGCGAGTGCGCCTCGTGGCAGGGCAGCTGTTTTGGCCTGGTCGCGCCTGGCTACCAGATGGCCCGGCGCGTGGCTGGCCTGCTGTGCGGCAGCGATGGCGCGGCCTTTGGCGGCGCCGACATGTCGACCAAGCTCAAGCTGCTGGGCGTGGACGTGGGCTCGATCGGCGATGCGCATGGCGCCGCGCGCGACGCGCGCAGCTATCGCTACATCGACGAGACCAGCGCCAGCTATCGCCGGCTGGTGGTGTCAGGCGATGGCAAGCGTGTGCTGGGCGCGGTGCTGGTCGGCGACAACAGCTACTACGACACGCTGCTGCAATACGTGCAGAACGGCATTGCGCCGCCGGCCGACCCGGCCAGCCTGATCCTGCCGGCCAGCGGCGCGGCGCCCAAGCTGGGCATCGAGGCCTTGCCGCTGAGCGCCACCATCTGCTCGTGCCACAACGTCAGCAAGGGCGCGATCGAGGTCGCCATCGACGGCGGCTGCACCGACCTGGCCGGCGTCAAGGCCTGCACCAAGGCGGCCAGCGGCTGCGGCGGCTGTGCGGCGCTGCTCAAGCAGGTGGTCGAGCACACCTTGACGGCGCGCGGCGTGGTGGTCGACAAGAGCCTGTGCGAGCACTTCGCGCATACCCGCCGCGAGCTCTACGACATCGTGCGCATCGAGGGCATCCAGGACTACGCCATGCTGCTGGCGCGCCATGGCCGCGGCGCGGTGGGTTGCGATCTGTGCAAGCCGGTGGTCGCGTCGATCCTGGCCTCGTGCTGGGCCAAGCCGATCCAGGACCCGCTGCTGGTGCCGCTGCAGGACACCAACGATACCTTCATGGCCAATATGCAGAAGGACGGCAGCTATTCGGTGGTGCCGCGCATCCCGGCCGGCGAAATCACGCCCGAGGGCCTGATCGCGATCGGCGCGGTGGCCAAGAAATACCAGCTCTACACCAAGATCACCGGCGGCCAGCGCATCGACCTGTTCGGCGCGCAACTGCACGAGCTGCCGCTGATCTGGGGCGAGCTGATCGAGGCGGGCTTCGAGACCGGCCATGCCTACGGCAAGTCGACGCGCACCGTGAAGTCCTGCGTGGGCAGCACCTGGTGCCGCTACGGCGTGCAGGACAGCGTCAGGATGGCGCTGGACATCGAGAACCGCTACAAGGGCCTGCGCGCGCCGCACAAGCTCAAGTTCGCGGTGTCGGGCTGCACCCGCGAATGCGCCGAGGCGCAGAGCAAGGACGTCGGCGTGATCGCCACCGAGAAGGGCTGGAACCTCTACGTCTGCGGCAACGGTGGCATGCGGCCGCGCCACGCCGAGCTGTTCGCGACCGACCTGGACGACGCGGCGCTGATCCGCACCATCGACCGCTTCCTGATGTTCTACATCCGCACCGCCGACAAGCTGCAGCGCACCTCGGTGTGGCGCGAGTCGCTCGAAGGCGGGCTCGACTACCTGAAGGCGGTGGTGCTGGACGACAGCCTGGGGCTGGGCGCCGAGCTGGAGTCGCAGATGCAGCAGGTGGTCGACCGCTACGAGTGCGAGTGGGCCAATGCGCTGAACGACCCCGAGAAACGCAAGCGCTTCCGTACCTTCGTCAACCAGGACGGCCAGGGCGATCCGGGCATCCGCATGGTGCCCGAACGCGGCCAGCGGCGGCCGGCCGCGCACGGGACGGACGGCGGCGACCGCAAGGACATCGTGGTGCTCGAGGAGGTGCTGTGATGACGGACTCGACGGGAACAGCGGCAACGGCTGCATCAGTTGCATCAACTGCATCAGCGGCGACAGCGGCATCAGCAGCATCAGCGGCGGGCCACGGGCGATGGCTGCCTGCCTGCCAGCGCGCGGACCTCGTGGCGCACTCGGGCGTGGTGGCGTGGCTGCGCGGCCGGCAGGTGGCGCTGTTCTACGTGCCCGATGAGGACGGCGCGGTCTATGCGATCGGCAACCACGATCCCTGCTCGGGCGCCAACGTGCTGGGACGTGGCATCCTTGGCCGCCTGCAGGGCCAGCTGGTGGTCGCCTCGCCGCTGTACAAGCAGCATTTCCGGTTGGCCGACGGCGGCTGTATCGAAGCGCCCGGGCAGCAGGTGCCGGTGTGGCCGGCGCGGCTGGCCGGCGAGCGGGTCGAGGTTTATTTCGCCGACGCCGATGACGGCCATGACGGCGCCGCCATCCACGCCGGCAGCAGCGACCGCAACGAAACCGGCAGCGTCACCGGCAGCGATGCCGATGCCGAGGTCGCCGCCCACCTCGATGGAGCACGGCCATGAACCCGCAAGTCTGGCTGGTGGGCGCCGGTCCCGGCGATCCTGAACTGCTGACGCTGAAGGCGGTCCGGGTGTTGGGCCAGGCGCAGGTGGTGCTGGTCGACGACCTGGTCGATCCGCGCGTCCTCGATCATTGTCCGCGGGCGCGGCAGGTGCGCGTGGGCAAGCGTGGCGGCTGCCGCTCGACGCCGCAAGCCTTCATCCAGCGCCTGATGTTGCGTTATGCGCGACAGGGGCTGCGGGTGGTCCGGCTCAAGGGCGGCGATCCCTGCATCTTCGGCCGCGGCGGTGAGGAGCAGGCCTGGCTGCGCGAACACGGCGTCGATTGCGAGATCGTCAACGGCGTGACGGCGGGGCTGGCGGCGGCGACCTCGATCGGCGTGCCGCTGACCTTGCGCGGCGTCGCCCGCGGCGTCACCTTGATGACCGCGCATACCGAGGACGACAGCGCGCCCGACTGGCAGGCGCTGGCGCGCGGCGGCACGACGCTGGTCATCTACATGGGTGTGGCGACGCTGGCCGCGACGGCGGCAGGGCTGCTGCAGGCCGGCATGGATCCGCACACGCCGGCCGCGATGGTCGAGGCGGCGTCGCTGCCGGACCAGCGGCACGGCGTCGCGACCTTGGCGACGCTGGAACAGGCGGCGGCCGATTTCGGCTTGCGCAGCCCGGCGGTACTGGTGATCGGCGCGGTGGCGGCGATGGCGAGCGAGGCCGCCAGCCTGGCGCGCTTGTCGCCTGCGTTGGCGGCCGAGCCAAGGCGGGCCGTGGCCGGCTGAGCCGCTGTGCGGCGTCACCGTGTCGGCGCGGGCCGATGGCCGCCGCCTCGTAGCGCCGCCGCGGCGACGTGGCTATACGCCAGCCGTACTGCCTTGCGCCAGCCGTACTGCCTTGCGACAGCCGTGCTGCCGAACTACAGTCCTGCCGTCTTGCGACGGCCGTGCTGCCTTGTTATAGCGGCGTCGCCTTGCGACAGCCGCGCGATCCTAAGGCAGCAGCGCGGCCTGGAGCCGTTCGGCGTTGACCCGCAGGTCGCCGACCGGATCGTTGCCCTCGGTCTGCAAGGCCACCAGCTTGGCGCCGCCTTGTTCGACGGCCTGGCGCAACGCGTCGCCGGCTTCGCCGTGCGTCAGCACCGCGGCCACGCCGCTGGCCTTGACCTGTTCGGTCAGCGCGGCCAGTTGCTCGGGCGTCCATTGCGCATCGGTGTGCACCACGGTATCGACCAGATCGAGGTTGAAGGCCGACACCAGGTAGGGCACGCGCTCGGACAGGCTCAGCACCGAGACGTTCTCGGCGGCGGCCAGCGCTGCCTGACTGTTGGCGTTCAGCGTCACCAGCTCGCGTTTGATCGCGGCCAGGTTCTGGTCGATGCGCGCTTCGTCCTGCGGCGCCAGCTGGCCCAGGTCGGCGGCGACGATGTCGGCCATGCGGCCGAGGTTGGCCATGCTCAGCCACGGATAGGCCGCGAATTCGCTGCCGCCACGTTGGCCCGACTGCAGCGCGATGCCCGACAACGCGCCGTCCAGCGGCTGCGCGGCGTCGATCTCGACCAGCCGGATGTTGCTGCGGCGAGCCATCGGAAACAGCGGATCGTCATGCCAGACCGAGCGCATCGCGACCACCGCGTCGGCCTGGCCGGCGGCCTTGGCCAGCGCGGCGCCGCCGCGGCCACTGAAGAACGAGGCGTGGCGCGTGGCGGGCAGGTTGGCGGGCGCGGCGCGCTCGACGCGCAGCGCGGTGCCCTCGGCCAATGCGGTCGTCAGCGCGAATAGCACGGGGTGGGCGACCAGCAGCGTGGCCGAGGCCGGCGTGGCGCTTTGGGCGGCCTCGGCCTTGGCGGCGCGCGTCGATTGTGCATGAGCGGGCAGGGCGGTGCCGGCCAGGGTCAGGCAGGCCAGGGCCAGCGCGGCGGAGCGCATCTTCATCCGATATTTCCTTTGAGTCCGGGCACGACACTGCGCGCCAAGGCGGACAGGCCGAACAGCAGGCCCGCCACCAGAATGATCGCCGCGCCCGAAGGCACCGGCAGGTCCAGTTCGATCGGCAGCATGATGCCGGCCAGCGTGCTGACGGTGGCCATCAGCACCGACAGGCAGAAAAAGCCCTTGAGCGATTGGCTCAGCAGCCGCGCGGCGGCGGCCGGGATGACCAGCAGCGCACCGACCAGGATCGCGCCGATCACCTTGACCGACGCCACCGTCACCAGCGTCACCAGCGCGACGAACAGATAGTCCATGGCCTTGACCGGCACGCCGCGCACCGCCGCCAGCTGGGGATTGAAGCTGGCCAGCATCAGGCGGTTGTAGTTGGGCAGCGCCAGCGCGCAGGTCAGCAGCGCCACGCCGGCCAGCACCGCCAGGTCGTGGCTGTTGACCGTCAACACCGAGCCGAACAGCACGTTCTCGAGGATGTGGATGTTGATGCGGCCGGCCAGGATCAGCAGCAGGCTGGCGCCCAGCGCCAGCGACACCGACAGGAACACGCCGATCAGCGTGTCGGGCGACAGGCCGGTGCGGTTGCGCAGGTAGTTCAGCACGATGCCGAACAGCAGGCAGTAGCTGAACAGGCTGCCGTAGGGGCCGGTGTAGGGTTCGCCCAGCAGGATGCCGATCGCCACGCCGGTCAGCGCCGCGTGGCCGACCGCCTCGGAGAAGAAGGCGTAGCGCTTGACCACCACCAGCGTGCCCAGCCCGCCCAGGATCGGACCGATGATCAGGCCGGCCATCAGCGCGTTGACGACAAAGCCGTAGCTCAACACCTCGGGCAGCAGGCCCTGGCCGGCCCAGCCCTGGATCGCGGCGCGGGCCGCGTCGAAGATCGCACTCATCGTGTACTCACCGAAAACAGATCGAGCAAGCGCTCGGCGGTCAGCATCTCGGCCGGCGCGCCGTCGCACAGCACCTGGCGGTTCAGGCCGGTGACGCGATCGGCCAGCCGGCGCACCGCCTGCAGGTCGTGCTCGATCCACAACACCGTGACGCCACGCTGGCGCCAGTGCGCCAGCAGCAATTCGAATACCTGCACGCCGGCCTCGTCGAGCGCCGACATCGGTTCGTCCAGCACCACCAGGTCGGGCGCCGGGATCAGCCCTTGCGCCAGCAGCACGCGCTGGCGTTCGCCGCCCGACAGCGCGCCCATGCGGCGGTCGCGCTTGTCGAGCATGCCGACCTCGGCCAGCGCCGCGTCGATGGCGGGCCGCTGGCTGCGCGACAGGCCCATGAAGGCCGGCCGGCGCTGGCACATCGCCGCCATGAAGTCATTGACCGTCATCGGCAGGCCGCGATCGAACTCGAGCGCCTGCGGCACGTAGCCGATGGTGCCGCGCGCCGTGGCGCCCGGCCAGTCGATGGCGAGCGTGCCCTGGTGCGGCATCTGGCCCAGCAGCGTCTTGATCAGCGAACTCTTGCCGCCGCCGTTCGGGCCGATCAACGCATGGACCGAACCGGCCGCGACCTGGATCGAGACCTGGCGCAGGATGTCGGTGCGGCCCAGCGTCAGCGAGACCGACTCGAAGCGGATGCCGGGGCCGGCGGCCGGCGCCAGCGTAGCGGCCGGCCGGCCGCTGCCAGGGTGGCCAGCGCCGGCGGGCGCCCGGGGATCGGACAGCACGGCACTCACTGGCGCGCTTCCTGGATCGCGCGCACCACGGTGGCCAGGTTCTGCGCCATCTCCTTCTCGAACTGGTCGGCGCCGTATTCGCCGTAAGAGATGTGCGACAGCGAATACAGCTTGACGCCAGTCTCGCGCTGGATCGTGTCGACGTAGGCCGACGGGAAGTTCAGTTCGGAGAAGATCACCTTGACGTTCAACTGCTTGAGCTGGTCGATGGTGCTCTTGAGCTGCGCCGGGCTGGGTTCGATGCCGTGGGCCGGCTCGACCACCGCGGTGACTTCCAGGCCGAACTCGCGCAGCAGGTAGTCGTAGGCGCCGTGGATCGTGGCGACGCGGAAGTCCGCATCCGGCGACTTGGCCAGCTGGCCCAGCGCATCGGCGCGCAGCTTGCGCAGGCGCTGGCCGTAGGCGCGCGCGTTGGCCGTGTAGGTCTGCGCGTTGGCCAAATCGAGCTTGCCCAGTTCGCGGGCGATGGTGTTGACCTGCGCGATCGACGCGGTGATCGACAGGAAGGTATGCGGATTGACCACCTTGCCCGAATCGCTGCCACCGCGCGCGGCCAGGCCGGTGGCGGCCAGCAGCGGCACCTGGGCATTGGCCTCGATGACCGGCAGGTCGGGTTTTTCGCTGGCGGCGATCATGCGGTCGGCGAAGTCGTCGTGGCCGATGCCGTTGAGCACCGCCACGTCCAGCGTGCCGATGCGCTTGATGTCCTCGGCGCGCGGCTCGTAGGCGTGCGGGTTGAAGCCGACCGGGATCAGCGGCACGACCTCGGCCTTGTCACCGACGATGTTGGCCACGTAGCTGTAGTACGGGTGCAGCGTCACGCCGACCTTGAGCCGCTGGTCGGCCTGTGCCTGCACGGGCAGCGCGGAGAACGCCAGCGCGCCGGCCATCAGCGCGGCGGCGGCGCGCAGCAGTCGGCGGCGCGGGGACGGGGAGTGCATCGAAACGGGCATGGATGTCCTGCAAAAAGACGGGAGGCCGGAAACCGGCAGGAATGAGGGCGATCAGTGGCGATGCTGGCGGGTCACGCCGGCGTCGAACTGCGCGACGATCTGGCGCCAGCCGCTGTCGGCCAGCGTGGTCGGGTCGGTGTCGGCCGGCAGGCGGGCCTGCGCGCTGCGTTGCAGCCAGACCTCGGGCTCGGCGGGGCCGGCAGGTGCCTGCCCGGCGGGCGCGGCATCGCCAGCGCCAGCGCTGGCGGCCGGTGCGATCAACAGAAAGGAACCGGCCACCTCGGCGTCGGCCGTGCGGCCGAGGTACAGCGTGTGGCCGTGCGCCTGGCCGTCGGACCAGACATGGCCGCCACGGGTGGCGCTGCTGACGTCCTGCGCGAACGGCGGCAGGCCCTCGTCGGCCAGCGCCTGGGCGCCTGGCTGCGGCTGGCCCGGTGCCGCCATCAGGCGCAGCTCGTCGTGCACCACGCGCAGGTCGGCAAAGATGCCTTGCTCGGCCGGCGTCAGGTCGCGCCGCGCGTCGAGCTGGCTGGCCTCGAGCGCGGCGGTCTGGGGTTCGGCCGGCGACAGGCCGATATAGGCCGCCGCCGCCACCAGGATGGCCGCGCAGGCTGCCAGCACGACGCCGGTTTCATGGCCGGCACCGGCCGGCTTGACGATCTGTACCGTCATGCTCAGTGGATGTCGACGTGATCGATTTCCACCACGTGGCCGGGACCGGCATCGAACAGCACGTAGAAGTCGCCATCGGGGCGCTTGAACACCAAGTTGGACTTGTCGTCGAGCTTGCCGGGCACCAGGATCTGCTCGTCGTACGAGATCACGTCCATCGTCACGCCGGGCGCGCCGCTGCCGTCGGAAAACCCGCCGGTGCATTGCACCTGGTCGGCGCCGGCGGCCTTGCATTCGGCGATCGGGTTGTGCGCGTGCGCGGCCTGGGCCGTCAGCAGCAGGGCGGCGGCGCCGGCCCAGTTCAGGGTCTTGGTACGGAAGGTCATCGCGAGGCTCCTTGTCTGTTCAGCCAGGTCACGGTGTCGGGGGAGGCGGTGGCGATCGGCCACGGCGCCTGATGCATCGAGCCGTCCCACCCTTCGGCGGTCAGCCACAGGTCGTCGCCGGGCCCGGTGCGTTCGGGGATCGGAATGGTGGCGAAGGCGCGGTGCGGCGTGCCGAAGAAGATCGAGCCGGCCGCGCGCAGGCTGCGCGGCTTGCCGACGCGCACGTAGACGGCGCGTATCTGGTTCTCGCAGCCGGCGCACAGCGCCATCGTGAAGGTCTTCATGTAGCCGGCCGGGTCGATCTTGGGCGCGCCGGTTTCCCACTCGGCCAGTTCGAGCGTCCACGGGCCGACCGTCACGTCGCCGGCCGGGCGCTGGCCCAGGCCCATGGCGCCGCGGTTCAGCGCCATGTCGCTGAAATACTGCGGCACGTAGATGACCGGCAGGATCAGCAGCAGCGCGCTGAGGTGGAAACGCCAGCGGCGCCAGAGGCGCGCCGCCGCGCTGGGCGCGCTGGCGGGCGCGGCGGGGGCGGTGGCGGTGGCGGTCTTGCTCATTCTGCGGCCTCGCGGGCGGTGGCGACGGGGTTGGCGGGTTTGCCGGATTTGCCGGCCGGCCGGGCCGGGCGTTCGCTGCGTTCGGGCCGGGCGGCCTTGGCGGTGGCCTGCGCGGTGCGTTTGGTCCAGATCAGCAGGCCGCTGAGCGACATCATCGTCAGCAGCAGCCCGAAGAAGAACCACACCAGCTTGAGCCAGAAGCCGCCGAAGTCGCCGGTATGCAGCGGCCGCATCGACTCGGTGAAGTACTCGAGCGCCGACCGGTCCGACAGGCGCCGCACCGATTCGGCCTTGCCGTTGTACGGATTGATCTGCGCGGTCTGGTACATCAGCGGATAGCCGCCGCGGCCCATCACGGTGACCGGATCATACGCGTTGCCGGAGAAAAATATCATCTGCGGCTCCATGGTCGGCAGCTCCTTCTGCGCCGACGCCACCACCTGGTCCAGGTCGAGCTTCGGGATCGGCTGGCCGGGCGGCACAGTAGGCGCCTCGTCGCGCGCGACCACTGCCGGCACGCCCTGGGTCGAGATGGTGGTGTGCGTATCGAACAGGATGGCCTGCACCAGGAACCACATGGCGCTGACCGAGATCAGCAGGATGAACCAGATCGACCACAGGCCGGCCAGGCGGTGGAAGTCGCCCCAGAAGATCCGCGCGCCCTGGCCCAGCCGCAGCCGCGGCTTGAAGAAGGCGCGCCAGAAACGCTTGTAGACCACCAGCCCGGTGACCAGCGACGCAAACATCGGAATCGACAGGATGCTGACCAGATACCAGCCCCAGCTGAAGCCGGTCGTGAACGGGATCAGCAGCCAGCCGTGCAGCGCGCGCATGAACATGCGCAGATCGAAATCCAGGCTCGGCCCCTGCACCACGCCGGTATAGGGATTGACGTACAGCGACGACGAGCGTGCACCCGGATAGCTGACCTCGGCCGTCAGCGCGAACTGCGACTCTTCGGGCCAGCGCAGCGCGCGAATCGACGCCTCGGGCGCCTGCTTGGTGATGCTGTCGTAAAGCGCCTGGTAGCCCAGCCGCGGCGTGTCCGCCTCGGGCGCCGAGGCACGCACCGCCGGGTTCATCAGCCAGACGATCTCCTGGCTGATCACGGCGATGGTGCCGGTGGCACAGATGAAGAACACGAAGGCCCAGATGGGCAGCGCCAGCCAGCTGTGAACCAGGAACCAGAGCTTGGAGCGGGACGGTGATTTGGACATGCTGGGGTGTAGACCTGAACGACGCGACAACGGTCGGGGCAGGCCGGACCGGCGACCGTGGCGCCGCGCGCAGGAACGGATCCTATGCTTTGCAGCAAATACGGCCAAACCTCTATTGTTGCAAATGGATCGTATTACGGCAACCCGGTGCGGGCCGGCCGCCGCGCGGCCCGGCGCCGGCGTCGGTGCGCACTGCCGTGGCGCACCCGCCTGGGACGTTTTGTCCGGGCGACGGCCGCTCGCGCGCGACCTACAATCGGCGCAGGAGCACCAGACACCATGAGAACAATAAATGTCGTCCGTCCGCCACACCGTACCTAGGTCTCACGCAGCCGCAGCGCCGCGGCACTGGAAGTCGCTGGCGCTGGCCTGTCTGGGCGCCGGTCTGCTGCACCTGAGCACGCCGGCGCTCGCGCAGGCGCCGGTCTCGCCCGGCTCGGTGGCGCCGCAAGGCCTGCAGGCCGGCACCATGGCCGCCCGCATGGCCGCCTGCACCGCCTGTCATGGCGCGTCGGGATCAGGCAGCGCCGACGGTTATTTCCCGCGCATCGCCGGCAAGCCCGCCGAGTATCTCTATCGGCAGCTGCTGGGCTTTCGTGATGGCCAACGCCAATATCGGCCGATGCAGACGCTGCTGGCCTACCAATCCGACGCGTACCTGCTCGAGATGGCCGAGTGGTTCGCGCGCCAGACGCCCGACTATCCGCCCACCCGCACTGGCGGGTCGGTGGCGCAGCGCGAGCGCGGCCGGCTGCTGGCGAAGCAGGGCGACGCGGCGCGCGGCGTGCCGGCCTGCGCGGCCTGCCAC
>JAEZBO010000072.1 GCA_023427085.1 Pseudomonadota bacterium
CCTTCGCCGCGCCAGAAGGTCGCCGCGGAGCTGCAGGCGCTCTGCGAGCCGCCGAAGGGCGCCGTGCTCCTCTACGCGGAGAGCAACCCGAAGCCGGAGAGCGGCGGGAAGGAGCGGGAGGTCACCCATCTGCTCGCGGTGCGCGTGGGCGAGAACGGGGCCCTCACCGGCGAGCGCTTCGAAGCGCTGGTCGCGCCGGAGGTCCTGCTCGATCCTTCGACGCCGCATCACCTCGAGCTGCCGGAGGAGCGGATCCTCGCGGGTGTGACCGCGCAGGAGGCGCTGACGCGGTGGAGGGCGTTCATCCGGCCCGGGGACACGCTCTGCGCCTGGGGCTACTTCACGCGCGCGCTGCTGCAGCCGTGGGCCCCCGAGCACGCCTGGGTGGATCTGCGGCCCTTCGCGGTGCGCGCCTCGAAGGGGAAGACCGGCGGCATCGACGAGCTCGCCGGTCCTCTCGCGGTGACCGAGGCCTGGACCGAAGGCCGCGGTGGACGCCGCATCCGCGGGCTGGAGCGCATCTGGGATGCGCTCGTCCGGGCCGAGGTGCTCGAGCGCGTGGCGCTCCCCGCGACCTCGACCTCGAACGCCACCGCTACGGGATGACCTCGCCGCGGCGCGACACGGGGGTGACCTCGCGCGTGCGCTCCGGCGGCAGATCCTCCGGACGGATGACGCCGCGCGTCTGCGCGTTCGCGAGCCGCGTCTGCTTGCGCGAGGTGCCCACGCCCGCGCCGAGCACCGCGCTCACCAGACCGAGCACCAGCGCGAAGAAGAGGCCCCACATCGCCTTGCCGGAGGTCTCGGCGACGTTCGCCGCCGTCGTCTGCAGCTGACCCTGGGCCTGCTGCAGCTCGCCCTCGAGCTCGCCTGCGAGCTGCTGGATGCTCTGCCGGTCGAGCTGCGTGTTGGCGATGAGCGCGTTCTCGATGACCTGACGGTTCACGCTGCCCTGCTGCAACGACCGTTGGGCGATGTCCTTGCCGGTGGCCTCGAGCTGCTGCGGGGTCAGCGGCGGGAGGCCCTGTTCGGCGAGCTTCTGGTTGACCGGCTGCATGAGCTGGTTGGGAGAGAGGTTCAGCGCGCTCGCTGCCTGCGGTGCCTGACCTGCCACCTGCGCCGCGCCCCTTCCGAGGCCGACGACGCCGCTCAGCAGCGTGCTCACCAGCGAGAAGAGGAGGAATCCGCTCAGCAGCGTGGTGAAGCCCCAGAGCACGAGCCCGTGGATGGTGCCCGAGCCCCGGTCCTGCGCCCCGGCCGTACGCCCGGCGACGATGCCGCCCACGAACAGCGCGAGCAGCGGGGCGACGATGGCCCAGATGCCGGTGAAGAGCCCCGGGAAGCTGAACTGCCCGTCCTGCCCGTTGATCGACGAAAGCCCCACCGCGAGCCCGAACACGTAGAGCAGCGCCCACAGCGCCAGCGCCACGAAGGCCCCGCCGAAGATGGCTCCCCAACGCAGACGGAACGGCTCCGCGCCGCTCGGCCTGCTTGCTTCCGAAATGATCGCCGCCATGTCCTGTCTCCTCGCAAGAAAGCTGCCCCCATTGGCTTGGGGGCTGCCTGAGCGGGCGACAACGTGACGACGGGGCTGCGGACGCCTCACCTCCCGCGAGGCGTCCGGCCGGTGGAGCGCTCCGAAACGGCGCTCGCTAAGGGCAGGTCTGCCCGCAGACGGTGGCGACCATCTGCACGCAGAGGACGTCCCACTCGCCGAGGATCGAGCAGCAGTAGGAGTCCGCGGCGCAGATCTGCGTCACGCACGGGCTGCAGCCGTTCTGCAGCGACACGCCGGTGGTGCAGGGGCTGTGCGCGCAGGTGCCGCCCGGGCAGGTCTGGCCGCACACGGTGGCCACCTGCTGCACGCACTGCGAATCCCACTGGTTCGTGCAGCAGAAGGGATCCACCGCGCAGATCTGCGACACGCACGGCTCGCAGCCGTTCTGCAGTGCCGCGCCGGGCTGGCAGGTGCTGTGCGCGCAGGTGCCGCCCTGGCAGGTCTGTCCGCACACCGTCTGCACCTGCTGCACGCACTGCGCATCCCACTGGTTCGTGCAGCAGAACGGATCGCCCGCGCAGACCTGCTGCACGCAGGGATCGCAGGAGCTCTGCAGCGCGGCGCCCGCCTGGCACTTGTCGTGAGCGCAGGTCCCGCCGCCGCCGCAGCCGTTGTCCACGGTGCCGTTGCAGTCGTTGTCGAGGCCGTCACCGCAGACCTCCGCGCCGGCCTGCACGGTCTGCACGCACTGCGGCGTCCCGTTCTGGCAGGTGGAGGTGCCGGTGGCGCAGACGCCGAGCAGGCCCGTGTTGCAGGACGCGCCGCCGCCCGGGTTGCCCTCGTCGATCTGCCCGTTGCAGTCGTCGTCGATCCCGTTGCACTGCTCGGGCTGGGGCTGCGCCACCGCAGTGCACTCCATCGCCGCGTTCACGCAGGTCGTCTGGCCCGCCGCGCACGCGCCCTGAAGCCCGGTGCTGCACGAGGCGCCGCCGCCCGGGTTCCCGTTGTCCACCTGCCCGTCGCAGTCGTCGTCGAGGCCGTTGCACTGCTCGGCGCTGGCGGCCACGTTCGGGACGCACTGCACGCCGCCCATCACGCACGCGGCTGCGCCCTCGGCGCACACGCCCGGAAGGCCGGTCTGGCAGGTCATGCCCACGTCGGGATCGGCCTCGTCCACCTCTCCGTTGCAGTCGTCGTCGAGCCCGTTGCAGGCCTCCGTCTGTGGCTGCACGGTCTGGTTGCACATCACCTGGCCGAGGACGCACTCGCTCACGCCTTCACCGCATGCGCCCGGCTGGCCGGTCTGGCAGGCCACGCCGCCCTGCGGGTTGCCGTTGTCCGGGGTGCCGTCACAGTCGTCATCGAGCGCGTTGCACAGCTCCGCCTTCGGCAGCGTTGCGCCGGTGCAGGTCGCCCACTTCCCGTTCACGCACAGCTGCGAGCCGTCCGCGCACACGCCCACGTTCCGCTGCTGGGGCATGCCGGGGAAGCAGGACTGCGATTGGCCGTCGATGCAGTCACAGCCCTCGTCCACCTCGCCGTCGCAGTCGTCGTCGAGCCCGTTGCACTTCTCCGCGGTGGGGTTGCCCGGGGTGCAGGTCTGGGCGACGCCGCCCTCGCAGGTGGACACGGTGCGCGCGCAGGCGCCGGTGCCGCAGGAGATGGTCGTCGAGCCCTCGTCGATCTGGCCGTTGCAGTCGTCGTCGAGCCCGTTGCAGGTCTCCACCTGGCTCGTCCCCGGCGTGCAGGAAGACGCGTGGCAGGTGGTGCCCTGCCTTTGGCAGATGCCCAGTCCGCAGGTCGCCAGCGGG
>JAEZBO010000184.1 GCA_023427085.1 Pseudomonadota bacterium
TGCTGACGCTGGGCATCCCCGGCAACGCGGTGATGGCGCTGATGGTCGGCGCGATGACGATCCACAACATCCAGCCCGGCCCGCAGGTCATGAGCAGCCACCCCGAGCTGTTCTGGGGCCTGATCGCCTCGATGTGGATCGGCAACCTGATGCTGGTGGTGCTGAACCTGCCGCTGATCGGCATCTGGATCAAGCTGCTGAAGGTGCCCTACCGCATCCTGTTCCCGGCCATCCTGGTGTTCTGCACCATCGGTGTGTACTCGCTGAACTACAACTCCTTCGACATCTTCACGACGGCTGCCTTCGGCGTGGTCGGCTACATCTGGGCCAAGCTCAAGTGCGAAGGCGCACCGCTGCTGCTGGGCCTGGTGCTGGGCCCCATGATGGAAGAGAACTTCCGCCGGGCGCTGCTGCTGTCGCGGGGTGACTACGCCACCTTCATCGACCGGCCGCTGTCGGCCTCGCTGCTGGGCGCCGCCGTCGTGCTGGTGATCCTGGTCGCGCTGCCGAGCATCCGCAAGAAGCGCGAAGAAACCTTCGTCGAAGAAGACTGAGCGCGGGATCCCGCGGCGTGTCGCTGACACGCCGCCGATCGCCCCCGGTTGCCGGACCCTGGTCCTGGCGCCGGGGGTTTTTTCTTGGCCGCGCGCAGCGCTGCGGCAAGGTGTTGCGCTGAATCTTGCCGTGCCCGCCCGGCCCTGAAAAGCAGGATGTTCCTGATGGCGGCTCAGCCTGTGCCTGAGCGCGCCGGCGAACGATGCTGCACTGCACCCAGAGCGCTGCGCTAAGCTACGGGTTTACCCCAAACCCCCTCGGCACCCTCCCTATGCGTCTGGACTGGAGCAATCCCTACCCGTCTGCCCGGCAGGCGGCGTTTGCTCGCAACATCGTGTCGGCCTCTCATGGCTTGGCGGCTCAGGCCGGGCTGCGGGTACTGGCGCAAGGCGGCAATGCCGCCGATGCGGCGGTGGCCGGCGCCGCCGTGCTGGCGGTGGTCGACCCGGCCAGCAACGGCCTGGGCTCGGACTGTTGCGCGCTGGTCTGGGACGGCGCGCGGCTGCATGGGCTCAATGCCTGCGGGCCGGCGCCGGCGCGCTGGAATGCACCCTACTTCGCCCGCAAGCACCAGGGCCTGCTGCCGGCGCGCGGCTGGGACAGCGTGACCGTGCCCGGCGCCGTCGGCGGCTGGATCGCCTTGCATGCGCGGCTGGGCAGCCTGCCCCTGGGCGAGCTGCTGGCGCCGGCGATCGAGTACGCCGAACGCGGGTATGCGGTGACGCCGTGGGCGCATGCCAAGTGGGCCGCGCAGGCCGATGAATTGGCCGCGCAACCCGGTTTTGCCGAGCATTTCCTGCCGGCGGGCCGCGTGCCGCAGGCTGGCGAACGATTCGTGCTGCGCGGCGCGGCCGACACCTTGCGCCGCATCGCGGCCACCGCCGGGCGCGATTTCTATGAAGGCGAGACCGCGCAGAAACTGGTCGCGCATGCGCAGGCCCATGACGCGGCGCTGAGCCTGAGCGACCTGCGCGGCTACGCGCCGCAGTGGGTCGAGCCGATCGCCGCGGACTACCGCGGCCATACGATCCACCAGTTGCCGCCGGGCGCGCAGGGCCTGGGCACCTTGATCAGCCTGGGCATCCTCGAACGGTTCGAGCTGGGTTCGCATCCGATCGATCATGCCGAAACACAGCATCTGCTGATCGAGGCGGTCAAGCTCGCTCATGCCGACATCCAGGCGCTGGCCTGCGATCCGGCCCAGATGGCCATCGCGCCGGCCGCGCTGCTGGAGCGTGACTACCTGGCCGGCCGGGCCCGCCGCATCGACGTCAAGCGCGCGCAGATCCATGCCAGCGGCAAGCCTTCGACCAGCGGCACGGTATGCCTGACGGTGGCCGACCGCAGCGGCATGATGGTCAGTCTGGTGCAGTCCAGCCACGCGGGTTTCGGCTCGGGCGTGGTGGTGGCCGGCACCGGCGTGAGCCTGCAGAACCGCGGGCACGCGTTCCATCCCGATCCCCAGCATCCGAACGGCGTGGCCGGCGGCAAGCGGCCGCTGCATGCCTGCATGCCGGGCTTCGTCAGCCGGCAGGGTGCGCCGCTGATGAGCTGCGCCTTCATGGGCGAAGGCATGCAGATCCAGGGCGACGTGCAGGCCCTGGTGCGCATGATCGATTACCACCAGCAGCCGCAGGCTGCCTGCGATGCGCCGCGCTGGAAATGGCGCGGCGGCCTGGCGCTGGCCAGCGAGCCGGGCCTGGGCGCCGAGCTGCGCGCCGGCCTGGGCGCGCGCGGCCACCTGATCGAGACCCGCAGCGACCTGGACTACGGTTCCAGCCAGGTGGTGCTGCGGCTGGGCGACCCCGCGGTCGATGGCCACGCCGGCGCCAGCGACGGACGCCGGGGCGGCCAGGCCTCGGGTTACTAGCCAGCACCGCTTGCCGAGCCGGCCGGCCGATGCGCCGCGCCGCGCTCCGCGTGGCGACACCCGGGCACGCGCGGACCCGCCCGGCCGCGGCACGCTTGTTATAGACTTTGAGTCTGCCTCACCGGCCCCCCAACAACAGGAGACTCATCCGCATGGCATCGATCGCTAGCAAGACCTACGAATCCACCTCCGCGATGCAGGTGGCCTACCTCGGACTGGGCGTCATGGGCCTGCCCATGGCGGGCCATCTGGCCAAGGCAGGCCATCAGGTCACCGTCTACAACCGCACGCCGGCCAAGGCCGAGAGCTGGGCCGCCGAGTTCGGCGGCCGCGCCGCCGCGACGCCGCGCGAGGCCGCCAAGGACGCCCAGATCGTGTTTGCCTGCGTCGGCAATGACGACGACCTGCGCAGCGTGGTGCTGGGCGAGAACGGCGCGTTCGCCGGCATGAAGCCCGGCGCGATCTTTGTCGACCACACCACCGCGTCGGCCGACGTGGCCCGCGAGCTCTACGCCGCCGCCAAGAAAGCCGGACTGCACTTCGTCGACGCACCGGTCTCGGGCGGCCAGGCCGGCGCGGTCAACGGCGCGCTGACCGTCATGTGCGGCGGCGAACAAGGCGCCTTCGACAGCATCCGTCCGATCGCGCTGGCCTACTCGCGCGCGGTCACGCTGGTCGGCGAGGCCGGTGCCGGCCAACTGGCCAAGATGGTCAACCAGATCTGCATCGCCGGCCTGGTGCAGGGCCTGTCCGAAGCCGTGGCCTTTGGCCAGCTGGCCGGCCTGGACATGAAACAGGTGCTGGACGTGATCGGCAAGGGCGCGGCGCAGAGCTGGCAGATGGACAACCGCGGCGGCACAATGGTCGACGGCAAGTTCGACTTCGGCTTCGCGGTCGACTGGATGCGCAAGGATCTGAGCCTGGTGCTGGACGAAGCACGCCGCAACGGCGCGCGGGTGCCGGTGACCGCGCTGGTCGACCAGTTCTACGGCGACGTACAGAAGAACGGTGGCGGCCGCTGGGACACCTCGAGCCTGATCACGCGCCTGAAGGACTGAGTCGCGGCGCCCCTGACGGCGCCACGCTGGCTCGACGCGACACCGCACCGGCTCACGCCGGGCGGTGTTTTTTATTGCGCGGCGGCGCGCGCCCGGCGTCGGCGGGCGCCGCGCGGCGTTCGACCAGGAAGTCGATCAGCGCCCGCACCTTCGGCGCCATGTTCTCGCGCGACGGCGCATAGAGATGGAAGGCCGGGATCCGGTAGCGCCAGTCGCGCAGCACCTGCACCAGGCTGCCGTCGGCGATCTCCTGCCGGACCACGATGTCGACGATCTGCATCAGGCCGAGGCCCGCCAAGGCAGCGCGCACCATGCTCTGGTCATCGTTGGTCGTGAGGCTGCCCCGCACGGCCAGCGTGAAGTGGCGCGCGTCGGCGCCAGGTTCGGTGAACTGCCAATCGTGCAGGGCACCAGTGCCGGCATAGCGATAGTTGATGCAATGGTGCGCGTCCAGATCGGCCGGCTCGGCAGGCACGCCGTGGCGCGCGAGATAGGCCGGCGAGGCCACCACGGCCATCGCCAGCGGCGCGCTGATCGGCACGGCGACGACATGCTCGGCCAGGCTCTGGCCCAGCCGGATGCCGACGTCGAAACCTTCGGCGACGATGTTCGATAGCGAATCGGCCATGACCAGCTCGAGCGCGACCTTGGGATAACGCGCGTGGAACTCGGCCAGATGCGGCTCCAGCAAGGCCCGCGCCGCCAGCCGCGAGGTGTTGATGCGCACCGTGCCGCTGGGCGCCTCGCGCGTATCGCCCAGCGACTGCACCGCCAGCTCGATGTTGCCCAGCGCCGGCTTGAGCGTGTCGAACAGCTGCTGGCCGGCCTCGGTCAAGGACATATGACGGGTGGTGCGATACAGCAGTCGCATGCCCAGCTGCCGCTCGAGCGACTTGAGGCTTTGCGACAGCGCGGCGCGCGACACGCCCATCTCGGCGGCCGCGCGCGTGAAGCTGCCGTGGCGGGCGACGTGGGCGAACCAGGCCAGGGCGGGAAGCAGCGAGGGGTCCATCGACGGATTGTAAATCTGTCCTTACTACTGATGCTTGTTTTGAGGGCTGACGCGTTTGCAATCCCGACGGCAAGATAACGCTTCCATCGGCCGGCGCGGCACCGGCAACAGCCATTCCGCCCGCGCCGGCCGCAGCAACCTCACCCTGGAAGCCCTGCATGTCAGTCGAACCCTTGCGCATCGGTATCATCGGCGCGGACACCCAGGCCAGTTGGGCCGGCGCCTCGCATGTCCCGGCGATCCAGTCGCAGCCAAGCCTGCTGCTGGCGGCGGTCGCCACCCGCCGCGAAGACAGCGCGCGCGCCGCGGCCCGGGCCTTCGGCGCGCCGCGCTGGTACGCCGACCCGCTGGCGCTGATCGGCGACGACAGCCTGGACATCGTCACGATCGCCGTCAAGGTGCCCGCGCATCGCGATCTGGTGCTGGCGGCACTGCGGGCCGGCCGCAACGTGTATTGCGAAGCGCCGCTGGGTGCGACGCGCGCCGAGACCGAAGAGATGGCGGCCGCGGCCGGCACCCTTCATTGCGCGATCGGGCTGCAGGGCCGGCACAACCCCGCGGTGCGGCGCGCGGCCGAACTGGTGGCCGGCGGCAAGCTGGGCCGGCTGCTGTCGGCACGTGTGGTGGCGACCACCTCGGCCTTCGGGCCACAATCGCCCAGCCAATACGACTACTTCAACAAGGCCGCGTCCGGCGCGAGTTTCCTGACGATCACCACCGGCCACGTGCTGGACGTCGTCGAAGCGGTGATGGGCCGCATCGTCGAAGTCGACGCACGCACGCGGCTGCTGTGGCCCGAGATCGAGCTGGTCGACACCGGCGCCCGCTCGGTCAGGGAGATCGCCGACCACGTCGACCTGATCGCCGCGACCGCCCGCGGCGCGCCGGTGTCGGTGCAGGTGCTGGCCGACGTGCCGGCCAGCGACGCGCGCTTTTGTTTCGAGATCCGCGGCTCGGCGGGCTGGCTCAGGCTCGACGGCAGCCATCCGGCCGGTGTGCAGGTCGGCGACCTTACGCTGTCGGCCAGTGCCGCCTTCGAGGCACCCGATACGCCGGTCGCGTCCGGCGTCGGCCCGACCGCCGCCGAGTTCTGGCGCGGCGCGGCGGTCAACGTCGGTGAGCTGTATGCCAGCCTGGCCCGCGACATCGTGGCCGGCACGCACCTGACGCCCGGCTTCACTCATGCCGCGCACAACAGCCGGCTGATCGCGGCGGTCGAGCGTTCCGCGCGCACCGGCTTGCGGCAGACACCCGATTGAAGACGCCAAGGCCGCCACCACCGACGGCCCGGCAGCCCCTGACCCACCCGGCCTCGCGAGGCCACCGAAGGAGACCTCTCATGCAGCAAGGCAATCATCCTGGCAATAACCATCCGACCCGCCGCGGCGTCATGCTCGGCGCGGTGTCCGCCGGCATCGCCGCCCTCGCGGCGCCGGCGCTGTCGGCGGCTGCCACGCCGGCCGGCACGCAGCGCAGCAG
>JAEZBO010000273.1 GCA_023427085.1 Pseudomonadota bacterium
GGGCCGCGCCGATCCGGCGGCGTCGCAACCGACCCGCGCCGCGGCGCTGCGGCTGGCCGTCAGCGCTCAGTTGCAGGCGGCGCTGCTTGCCTGACCCAGCTTGTCGCGCAGCAGCGCGGCCGCCGGCTCGCTGGCCACCAGCACCAGCTTGAGCGTGGCGCGGGTCGCGCCGACGAACAGCTTGCGCACCGCCTTCTCGTCGAGCGCGGCAAAGTCGATCTCGGCCAGTACCACCGCCGGCACCGACTGGCCCTTGAACCGGTAGACCGACTCGGCCAGCACCTCGCCCGGCGTGTAGTCCGGCTCGCCGAACAAGGTGTACTGGCCGGTGAAGCGCCGCAGCCGGTGCGGCCCCAGCCGGTCCAGCCCGAGCAGTTGCGACTGGCCGCGCCCGTGGTAGCTGAGCAAGGCCACGTCTTCCTGCCGGAAACCAGCCGAATAACACTTGCGCAGCGCCTGCTTGACGGCCTGCTGCAGGTCGTCGCCATCGCGATAGCCGATGATCTCGACATCCGAGTCGGTCACCGGCGCCTGTGCGTCGATGTCCACGTCGTCCGGCAGCAGCGCCTGCAGAAACGCCACCACCGCGCGCGGGCTGCGGAAATTGCTGTGCGCCCGCAGCCGCACCCAGCCGGGCAGCTCGGGCGGCTGCTGGCCATAGAGGTTCTGCAGCGGGTCTTCGAGCCACAGCACACGGGCCTGCCCGCCGGCATGACGCAGCACCTGGTCGCGCCACTCGGCGCTGAAATCCTGCCCCTCGTCGACGATCACGGTGTCGAACTGCAAGGCCGGCGGCACCGGCAATGCCATGGCTTCGCGCACCAGCCGCTCGAAGGCGTCGGGCTGGCCGAAGTCGGGCGTTTGGCCGGCCGCGCGCAGCAGCTTGTCGCACAGCATGTGGAAATTGTTGACCAGTCCGCCGGCCGGCGCGATACGGGCGAAATGATCGGCCAGCGGCCGGTTGTAGCAGACGTACAGCGGCCGCCGGCCGGCCTCGAGCGTGGCGCGGAACTCGGCCAGCGCCAGCTGCGTCTTGCCCGAACCGGCCGTGCCGGTGACCCGCAGCCGGAAAGGCTCGACGTCGATCTGGCGGGCCCAGTGCGCCAGCCCGCCGGACAGCCGCGTGACCATCGAGCGGGCCTGGCCGATCAGCGCGCCGACGTCGGTCTCGAGCTGGATCAGGTCGCGCAGGAAACGATGCACCGGCGGCGCCAGCGGGTCGTCCTGGCCGGCCGGCAGGATCTCCTGGATGATCGCGCACAGCCGCTCGCGGCGCCGGGCATCGACGATGCGCTCGGGCGCAAGCCCGGCCGTCATCGGCGCGCGCACGGTATGGTCGGGGCAATACAGCAAGGATTCGACCAGCACCGGCTGGCCCTCGAGGCTGCGCACCAGCTTGGCCGACAGCCCGCTGACGGTGCGGGCCATCTGCACCGGCACCAGCCCGGCCTTGCCGCCATGGCGCTTGACCAGGCCCTGCGCGGTCTCGTCCAGCGCGCCGGTCTTCTGTTCGATCAGCAGCAGCTGGCCGGCGCGGTTGACGACCACGAAGTCGATCTCGCCGTAGATCGCATGGCGGCCATCGACGTTGGTCCAGTGCAGCGCGTGATAGACCGTGTAGTCCTCGGGCAGGCCGCGGGCCAGCAGCGCCAGCGTTTCGATCTCGCGCAAGGCGGGGCCGGGCAAGGCCGCGCCGCTGTCGGGCAAGGCTTCCCAGCCATCGGGCATGACACGCGCCACGGTGAATCCTTATCGTCTATGACGGCACGAGGATACCGCAGCCGCGTGGCGCTACTCGATACGGGCGCCGGCCGCCTTGACCACCGCGCCGGCGTTCCGCCAGTCGTCGCGCAGCAGGGCCTGGAACTGGTCGACCGGCAGCGAGCCCGCCTCGACGCCCAGCGTGGCCAGGCGTTTTTGCACGGCCGGGTCCTGCAGCACCTTCTGCACCGCGCCGTTGATGCGCTCGATCTCGTCGACCGGCGTGCCGGCCGGCGCCAGCAGGCCCAGCCACGAATCGAAGGAATAGCCCGGCAGGCCGGCCTCGGCGACCGTGGGCAGCTGCGGCAGGAAGGCCGAACGCTGCTTGCCCGAATACGCCAGCAGCCTGACCCGCGCGTCGTCGCGATAGGCCAGCATGCCGATGCTGGCGCCGGTGACGATCTGCACGCGGCCAGCCAGCAGTTCGGTGACCGCGTCGCCGGTCGACTTGGTCGGAATGTGCTGCAGGCTCACGCCGGCCTGGGCGGCCAGCAGCGCGCTGGCCAGGTGCGAGGCGCTGCCGTTGCCGGCCGAGGCGTAGTTGAGCTTGCCCGGCGCCGCCTTGGCCTGGTCGATCAGACCCTGCAGGCTGGTGATGCCCGAAGGCGCCGAGGCGGCCACCACGTAGCCGGTCAGGCCGACATACGAGACGCCGACAAAATCGCCGGCCGGGTCGTAAGGCAGCTTGCCGTACAGGTGGCCGGCCAGGTGATGGCTGGCGGCCGCCAGCACCAGCGTGTTGCCATCGGGCTTGGCGCGCGCGACCTGGCCGGTGCCGACGGTGCCGCCAGCGCCCGCGCGGTTCTCGACCACCACGGTGGCGCCCAGCGCCTGGCCCAGTTCGTTGCTGAAGGTGCGCGCCACCGCGTCCTGCGTCGCGCCCGGCCCGTACGGCACGACGATGCGGATGACCCGCTCGGCATGGGCGAGGCCGCTGGCGCCCAGCAGGCACAGCGCACTGGCGGTGGCGAGGGCACGAAGGCGAAGGCGGCGGGCAGAGAAGGTCATGAGCAGGTCCTGGATGGATGCAGCCATCGCTCGGCCAGCCGCACGAAATAGCGCGCGCCGACGGCGAGGATGTCGTCGTTGAAATCGTAGGAACGGTTGTGGATCAGGCACGGCCCGTCGCCGTGGCCGGGCAGCCGGTGCTCGCCGGCGCCGCTGCCGTTGCCGATGAAGGCATAACAGCCGGGGCGCGCGATCAGCATGTGGGCGAAGTCCTCGGCGCTGAGCACGGCCGGATACTGTTCGTCGACACGGTCGTCGCCAGCGATCTCGCGCATCACCTGCGCGGCGAAGCGCGCTGGCCCGGCGTGGTTGACCAGCGGCGGCGACGCGCGCACGAAGCTGATCGTGGCCTGGCAGCCGTGCGCCAGCGCGATATGCTCGGCCAGCGTGCGCAGCGCGGCTTCGATACGGTCGAGCGCGTCGATCGAGAAGGTCCGCACGGTGCCGCCGACCCACGCGCTGTCGGGGATGACGTTGGGCGCATCCGAGCCCTGGATCTGCGTGACCGCCAGCAGGGCGCGCTCGCGCGAATCGACGTGACGGGCCACCAGCGTCTGCAGCTGCTGCGCCAGGTCGACCACGGCGGCGACCGGATCGACGCCGGTATGCGGCAGCGAGGCATGGGTGCCGCGGCCGGTCAGGGTGATGCGATAGGTATTGCTCGAGGCCATCAAGGCGCCGTGATTGAGCGCGAAGGCCCCCACGTGATCGAGCGCGAAGTTGTGCAGGCCGAATACCGCCTCGCACGGAAAGCGCTCGAACAGGCCTTCGTCGATCATCTTGCGGGCGCCGGCCTTGCCCATCTCTTCGGCCGGCTGGAAGATGAAATTGACGGTGCCGGCAAAGTCGCGGCCGCGCGACAGCTGCCAGGCCGCGGCCAGCAGCATGGTGGTATGGCCATCGTGGCCACAGGCATGCATGCGTCCGGCGTGGCGCGAACGGTGGTCGAAGCGGTTTTCTTCCTCGAGCGGCAGCGCGTCCATGTCGGCGCGCAGGCCTATCGTGCCGCTGCCCTCGCGCTGGCCGCGCAGCACGCCGACCAGGCCGGTGCCGGCGATGCCCTGGTGCACCTCGATGCCCCACTGGCGCAGCCGCTCGGCGACGATGCCCGCGGTGCGGTGCTCTTCGAAACCGAGTTCGGGGTGGGCGTGCAGATCGCGGCGCAGGGCCACGAACGCGGACATGTCGGCAAAGGAATCGGTGGGCTGCGGCACTTGAAACTCCGGCCGCAGCGCCCCGGGGCGGTGGTCCTGCGGCAATGAGCGTGCGAGTCTATCGGACGCGAGCCCCGGCGCAAAAGATCAACGCGCAATAAGCATAGACCGCCAGCCGGTCACATGTTCTCGATGATCACCTGACCGAAGCCCGAGCAGGACACCTGCTCGGCGCCCGGCATCAGCCGCGCGAAGTCGTAGGTGACCCGCTTGGACAGGATCGACTTCTCCATGCCCGAGACGATCAGGTCGGCCGCCTCGCCCCAGCCGATGTGGCGCAGCATCATCGCGGCGGCCAGGATCTCGGAACCCGGATTGACGTAGTCCTTGCCGGCGTACTTGGGCGCGGTGCCGTGGGTGGCCTCGAACACCGCGACCGAATCGGACAGGTTGGCGCCCGGCGCGATGCCGCTGCCGCCGACCTGCGCGGCCAGCGCGTCCGACAGGTAGTCGCCGTTCAGGTTCATGGTCGCGATGACGTCGTATTCGGCCGGATGGCGCAGGCTTTGCTGCAGGAAACCGTCCATCAGCACGTCCTTGGCGAGGATGTCGCGGCCGGTGCGCGGGTTCTTGAACTTGCACCACGGCCCGCCGTCGACCGGCCGCGCGCCGAACTCGCGGCGCAGCAGCTCGTAGCCCCAGTCGCGGAAGCTGCCCTCGGTGTACTTCATGATGTTGCCCTTGTGCACCAGCGTCAGCGACACGCGGTCGTGGTCGATCGCGT
Organism: Pseudomonadota bacterium; assembly: GCA_023427085.1. Taxonomy (GTDB): domain Bacteria; phylum Pseudomonadota; class Gammaproteobacteria; order Burkholderiales; family Burkholderiaceae_B; genus Orrella. The sequence continues at coordinate 4,708 of JAEZBO010000273.1, forward strand.
ATTGCGCCGCCTTGCGCACCAGCCGCTCGGTGCCTTCGCGCGAGACCAGCTTGATGCCCAGCGACGAGGTGTCGGGAAAGCGGATCTTGTTCACGCCCAGGCGCTCTTGCAGGAAGCCGATCAGCGCGCGGGCCTCGTCGGATTCGGCCTGGTATTCGATGCCTGCATAGATGTCCTCGGAGTTTTCACGAAAGATCACCATGTCGGTCTTTTCGGGCTCGCGCACCGGCGCCGGGATGCCCTTGATGTAGGCGACCGGCCGCAGGCAGGTGTACAGGTCGAGCTTCTGGCGCAGCGCCACGTTGAGCGAGCGGATGCCGCCGGTGGCCGGCGCGGCCAGCGGGCCCTTGATCGCCACCACGTAGTCGCTCAGCGCGGCCAGCGTCTCGTCGGGCAGCAGTTGCTGCTCGCCGTACAGCGCGGCGGCCTTTTCACCGGCGTACACCTCCATCCAGTGGATCCGGCGCGCGGCGCCGTAGGCTTTCTCGACCGCCGCATCGACCACCTTGATCATCACCGGCGTGATGTCCACGCCGGTGCCATCGCCTTCGATGAAGGGGATGACGACCTGGTCGGGGACGTTCAGGGAGTAGTCGTCGTTGACGGTGATCTTCTGGCCTAGCGCCGGAACCTGGATGTGCTGAGTGGACATGTGAGTCTGCTTGCGTTGATCGGGAGCCGCACCGGGCCGGCCGCCAGGAGGGGCCGGCACACCAGGCCGCCGTGCGGGCGCCGCGCCGGTGCACAGCCATTCTATCCCCGTGGCGCGCCCGCGCGCGCGGATCGCCCCGCGCGAGGGGCGTAAAATGACGGTCTGACCACATCGGCCGCCTGCCGCGGCCTCCCGAGTCCCCGCATGTTCAATCCCTCGCGCGACCAGGTTCGCCAGTTTTTCGTCGACGCCTGGCGCAAGCACAAGGCCAACGAAGTCCAGACCCCGCTTGAAGCCATGGCGGTGGACTGGATCGCCGATCATCCCGAATATCACGCCGACCTCGAGCGGCCTGACGCGCTGAGCGCCGATTTTCCGGTCGAGTCGGGACACACCAATCCCTTCCTGCACCTGTCGATGCACCTGGCGATCGCCGAACAGCTGTCGATCGACCATCCCAACGGCATCCGCGCCGCCTACGAAAAACTGGCGGCGCGCACCGACCGGCACGAGGCCATCCACGAGATCATGGAATGCCTGGGCAAGGTGGTCTGGGAATCCCAGCGGCTGGGCACGCCGCTCGACAGCGAGGCCTACATCGAGCTGATCCGCCAGCGCGCCGGCCGATAGGTCCGGCCACCGCGTGCGCCGCGGATCGGCGCCTGCCTGGCCTGGGTTGCCAGGCACCGGCTGGCGCCGCCGCGGATCGGCAGCGAACCATAAAAAAGGCCTCTGTCCGAAGACAGAGGCCTTTTTCGTAGCCGGACCGCCAGCGGCGGCGGCCCGGTCAGGCGAACGACTTACTTGCCGAGCGACTCGAGCGCGGCGTTCAGCGTGGCGCTGGGACGCATCGCCTTGCCGGTCTTGGCCGCATCGGGACGGTAGTAGCCGCCCAATTCTTGCGGCTTGCCCTGCGCGTCGGCCAGCTCCTTCAGGATCTTGGCCTCGTTGTCGGTCAGCGTCTTGGCCAGCGGCGCGAACTGCTCGGCCAGCGCCTTGTCGTCGGTCTGCGCGGCCAGCGCCTGGGCCCAGTACATGCCCAGGTAGAAGTGGCTGCCGCGGTTGTCCAGGCCGCCGACCTTGCGGGCGGGCGACTTGTCCTGGTCGAGGAACTTGCCGTTGGCCTCGTCCAGCGTGGTCGCCAGCACCTTGGCGCGCTGGTTGTCGTAGGTGTTGCCCAGGTGTTCGAGCGAGGCGGCCAGCGCCAGGAACTCGCCCAGCGAATCCCAGCGCAGGAAGCCTTCTTCGACGAACTGCTGCACGTGCTTGGGCGCCGAACCGCCAGCACCGGTCTCGAACAGGCCGCCACCGGCCATCAGCGGCACGATCGACAGCATCTTGGCGCTGGTGCCGAGTTCCATGATCGGGAACAGGTCGGTCAGGTAGTCGCGCAGCACGTTGCCGGTCACCGAGATGGTGTCCTGGCCGGCGCGGATGCGCTCGAGCGAGAACTTGACGGCGTCGACCGGCTTGAGGATGCGCAGGTCCAGGCCCTTGGTGTCGTGGTCCTTGAGGTAGCGCTCGACCTTGGCGATGATCTGGGCGTCGTGGGCGCGGTCGGCGTCGAGCCAGAACACGGCCGGCGTGTTCGACAGGCGCGCGCGGTTGACGGCCAGCTTGACCCAGTCCTGCACCGGCGCGTCGCGCGTCACGCACATGCGCCAGATGTCGCCGGTCTTGACGGCGTGCTCGAGCAGCACGGCGCCCGACTCGTCGCTGACCCGCACGGTACCGTCGGCCGGGATCAGGAAGGTCTTGTCGTGCGAACCGTATTCTTCGGCGGCCTGGGCCATCAGGCCGACGTTGGGCACGCTGCCCATCGTGACCGGGTCGAAGGCGCCGTTTTTCTTGCAGTCGTCGATGACGGCCTGGTAGATGCTGGCGTAGCAGCGATCCGGGATCACCGCCTTGGCGTCCTGCAGCTTGCCGTCGGCGTTCCACATGCCGCCCGAGTCGCGGATCATCGCCGGCATCGAGGCGTCGACGATGACGTCGCTGGGCACGTGCAGGTTGGTGATGCCCTTGTCAGAGTTGACCATCGCCAGTTGCGGGCGCTGGGCGTACAGGGCCGCCACGTCGGCTTCGATGGCGGCGCGCTGATCGGCCGGCAGCGACTGGATCTTGGCGTACAGGTCACCGATGCCGTTGTTGGGATCGAAGCCTGCCTGCTTGAGCACGTCGGCGTGCTTGCCCAGCACGTCCTGGTAGAACACCGAGACGAAGTGGCCGAAGATGATCGGGTCGGAGACCTTCATCATGGTGGCCTTCAGGTGCACCGAGAACAGCACGCCCTTGGCCTTGGCGTCGGCGATCTGCGCCTCGATGAAGCTGCGCAGCGCCTGGCGGCTGAGCACCGCGGCGTCGATGATGTCGGCCGCGCGCACGGCGGTCTTTTCCTTCAGCACGGTCTTCTTGCCGTCGGCCGTCGTCAGTTCGATCTTGACGTTGCCGGCCTGCGCGATCAGCGCGGACTTTTCGCTGCCGTAGAAATCGCCCTCTTGCATGTGCGAGACGTGCGACTTCGAGTCGGCCGACCAGGCGCCCATCTTGTGCGGGTGCTTGCGCGCGTAGTTCTTGACCGACAGCGGCGCGCGGCGGTCGGAGTTGCCTTCACGCAGCACCGGGTTGACCGCGCTGCCCTTGACCTTGTCGTAGCGCGCCTTGACGTCCTTGTCGGCGTCGGTCTTGATCTCGTCCGGATAGTCGGGCAGCTTGTAGCCCTGCTGCTGCAGTTCCTTGATCGCGGCCTTGAGCTGCGGGATCGAGGCGCTGATGTTGGGCAGCTTGATGATGTTGGCTTCGGGCGTGGTCGCCAGCTGGCCCAGTTCGGCCAGCGCGTCGGATTGTTTCTGCGCGTCGCTCAGCGCTTCGGGAAACACCGCGATGATGCGGCCGGCCAGCGAGATGTCGCGGGTCTCGACGGCGATGCCGGCGGTCTGCGTGTAGGCCTTGACGATCGGCAGCAACGAATAGGTCGCCAGCGCGGGGGCTTCGTCAGTCAGGGTGTAGATGATCTTCGACGTGGTGGACATATTTCTCGATAACTCGCTCTAACACTACTCGGTTGTCTGAAACCTGGGACCTGGCCGTGCGAGATCCGCAGGCCGGCCGGCAAGATCGGCGACCCCATACGGGACAAGGCAGACGGGCTGCGCCGCGGCAGGCCAGCCGCCGCCCGTCGGACGGGGCAGGCGGCTGCGGGCCGCTATGGACCCGCGCTGCGCAATCGGCAAGACACGCCGGGGCGTTGCCCGGCGTCAACGGCGCCTGGGGGCGTCGTCGAGTATATCAACTTCTCAACGGCGCACGCCCAGGTCGCTGGGCTGGCGCGCCAGCCAGGCCGACACGTTGGCGATGTCCTGATCGGACAGCTGCGTGGCAAAGGCGCCCATGATGGGATTCTTGCGCACGTTGGCGGTGGCCGGCGCACCGGTCTGGCCGCGGCGGTAGGCCTTCAGCGCATGCACCAGGTAGTCCTCGTGCTGGCCGGCCAGGATCGGATACGACGGGTCGGTGCTGGTCTTGGCGTCGGCGCCGTGGCACGACGCACAGGTCTGCTCGAACAGCGCCTTGCCGGCCGCCAGGTCGGCGCCTTGCGCCGAGAAACCGGCCACGGCCAGCGCCACGCCCGCCAGGGCAACAAAATTGCTTTTCATGCTTGCCCCTCGTTCTTATTTGAGATTGGAGTAGTAGGCGGCCAGGTCGGCAATATCTTGCTCGGACAGGCTCTTGGCGATGGCATCCATGGTCGGATGGCTGCGCGCGCCGCTGGCGTACTCTTTGAGTGCGACTTCGATGTAGCGGGCGTTCTGGCCGGCGATCATCGGCACGTGGTAGACCTCGGGAAAGCTGGCCTTGTACCCCGGGATCGCATGACAGCCGATGCACATGGAGATTTTGTCTCGAGCGTTCTCCACGTTGCCGGTCACCGCCTGGTCAGCCGCCACGGCTTGACCGGCGACCCAACAGGACGCCATCATGGCCAACACAGTCGTCTTGCGTTTCAGAGTAATTCTTAACGTCATGGTGTGGCTCTTGGTGTAGTTATAGGAACGAGTCACGGGCCGGGCAGGCCCGACTGTAAAGCCTTGCGATTGTACGATAATTGTTCCCGCCCACCAGGCCCGATCCCAACCGCGCCCCCGCGCAAAAGTCCAAGTCCGCCATGAATCCAGTCCCCCAAGCAGCGACCCGTTTCGAGGGTTCCGACCGCTACGTCGCCACCGACGACCTGAAGTTGGCGGTCAACGCGGCCCTGACGCTGCAGCGCCCGCTGCTGATCAAGGGCGAGCCCGGCACCGGCAAGACCATGCTGGCCGAGGAAGTCGCCCGCGCGCTGGGCCGGCCGCTATTGCAGTGGCACATCAAGTCGACCACCAAGGCGCACCAGGGCCTGTACGAGTACGACGCGGTGTCGCGGCTGCGCGATTCGCAGCTGGGCGACGACAAGGTGCACGACATCCGCAACTACATCGTGCGCGGCGTGCTGTGGCAGGCCTTCGCGTCGCCCGAGCCGGTGGTGGTGCTGATCGACGAGATCGACAAGGCCGACATCGAATTTCCCAACGACCTGCTGCGCGAACTCGACCGCATGGAGTTCCACGTCTACGAAACCCGCGAGACCATCCGCGCGGTGCAGCGGCCGCTGGTGATCATCACGTCGAACAACGAAAAAGACCTGCCCGACGCGTTCTTGCGGCGCTGTTTTTTCCACTACATCCGCTTTCCCGACCGCGACACGCTGCGCGACATCGTCAAGGTGCACTACCCCGATCTCAAGGCCGAGGTGCTGCGCGCGGCGCTGGACAACTTCATGGCCTTGCGCGACGCGCCCGGCCTGAAAAAGAAACCGTCGACCTCCGAGCTGCTCGATTGGCTGCGGCTGCTGCTGGCCGAGGACATCGAAGCCTCCAAGATCGACGCGCACGCGGCCACCGCCGTGCCAATCATGGCCGGCGCGCTGCTCAAGAACGAGCAGGACCTGCAACTGCTCGAGCGGCTCGCGGCGATGACCCGCGCCGGCCCGCCGCGCTGAGCGTGGAAAAGGACGCGCGGACCCCTGTTTTTTCGCGTTTTCCTATTGGCGGGGCGTTGCGGATGCCCTACATTGCGC
>JAEZBO010000009.1 GCA_023427085.1 Pseudomonadota bacterium
TCGAGGCCGGCTTCGAGACCGCGTCCGACCGGTTCGAGTTCGATTCCAACGTCGATGGCTGGCGCCTCGGCGCGGGCATCGAGCAGCTGTTCGGCGACAATGCCTACGGCAAGCTCGAATATCGCTACTCCAACTACAACAATCTCGACTTCAGCGACGATTTCGACCTCGACGATCTCGATGCCGAGAATGTCGACACCAAGATCGACCTCGACCGTCACCAGGTGGTGGCCGCGGTCGGCTGGAGGTTCTGAACTCAGCTGGAATGGCGCCACCCCAGCGGAAGCCGGGGTCCAAGCCGAGTTGGACGTCCACCGCAGCTTGGATGCCTTTTCGCTGACATGACGGACAAGGAAGGGCCGGAGCGCAACGCTTCGGCCCTTTTTTCATGCGCCGCCACAACCCCCTAGCACCGCTGCCCAAGCCGCTCTACAACTCGCCCAAAGTACCACTTTGGGGGACCGAATGAAGGCGACGATCGAACGGGCTACGCTCCTCAAGAGCCTCGGCCACGTCCAGTCCGTGGTGGAGCGCAGGAACACGATCCCGATCCTGTCCAACGTGCTGATCGAGGCGTCGGAGGAGGGCAATCTGCGCCTGATGGCGACCGATCTCGACCTGCAGATCAACGAGACGGTGCAGGCCAACGTCACCCAGCCCGGCGCCACCACCGTCTCCGCGCACACGCTCTTCGATATCGCCCGCAAGCTCCCCGAGGGCAGCCAGGTCGAGCTGTCGGCCGCCGACGGCAAGATGCAGATCAATGCCGGCCGCGCCCGCTTCAACCTCGCGACTTTGCCGCGCGACGACTTTCCGGTGATCGCGGAAGGCGAGCTGCCCACGGCCTTCGAGCTTCCGGCCGCGACGCTCCGCCAGATCATCGACAAGACCCGCTTCGCCATCTCGACGGAAGAGACGCGCTACTATCTGAATGGCATCTTCCTGCACGTGACCGACGGCGACCTCAAGGCGGCCGCCACCGACGGCCACCGCCTCGCCCGCGTGACGGTTCCGAGCCCCGAGGGCGCGCAAGGCATGCCCGACGTGATCATTCCCAGGAAGTGCGTCGCCGAGCTTCGCAAGCTGCTCGACGAGCTGGACGGCACCGTCCAGGTCTCGCTCTCGGAATCGAAGGTCCGCTTCGGCCTCGGCAGTGCGATCCTCACCTCCAAGCTGATCGACGGCACCTTCCCCGACTATAACCGCGTCATCCCGACCGCGAACGACAAGCTGCTGAAGATCGACCCGAAGAGCTTCATGGAGGGCGTCGACCGCGTCGCCACCATCGCCAGCGAGAAGACCCGCGCCGTCAAGATGAGCCTGGACCGCGACCGCATCACCTTGTCGGTCACCAGCCCCGAAAACGGCACCGCGGCCGAGGAAGTCCCCGGCGACTACACGTCCGACGGCTTCGACATCGGCTTCAACGCCCGCTACCTGCTCGACATCCTCGGCCAGATCGAAGGCGACACGGTGGAGGTCCACCTGGCCGACGCCGCTGCCCCGACGCTGCTGCGCGAGAATGACAAGGCGGCTGCGCTCTACGTGCTGATGCCGATGCGGGTCTGAGCGGGGCGATGGCGCGGCTGCAAGCGGCCCTTCTCGCCTTCTCGCTGCTTTCTGCGCCGCACGTCGCCCTTGCGCAAAGTACGAGCGGTCGAACCGCCGCTGCGGAACAGGACGCTGAACGCGCGGCGAAGGCCCTGAGCCTCGCCCAGCTCATCGAATCGCGAGATTTGCTTCTCGACGCCGAGCTGCTCGAAGCGCAGTTCGTCAGCGGAATGCTCGCGACTCCCGATGGGAAGAGCATGGAGGACGAATTTCCCGGCATCGTCCAGGCCATCTGGCGATCGGCCGCGGCCGAGCTGCGCAGTCAGACGGAGGCAAGCCTCCCATCCTACTGGGAAAGACTGGCAGCGATTTACAGCGCCAACCTGTCCGTCGAGGAGATCGACGCCGCCTCGAAATTCTTCGGCAGCGATGTGGGTCGCAAGGTCATCAAGCTGAAGGGTCAAACCATGATCCGACAGCTCGTCACGCTTGCCGCCCAGTCCGAGACAGGCGCCATCACAGGCGAGGCCTTCTCGACCAGCAATCGCGAGGCCTCGGAGTCGGTGGTGACGGCATTGTCGCAAAACGAGCAGCTGATGCTGGCTGCCTTCGGCCTCTCCGCGGCGGGCGTGAAGCTCCAGTCGCTCGGCCCGCAGATCCAGAAGGTCGCGGTCGAATGGATGAACGAGAGCACGCCGGAAGAGGACGCCAAGATCGAGGCGCTCATGCTCGCGGCCGTCGAGGCGCATATCGAGGCATCGCAGTCCGGTGAGGCTCCGCGCGCCGAGCCGAAGTAAGGGCGGCCTGCCTACGTCTTGAACGGATTCCGCTTCGCCCGGATCAGGGCGACGATTTCGGCGCGGGACAAGGGCTGGGCGGGTAGTGCCAGCCGCTCCGGTGCGATCGATGCCTCCTCGACGCTCACCAGCCTGATGTCGCCCTCGCTCGACGCAATGACGGTGCCCTCGTCGGCGATCTCGTCCAGCGTGCGCAGCGCATTCTGCTTCGAGATGCCGCTCAGCATGTGATGCTTCAGGTAGAGCTCGTCGGCCGTGTAATGGAGCATGGCACGGCCGAGCGGCGCCAGCGCAGGATCCGGGCTGATCACCAGAACGGTGTCGTCCAGTTCGTCCGACCAGTCCGTGTCGCCGCGCTCGGCAAGGCGGAATTCATGGCCGCGCCGGCCGTTCACCCTGCGCGTACCCATATGGACCCAATCGTGCGGCCCCCTTTCGGCCAGGAAGGTGACCGTCTTCGCCGCCGCGCGCAGGAAGGGCGAACTGGTCTCCTTCAAAGCTGCCGCGAGATCGTCGATATCGGCGACATAGATGCGGCCATCGATCGTGGCGACTTCATAGACGCCCTCGTCGCGCACCAGCCGGTAGCGATCTTCGCGTCCCGCGCGGAACGGACCCTCGTCGCTGACTTCGAAGACGAGAGTCCGCTTGGCTTCCCGCTCCTCATAAACCGCACGCGTACCCGCCTGTGCCGGCATGGCGCATCCGACCAGCAGCAAGAGCGTAAGTACCCTCATCCCCATTACCTCCCCGTAACGATCCCTAGTTGGCGCGACGCAGATGGACGGCGGCTTAACGGCCCGCCGCTTCTTCGATAGGAGCGGGGCAATGGCCATCGCCCGCCTCTCCCTCACCAATTTCCGTTCTTATGCCGACGCGCTGATCACGCCCGGCCCGGGCCTCGTCGTGCTGACCGGCGAAAATGGGGCGGGCAAGACGAACGTGCTCGAAGCCGTGTCGCTGCTCTCGCCCGGACGCGGCCTGCGTGGCGCCGCGCTGAGCGAGATGGCGCGAAGCGATGGGCCGGGCGGCTTCGGCGTAGCGGCACGGCTTGCCATCCCCCTCCCCCCCAGGGAGGGAGGCATCGAACTCGGCACCGGCACCCTGGCCTCGGCGCCCGAGCGACGGCAGGTGCGCATCAACGGGGCGGCGGCATCGGCCACCTCGCTGGCCGAATGGGTGTCGATCCTCTGGCTGACGCCGGCCATGGACCGCCTGTTCTTGGAAGCCGCCAGCGGCCGCCGCCGCTTTCTCGACCGGCTCGTCCTCGCGCTGGCGCCCGATCACGCGATGCACGCCGCCCGCTACGAGGCGGCGATGCGGGCCCGCAACAAGCTGCTCGGCGATGAGCGCGCCCCGGATACCGCGTGGCTCACGGCGCTCGAGGCGCGGATGGCGGAGCATGGCACCGCGATCGCGGACGCGCGCGCCGCGACCGTGAGTGCCCTGTCGGAACGGCTGGCTCTGGCGCCGGAAGGGCCGTTCGCCCGCGCCGGCCTCGCCCTCGACGGTTGGGCCGGCGGCGACCTGGCTGCCGAGCTTTCCCAGGGCCGCGCGCGGGACGCAGCGGCCGGCCGCACGCTCGCCGGACCGCACCGCACCGACCTCGCCGTCACCCATCTCGGCAAGGGCCAGCCTGCCGAGCTGTGCTCGACCGGGGAGCAGAAGGCGCTGCTGCTCGGCATCGTGCTTGCGCATGCCGATCTCGTGGCGGACCGGGCCGGTCGGCGTCCGATCCTGCTCCTCGACGAGGTCGCCGCCCATCTCGACCGGAGCCGTCGATCCGCTTTGTTCGAGCGGCTGGCCCGTTCCGGCGGCCAGGTGTGGATGACGGGGACGGAGCGCGCACCGTTCGAGGCGATCGGCGAGGCGAGCTGGCTGAACGTCGCGGAAGGGGAAATCCGGGCGTCCGACCGCTGATCCGGCGCCGATTTCCGGCATGCCGACCGGCGGCGTTCGGCGGCGCCTGAATCGGCCTTATTTCCTTGGGTTTGCGGGCCCTCGTCGCTATATCCTGGGCATGGCAACATCTCCCCAGGAAAACAGCTACGGCGCCGACTCCATCAAGGTGCTGAAAGGCCTCGACGCGGTCCGCAAGCGGCCCGGAATGTATATCGGCGACACCGACGACGGGTCGGGCCTCCACCATATGGTGTTCGAGGTCTCGGACAACGCGATCGACGAGGCGCTGGCCGGCCATTGCGACGACATCGTCGTGACCATCCACACCGACAATTCGATCTCGGTGACCGACAACGGCCGCGGCATTCCGACCGACGTGCACAAGGACGACGAGTTCCACCGCAGCGCGGCCGAGATCGTCATGACCGAACTGCACGCGGGCGGCAAGTTCGACCAGAATTCGTACAAGGTGTCGGGCGGCCTGCACGGCGTCGGCGTGTCCTGCGTCAACGCGCTGTCGGTGTGGCTGCGCCTGACCATCCGCCGCAACGGCCAGGTCCACGAGATGGAGTTCCGCCGAGGCGAGCGTGTCGAGCCGCTGGCCGTCACCGGCACCACCGAGAAGCGTGGCACCGAGGTGCACTTCCTGGCCGACCCCGAGATCTTCAACAACATCGAGTTCCACTACGAGATCCTGTCCAAGCGCCTGCGCGAGCTCTCGTTCCTGAACAACGGCGTCAAGATCCGCCTGATCGACCAGCGCCAGGGCAAGGAAGAAAACTTCGCGTTCTCGGGCGGCGTGCGCGGGTTCGTCGAGTACATCAACCGCACCAAGACCGCGCTGCACACCAACGTGTTCTCGGTCAGCACCGAGTCGAGCGCCGGCGGCACGCTGGTGGGCGTCGACGTGGCGATGCAATGGAACGACAGCTACTCCGAAAGCGTGCTGTGCTTCACCAACAACATCCCGCAGCGTGACGGCGGCTCGCACCTGACCGGCCTGCGCGCGGCGATGACGCGGGTGCTGAACAAGTACATCGGCGACAACGAACTGGCCAAGAAGGCCAAGGTCGAGACCACCGGCGACGACATGCGCGAAGGCCTGTCGTGCGTGCTGTCGGTCAAGGTGCCCGAGCCCAAGTTCAGCAGCCAGACCAAGGACAAGCTGGTCTCCAGCGAAGTGCGGCCGGCCGTCGAAGACGCGGTGGCCCGCACGCTCGAGACCTGGCTGCTCGAGCATCCCAACGACGCCAAGGCCCTGTGCGCCAAGATCGTCGAGGCCGCCCGCGCGCGCGAAGCCGCGCGCAAGGCGCGCGAGATGACGCGCCGCAAGAGCGTGCTCGAAGGCGCCGGCCTGCCCGGCAAGCTGGCCGACTGCCAGGAAAAAGACCCCGCGCTGTGCGAGCTCTACCTGGTCGAGGGCGACTCGGCCGGCGGCTCGGCCAAGCAGGGCCGTGACCGCAAGTTCCAGGCCATCCTGCCGCTGCGCGGCAAGGTGCTCAACGTCGAGAAGGCGCGTTTCGACAAGCTGATCGCCAGCGAGCAGATCGCCACGCTGATCACCGCGCTGGGCACCAGCATCGGCCCCGACTTCAACATCGACAAGCTGCGTTACCACCGCATCATCATCATGACCGACGCCGACGTCGACGGCGCGCACATCCGCACGCTGCTGCTGACGCTGATGTATCGCCAGATGCCCGAGCTGGTGCAGCGCGGCTACGTCTACATCGCCCAGCCGCCGCTGTACAAGGTCAAGGCCGGCCGCGACGAGCGTTATCTCAAGGACGAGCACGAAGAGGCCCAGTTCATGATGCAGCTGGCGCTGCGCGAGGCCGAGGTCGTGCCGGGCACCGGCAAGGATGCGCTGCGCGGCGACGCGCTGGCCGAGCTGGCGCGCCAGTTCGTGCTGGCCGACGCGGTGATCGCGCGGCTGTCGCGGCTGTTCGACGAAAGCGCGCTGTCGGCGCTGGCGCAAGGCGTCTCGCTCGACCTGTCCAGCGCCGATGCGGCGCAGGCCTCGGCCGAGCGCCTGCACGTGGCGCTGCAGGATCCGTCGATGCCCAACCAGGTCAACGTCATCGCGCAATACGACGACGTGGCCGAAAAGCACCGCATCCTGGTGCAGCGCAAGCATCACGGCAACATGCGCGTGTCGGTGTTCGACGCCGACTTCGTGCGTGGCGCCGATTACGCCGTGCTGGCGCGCTCGGCCGAGACCTTCAAGGGCCTGGTCGGCGCGGGCGCCTTCGTGGCCCGTGGCGAAGGCGAGAAGCGCAAGGAGATCGCCATTGCCGACTTCCGCGAAGCCGTGCAGTGGCTGCGCAGCGAAGCCGAGCGCGGCGTCAGCAAGCAGCGCTACAAGGGCCTGGGCGAAATGAACCCCGAGCAGCTGTGGGAAACGACCATGGATCCCAAGGTGCGCCGCCTGCTGCGCGTGCAGATCGAGGACGCCATCGCGGCCGACGAGATCTTCACGACGCTGATGGGCGACCACGTCGAGCCGCGCCGGGCGTTCATCGAGCAGCATGCGCTGTCGGCCAGCAATATCGACGTGTGATGACCGCAACGGGCGCGCCGCGCGCCTGACCGGTCCCGGTTGATCCAGGGCTCGGCAAAAAGGGCTGCCTTTCCGGCAGCCCTTTTTCATTTGGCACTCTGCGTTAAGCTGGTCGGCTAGCCGCATCCAAACCAATAACGAGGAGCCTCGATGCAACTGCCCGTCAATTCCTTCAAGCGCGCCCTGCGCGAGCAACGCCAGCAGATCGGCCTGTGGGTCACGCTGGCCAACCCCAATAGCGCGGAGCTGGTGGCGGGCAGCGGGTTCGACTGGCTGTTGCTGGACACCGAACATTCGCCGGCGCTGCTGACCACCGTGATGGCGCAGTTGCAGGCGGTCGCGCCGTATCGCTCGCATGCGGTGGTGCGGCCGACCTGGAACGATAAGGTCGAGGTCAAGCGTTACCTGGACGCCGGCGCGCAGAGCCTGTTGCTGCCGTATGTGCAGAACGCCGACGAGGCCGCGCAGGCGGTGCAGGCGCTGCGTTATCCGCCCGGCGGTATCCGTGGCGTCAGCGGCGTGTCGCGCGCGACCCGTTATGGCCGCGTGCCCGATTACGCCAAGCGTTGCGAAGAAGAGCTGTGCCTGCTGGTGCAGGCCGAGACCGAAGAGGCGCTCGAGAATCTCGACGCCATCATCGCCACCGATGGCGTCGACGGTGTGTTCATCGGCCCGGCCGACCTGGCCGCCAGCATGGGTTACACCGGCGAGCCCGGCCATCCCAAGGTGGTCGAGACGGTCGAACGCGCCATCGCGCGCATCCGCAAGGCCGGCAAGGCGCCCGGTGTGCTGACGCCCGACGAATCGCTGGCGCGGCGCTATATCGAAGCCGGCAGCCTGTTCACGGCCGTCGGTGTCGACGCCGCCATCCTGGCGCGCCAGTGCGACGCGCTGGCGCAACGTTTCCTGGGCTGAACGCGGCCGCGCCGCACGCCTGTCCCATCCCTTCCTTTCCTGCATCATGAGTCTGCAAAGCGTCCGCCAGTTCTTCGCCGACAAGGCACCCGACATCAGCATCATCGAATCCGACCGCAGCACCGCCACCGTCGAGCTGGCCTCGCAGGCCTTCGGTGTCGCGCCCGGCCAGATCGCCAAGACGCTGTCGCTGCGCGTCGGCGAACAGGTGGTGCTGGTGGTGGTGCGCGGTGATGCGCGGCTGGACAACAACAAACTGAAGAAGGCCTTCGGCGCCAAGGTGCGCATGCTCGACGCATCGACGGTCGAGGCGCTGACCGGCCATCCGGTCGGCGGCGTCTGCCCGTTCGGCCTGCCCGAGGGCCTGCCGGTCTATTGCGACGAATCGCTCAAGGCCTATGACGAGGTGCTGCCGGCCGCCGGCGGCATCCACACGGCGGTGCGGATCGCGCCGCTGCGCATGGCGGCTTTGGTCGACGCGCGCTGGATCGACGTAGCGCGCGACGTGAGCCACGTCACATCACCCTCATCGCCTCCTGCTCTCACTCTGGAAGAACCGCTGCCATGAAAGCCGTTGCCTACACACAGAACGCCTTGCCGATCGATGATCCGCAATCGCTGATCGATCTGGAACTGCCGATGCCCGAGCCTGGTCCGCGCGACCTGCTGGTGCAGGTGCGCGCCGTATCGGTCAACCCGGTTGACACCAAGATCCGCCACCGCGCCGCGGTGCAGGCGCCGCGTGTGCTGGGCTGGGACGCGGTCGGCGTGGTGCAGGCAGTCGGCAGCGCCGCCAGCCTGTTCAAGGTCGGCGACCCGGTGTTCTACGCCGGCTCGATCACGCGCCCCGGCAGCAACAGCGAATACCAGCTGGTCGACGAACGCATCGTCGGCCACAAGCCGGCCTCGCTGAGCGATGCGCAGGCCGCCGCGTTGCCGTTGACCGCCATCACGGCGTGGGAGCTGCTGTTCGAACGGCTGGGTGTCAGCGAAGGGGGCGGCGAGGGCCAGTCGCTGCTGGTGACGGGCGCCGCCGGTGGCGTCGGCTCGATATTGATCCAGCTGGCGCGGCGCCTGACGCGGCTGACCGTGATCGGCACGGCGTCCCGCCCCGAGACCGCGCAATGGGTGCGCGAGATGGGCGCGCATCACGTGATCGACCACGGCCGGCCGCTGGCGGCCGAACTCGAGGCCGCCGGCCTGCCGCTGGTGGACATGGTGGCGAGCCTGACGCACACCGAGCAGCACTACGCCGAGATCATCAAGGCGCTGCGGCCGCAGGGCAAGCTGGCCTTGATCGACGACCCGGCGCCGGGCGCGCTGGACGTGACCTTGCTCAAGTCCAAGTCGATCTCGCTGCACTGGGAACTGATGTTCACGCGCTCGCTGTTCGAGACGCCCGACATGATCGAACAGCACCGGCTGCTCGACCGCGTCGCGCAACTGGTCGACGACGGCACCCTCAAGACCACGCTCAGCGAAGAGTTCGGCGCCATCAACGCCGCCAACCTGCGCCGCGCGCATGCCTTGCTCGAGAGCCACCGTTCGGTCGGCAAGATCGTGCTGGCTGGGTTCTGATCCGTCCCGGCATGTCGCGGGGCGCCATGGCGCCTGCCACATGACGCGGTACGCGTCATGCACGAAGGCGGCCGCCGCAGCCGCGGTGACCGCCTTCGTCGTGTCCGCGCTCAGCCCTGCTTCTGCTGCGTCGCGTAGCTGGTCATCAGGTTGCGATAGTCGGGGATGTGGTTGGCGAACAGCGTGCCCAGGCCCTCGACGTCGTTGCGCCAGTCGCGATGCAGTTCGCAGGCCACGCCGAACCAGGTCATCAGCTGCACGCCGGCCTGCTCCATGCGGCGCCAGGCCGAGTCGCGCGTCAGTTCGTTGAAGGTGCCCGACGCATCGGTGACGACGAACACTTCGAAGCCTTCCTCGATCGCCGCCAGCGCCGGGAACGCCACGCACACCTCGGTGACCACGCCGGCGATGATCAGCTGCTTCTTGCCGGTGGCCTTGATCGCCTTGACGAAGTCCTCGTTGTCCCAGGCGTTGATCTGGCCGGGGCGGGCGATGTAGGGCGCGTCGGGGAACAGCGTCTTCAGTTCGGGCATCAGCGGGCCGTTGGGGCCGTTTTCGAAACTGGTGGTCAGGATAGTCGGCAGGCCGAAGTACTTGGCCGAATCGGCCAGCGCCAGCACGTTGTTCTTGAAACGGTCCGGCTCGATGTCACGCACCAGCGAGAGCAGGCCGGCCTGGTGATCCACCATCAGCACGGCGGCGTCGTTCTTGTCCAGGCGGATGTAGGGTTTCTTGCTCATGGTGATGCTCCTTGCCTTGCGGCGATGGGGTCTGGCGCCTTGGGTGTTTGCCGCGTCAGACCGTGTTTGCGATGGAATGAATGATAAAAACAGAACGATCTGGCCGGTAGTAGTCAATAATTCGGCACAGCGTCCTGAAAATAGAACAATGCGACTTCCCGATCTGAATGACCTGTATTACTTCGCCCAGGTGGTCGAGCACGGCGGCTTCGCCGCGGCCAGCCGCGCGATGGGGCTGCCCAAGTCCAAGTTGAGCCGCCGCGTGGCGCTGCTCGAAGAGCGGCTGGGCACGCAGCTGATCCTGCGCTCGACGCGCAGCTTCGCGGTGACCGAGGCGGGGCAGGGCTACTACACCCATTGCCGCGCGATGCTGACCGAAGCCGAGGCCGCCGAAGAGGCCATCGCAATGGCGCATGCCGAGCCGCGCGGCGCGATCCGCATGACCTGCCCGGTGGCCTTGCTGGCGGTGCGGGTCGACGAGATGCTGGCGCAGTTCATGGTGCGCCACCCGCTGGTCACCATCCACCTGGAAGAGACCAATCGCAAGGTCGACGTGATCGCCGAGGGCGTGGATCTGGCCATCCGCGTGCGGCCGCCCCCGCTGGAGGACAGCGATCTGGTGTTGCGGGTCTTGTCCGACCGTGGCCAGAGCATGGTCGCCAGCCCGGGTCTGATCGCGGCGCAGGGCGGCGCGCCGGCCGAGCCGGCCAACCTGGCTGGCTGGCCCAGCCTGGCGCTGGGGCAACCGGTCGACGATCACGCATGGATCCTCTACGGACCTGCCGGCGAGCGGCTCGAGCTGCGCCATCGGCCGCGCTACGTGACGCGGGCGATGCTGGCGCTACGCGCCGCCGCGGTGGCCGGCGTCGGCGTGGTGCAGATGCCGCGCATGATGATAGGCAAGCAGCTGGCCAGCGGCCAGCTGGTGCAGGTGCTGCCGGCCTGGGCGCCGCGCCGCGAGATCATCCATGCGGTCTATGCCTCGCGCCGGGGCCGCCTGCCGGCGGTGCGGCTGCTGCTGGATTTCCTGGCGCAGCAGTTCGCCGAGCTGGTCGAGGATTGATGGCGGCGTGCCGCCCCGGCGGCAAAGAAAAGGCCGCCCGAGGGCGGCCTGACTGACTGACATCGGGTCGATGCCGCGACGCGCCCAAGCGCGTCACGACCTGCCCCGCGCGGCCTTACTGCTGGACCGGCACGTTGTCGACCTTCTCCATCACACGCTCGCGCAGCTGCGGATCCTGCTGCACGGCCTGGCCGATGCCGTTGAATTCCTCAACGGTCAGGCCGTCGGCACGGACCACCTGGACCATCTTGGCGTCGGCTTCCTGCAGAATCTGCTGGCGCTGCGAGTCATCGGCGGCCGAATCGAAACGCGGCTGGAATTCGTTGGCGACCATGGCCACCTTTTGCGACGCGGCGGCGAACTTCTCCAGCTGCGCATCGGACGGCGACGTGATCGCCTGCACCTGCGGCGGTTGCATGGGCGCCTGCTCGGTGGCACCTTGCGCCATGGCGGCGCCCGTTGCCATACCGGCTGCCAGCAACATTGCAGACAGTGCGCCTCGGGTTGATCGCTTCATGTAAGAACCTCCTTGCTGTATCGACGTCGGAATGGGCGGCACGGCGTCACCGGCCTGCCCATACGGTGAGTCCATCATCGCAACCGCGGTGGCGGGCCAGCAAGTTTCCCTATGTGATGGCCTGTGTCGGACGGGGTCCGTCCCCGTTTGCATCGCGTTACCTCAGGCTTCCGGCGCCAGGGGCCGGCGCTATGAAGCGCGCCAGATGCCTGTCATCGGCGGTTGCAAAGCTGTCGGTGTGCGCCGGCTTTCGGAATGCTTTCGGAACTTAAGGGCGGGTAGATTCGTCCATATCACCGTCCCTAATTCACCGAGGAGCTCGCCTTGAGCGCACGTCAGATACTGGATCAACTACTGCAGTCCGGCCAGGGACTGGCCCGGCAGCTGGGCAATTCGAACAACGCCGGCGGCTCGGGCCTGGGCGGGCTGGGCGGCCTGGGTGGCCTGCAGGACAAGCTCGGCGGCCTGCTCGGCGGTCAAGGCGGCCAGGGCCAGGGGGGCCAGGGCCAGCAGGGCGGCAAGTCCGGCGGCTCGATGCTGTCGGGCTTCGGCGGCGGCGCCTTGAGCGGCGGTGCGCTGGGCCTGCTGCTGGGCAACAAGAAGGCGCGCAAGATGGGCGGCAAGGTCGCGCTGTATGGCGGCATGGCGGCGCTCGGCGTGCTGGCCTACAAGGCCTACGGCGACTGGCAGCGCAACCAGGCGCAGCAGGCCGGCCAGAGCACGCCGCCGCCCGAGCCGCAGACGCTCGACCGGCTGCCGGCGCCGCAGGCCGAGCAGCACAGTTCGGCGATCCTGACCGCGATGATCGGCGCGGCCAAGGCCGACGGCCACATCGGCAGTGAAGAGAACGAGCTGCTCGAGACCGAACTGGCCAAGCTGTCCGGCGAGGACGGCGACCGCCAGTGGCTGCACGCCGAGCTGGCGCGTCCGCTCGATCCGGCCACGGTCGCGCAGGCCGCCAAGACGCCCGAGATGGCCGCCGAGATGTACCTGGCCAGCCTGGTGGTGGTCGACGAAGAGAGCTACATGGAGCGCGCCTACCTGGACGAGCTGGCGCGCCAGCTCAAGCTCGATGCCGATCTCAAGCAACGGCTCGAACAACAGGTGCGCGCCGCCGTCGCCTGATCGGCCCTGGCCGCTGCTGACGTCACCCGAACCCGGCAATCGCCGGGTTTTTTCTTGCCCGACGGCATCATGGATCGCCACCCATGTCACACGCGGCGAGGCTGGCTCGTCTTGTCAGCGAGACGCCGAATCTCTCGGCGCCCACCGACGACAAGGACACCATCATGACCGCCCGCCTGGACGCCTGGAAGATCGCCCCCGCTTTGCTCAAGCCGCTGCTGGACCTGGAGGCCAGCATCAAGGCCAGCGGCCTCGACTACACGCTGATCGAGCTGGTCAAGACCCGCGCCTCGCAGATCAACGGTTGCGCCTATTGCCTGCACATGCATACGCAGGACGCGCGCCGTCATGGCGAATCCGAGGTGCGGCTGCATCTGCTTGCTGCGTGGCGCGAGTCCTCGCTGTACAGTGAGCGCGAACGCGCGGCGCTGGCCTGGACCGAAGCCTTGACCCGCGTGGCCGACACGCAGGCGCCGGACGCCGATTACGATGGCCTGGCCGGCTTGTTCTCCGACGAGGAAAAAGTGCAGCTGACCGTACTGATCATGACCATCAACGCCTGGAACCGCCTGGCCGTGGGCCTGCGTTCGGTTCATCCCGGCAGCTGGAAAGCCGATGCCTGACGACAGCGCCGCCGCGGCCGATTTCGCCACGCTGCGTCCGGGGCTGTTGCGGCTGGCCTATCGCATGCTGGGTTCGTGGGCCGAGGCCGAGGACGTCGTGCAGGATGCCTGGCTGCGCTGGCACGACAGCGATCACGGCGCGGTGCGCAACGCGCAGGCCTTCCTGCGCCAGACGGTGACCCGTCTGTGCCTGGACGTGATGAAGTCGGCGCGCATGCAGCGCGAGACCTACATCGGTCCGTGGCTGCCCGAGCCGGTGCTGCACGAGCACCCCGGCATGAGCGATGGCGACGACCTGACCTTGGCCTTGATGATGGCGCTCGAACGGCTGTCGCCGCTCGAACGGGCGGCGTTTTTGTTGCACGACGTCTTCGGCCAGTCCTTCGACGACATCGCCGTGACGCTGGCGCGCGACGCAGCCGCCTGCCGGCAGCTGGCGGCCCGCGCGCGTGGCCACGTGCAGCAGGCACGGCCGCGCTACCCGGTGTCGGCCGAGCGCGGCCACGAGATCGCGCAGGCCTTCTATGCAGCCTCGCGCAGCGGCGACATGGCGGGACTGCAGGCGCTGCTGGCGGCCGACGTGCAGGTGCATGCCGACGGTGGCGGCAAACGGCCCTCGGCGCTGTTGCCGCTATACGGCGTCGACAACGCCGCGCGCTTCTTCGTGGCGCTGGTGCACAAGGGCTTCGTGGCGAAGGATTCGATGGTGCGCGCCACGCTGATCGACGGGCTGCCAGGCTTCGTCACCCGCGAACTGGACGGCGTGCTGCAGACCACCGCGCTGTCGATCGAGGATGACCGTATCGCGGCCATCTACATCGTGCGCAATCCCGACAAGCTGCGGCATCTGGGTGCCGCGGGCACGGCCTGAGGGCCGGCGCGCCCACCCGGCGCAATCGCCATGGATGCGCTGATCACCGCGGCAGGACGGGCGCTGGCGGCCGGCGACGTGCTGCGCGCCCTCAACCTGGTGGCCTTGCGCGACGATGCGGCGGGCCTGGCCTTGCGCGGTATCGCGATGGCCCGGCTGGGCGACCTGGAACTGGCCCGGCGCCTGCTGAGCCGCGCGGCGCGCGCCTTCGGTGCGCGCGAGTCGGTCGCGCGGGCGCGCTGCGTGGTGGCGCAGGCCGAGATCGCGCTGGTGTCACGCGAGCTGGGCTGGCCGCTGCAGCCTTTGGCGGATGCGCGTGCGCTGCTGGCCGCGCGCGGCGACCATGACAACGCCGCTCATGCCGCCGGCCTGATCGCGCGCCGCCTGCTGCTGGTCGGCCGCTTGCCCGAGGCCGGCGGCGTCGCGCAGAGCAGGATGCGCACCTTCCGGCCAGGCCACCTGCTGATCGACTACACCCGCACGATGATGGCCAGCCTGCTGTTCCGGCCGCAGCCGGCGCGGATCGGGATGATCGG
>JAEZBO010000016.1 GCA_023427085.1 Pseudomonadota bacterium
GTGCCGTCCGGCAGCACCGCCGGGAACGCGGCGAGCAGGCGGTGGGTGACCGCGAGCGCGTCGGGGATCCGGGCGTCGCGGTCGTGGACGAGCATCGCGTCGACGGTGCTCGCGATCTCCGCCGGCACCCACGGCGCCGTCGCCTGGAGCCGCTTCGGTCGCGCCGTCAGGATGCCCATGATGGTGCCGTGGTAGCTCCCCCGGTCGGCGAAGGGCGCGGTGCCGGCGAGCGCCTCGTAGAGCACCGCCCCGAGCGACCAGATGTCCGCCCGCCCGTCGATGTCGACCCTGCCCTCGGCCTGCTCGGGCGCCATGTAGAGCGGGGTGCCGATCGGCGCGCCGCTCCCGGTGATCCGGGCCGCGCCGCGCTCGTCGAGCAGCTTCGAGACCCCGAAGTCGAGGAGCTTCACGAGGAGCTGGCCGTTGTCGCGCTCGGTGAGGAAGACGTTGGCCGGCTTGAGGTCCCGGTGGATGATCCCGGCCGCGTGGGCCTTGGCGAGGCCGCGCGCGATCTGCTGGCCGACCATGACGGCCGTCGTGACGTCGATCCGGCCTTCGCGGTCCATCCGCGTCTGGAGGTCCTCGCCGCGGAGGTATTCCATCACCATGTAGAGCCCGACCTGCTCGTCGGCGCCGACGTCGTGGACGTTAACGATGTGCTCGCTGTCGATCTGCCCGGCCGCCTTGGCCTCCCGGCGGAAGCGCTCGACGAAGAGCTCGCTCTCCTTCATCGACTTGTCGATCAGCTTGATCGCGACGCGCTTGCCGAGGTCGACGTGCACCGCCTCGCAGACGACGCCCATTCCGCCGGCGCCCACGACCCGGCGGACCTCGTACTTCCCGCCGACGGCGAGACCGATGAGGGAGCTGTACGTCGTCGCCGCCATGAACCGGTCGCCGGGCCGCGTCCGCGCCTCCTCTCGGAGTGGCGCGGAAGAGCTCGGGCGCCTCAGCATAGCTCCGAATCGCCGAGGCGCCCGGCCGCGGGCGCGGACGAGCGCCTGGCGGGGGAGCTATGTGCGCAAAACTCCTACTCTTCGTCGGCGCGCAGCTTCGCGAGGACGGAGAGATCCTCGAGCGTCGAGGTGTCGCCCTTCGTCTCCGCGGCGCCGGCGGCGACCTCCTTGAGGAGGCGACGCATGATCTTCCCCGACCGCGTCTTGGGCAGCGAGTCGGTGAAGCGGATCTGATCCGGTCGGGCGAACTTCCCGATCTCCTTGTCGATGTGCTCGGTCAGCTTCGCCTTGAGGTCCTTGCCGGCGGCCTGGCCCGCCTTGAGCGTGACGAAGACGACGAGCGCCTGGCCCTTGAGATCGTCGGGGCGCCCGACCGCGGCCGCCTCGGCGACCGCCGGGTGGCTCACGAGGGCGCTCTCGATCTCGGCGGTGCCGATACGGTGGCCGGCGACGTTCAGGACGTCGTCGATGCGGCCGACGACCCAGAAGTAGCCGTCCTCGTCGCGGCGCGCCCCGTCGCCGGTGAAGTACACGCCGGGGATGACGTCCCAGTACGTCTTGCGGTAGCGCTCGTCGTCGCCCCAGAGCGTGCGCGCCATCGACGGCCACGGGCGCCGGACGACGAGCTTGCCGCCCTCGTTCGCCTTGCACTCGTCGCCGCGGTCCTTCACCACCGCGATGTCGATGCCGAAGAGCGGCAGCCCGGTCGAGCCGGGCTTCGTGTAGCAGGCGCCCGGGAGCGTCGTCAGCATGATCGCCCCGGTCTCGGTCTGCCACCAGGTGTCGACGATCGGGCAGCGCTTGCCGCCGATCACGTTCGAGTACCAGATCCACGCCTCCGGGTTGATCGGCTCACCCACCGAGCCGAGCAGGCGCAGGCTCGAGAGGTCGTAGCGCTTCGGCCACTCGTCGCCGGCGCGGATGAAGGCACGGATCGCGGTCGGCGCCGTGTAGAGGATCGAGACGCCGTGGCGCTCGACGATCTGCCAGAACCGCCCCCAGTCGGGGAAGTTCGGGGCGCCTTCGTAGAGCAGGACGCTCGCGCCGCAGGAGAGCGGTCCGTAGACGAGGTAGCTGTGGCCGGTGACCCAGCCGACGTCGGCGGTGCACCAGTAGACATCGTCGGGCTTGGCGTCGAAGGTCCACTTCATCGTCAGCAGCGCCCACAGCAGATAGCCTGCCGAAGAGTGCTGCACGCCCTTGGGCTTGCCGGTCGATCCCGAGGTGTAGAGGATGAACAGCGGATGCTCGGCATTGACGGCGACCGGCTCGCACTGATCGGGCTGGCCGGCCTCGACGTCATGCATCCACAGGTCGCGCTTGTCGTTCCAGGCGACCTTGCCGCCGGTGCGGCGATAGACGATCACGTGGCGCACCGCGTCGCAGCCGCCCATGCCGAAGGCTTCTTCGACCGCCGGCTTGAGCGGGATGGTCTTGCCACCGCGCACCTGTTCGTCGGCGGTGATGACCAGCGTGGCGCCGACGTCGACGATGCGCTCCTGCAGGCTCTTGGCCGAGAAGCCGCCGAACACCACCGAGTGCGTGATGCCCAGGCGCGCGCAGGCCTGCATCGCCACCACCGCCTCGATCGACATCGGCAGGTACAGGATGGCGCGCTCGCCCTGCTTGTAGCCGAGCGCGCGAATGCCATTGGCGAAGCGGCAGACGCGCTGGTGCAGCTCGGCGTAGCTGATGCGCTGGACCTGGCCGTCGTCGGCCTCGAAGATGATCGCGGTCTTGTCGCCGCGGCCAGCCTGCACGTGCACGTCCAGGCAGTTGGCCGACACATTGAGCTCGCCGTCGCCGAACCAGCGGTAGAACGGCGCGTCCGACTCGTCGAGCACCTGGCTGAACGGCTTGGTCCATTGCAGGTGCTGGCGGGCAAGGTCGCCCCAGAAACCGTCGGGATCTTGCTCGGCCTGCTGCGCCAGCTTGCGGTAGGCGTCCAGTCCGGAGATCTCGGCGTTCGCGACGATCTCGTCGGAGGGCGGGAAGACACGCGTTTCGTTGAGCGAGGATTCGATGGCGTTGGACATGCTTGGGTCTCCTTTCTAGCGTTGAGGGCGCTGCCGCGAGGGCCGCGCCTGCTGCTCTGGTTATGGCGATGCTGATCGTGAACGTAGCGCCCTGCTCTTACGGTGCGCTTACAGCGATATCGGGCGCCGCGGCCCCGGCTTCACGCTGGGACAGGCCACGCGTGAAGTCGATGCGCGACAGCAGGATCAGCCCGCCGACAAAAAACAATCCGGTCATCAGGATGGCCAGCCGATGATTGCCGCCGGTCAGCCAGGTGACCATGCCGTAGGTCAGCGGCCCGACCACGGCGGCCAGTTGCAAGGCGAAGGTCCACAGCGCGAAGAACTCGGCCAGCCGGCCCGCCGGCGCCAGCGCGCCAGCCATGGCCCGTCCGGCGCTCTGGCTGGTGCCCATGCACAGGCCGGCCAGCGTCGCGGCGACCCAGAACACCTGTTCGGTGACGGCGAAATACGCCGTCAGCACCATGACGATCCAGCCGCACAGCGTGATCGCCAGCGCGCGCCGGTGACCCAGGCGGTCCTGCACGTAGCCGAAGCTGAGCGCGCCCACTGCGGCGGCGATGTTGACGACGAACACCAGCATCATGATCTGCGGCATCTCGAAGCCCATCACCTGCTCGGCATAGACGGCCGACAGCGTGATGACCACGGCGATGCCGGCCTGGTAGCAGGCGGCGCACAGCAGCAGCTTGCGGAACTCGGGAAAGTGCTGGCCGACTTCGACCCAGGCGCGGCCCAGCCGCTTGAGCATGCCGCGCGTGCCCAGCGTGACCGGGTGCGGCACCGAGCGCTCGCGCAACAACAGGAACGACGGCAACGCCGCCAGCGCGAAGGTCACGGCGGTCGCCACCATGACCCACGGTACGTAATCAGGAGCCTGCGCGCCTTGCGCGGTGGCGCTCGTGACGATGTATAGCGAGATGCCCAGCGTGAGCATGCCGCCGCAATAACCGAAACCCCAGCCCCAGCCCGACACCCGGCCCAGCGCGTGCGGCGCGGCCAGCTCGGGCAGGAACGATGCGACGGACGATTCGCCGACGCTGTAGCAATAGTTGGAAATCGCGATGAAGGCCAGGCCCAGCCAGATCGCGCCGGGCCCGACCTGGGACAGCATCAGCGTGGCCAGCACGCAGCCTATCGTGCTGGTGAACAGCAGCTTGCGCTTGGCGGCGCGTGCGTCGGCGCGCGCGCCAAGCGTCGGCATGGTCAGCATCACGCCCAGGTAGGACACCGACAGTGCCGCGGTCCAGGCCAGGGTGGCCCAATCGGCGCCGCCGGCGACCACGCCGACGAAATAGGTGCTGAACACCGTCGTGAGCACCACCGTCGTATAGCCGGAGTTGGCGAAGTCGTACATGGCCCAGGCCCAGACTTCGCGCTTGCGTACCCCCGGATTGAGACTGGCTGACAGGCGGCCGGCAACGCGGCCGGCGCCCCCGTCAGCGTGGTCGGAGGACGGGCCCGGCTGCTGCGGATCGGCGCTCATCGACGCGGTGCGCGGCTCAGATGCCGAGGGCTTCGATGCCGGCCTTGGCGATGATGACGTCTTCGTTGGACTTGACGCCCGACACGCCCACCGCGCCGATCACTTCGCCGCCGACCGTGATCGGCACGCCGCCTTCGAGCATGCCTTGCAGCAGCGGCGCCGACAGGAAGGCGGTGCGGCCGCCATTGATGATGTCTTCGTAGCCCTTGCTTTCACGGCGGCCCAGCGCGGCGGTGTTGGCCTTGGCCGGTGCGATGTGTGCCGAGATCGGCGCGGCGCCGTCACGGCGCAGCAGGCCCAGCAGATGGCCGCCATCGTCGACCACGGCGATGGTGACGGCCCAGTTGTCCTGCTGGGCTCGCGCGTCGGCCGCTGCCAGGATCTTCTTGACTTCGGCGGCGCCGAGCACGGACTTGGTCTTCATAGGGTTTCCTTTATCTGTTCGAGTGTCTGCGGATCTTCGATGGTCGTCAGATCGCCCGGGTCACGCCCTTCGCAGATCGCCACGATGGCGCGCCGCAGGACCTTGCCCGACCGAGTCTTGGGCAGCGCAGCGACAAAACGGATGCGCGCCGGCCTTGCGACCGCGCCCAGCTGCTGCTGCACCACCCGCATGATATCGCCTTCCAGCTCGGCCGCCTGCGCGGCCCCGTCGGGCGCGCCACGCTTGAGCACCACGAAGGCCGCCGCGACCTGCCCCTTGATCTCGTCGGCCACGCCCACCACCGCGCATTCGGCCACGCCGGCATGGCTGCTGATCGCCTCCTCGATCTCGCGGGTGCCGAGCCGGTGCCCGGCCACGTTGATGACGTCGTCGGTACGGCCCAGGATGTACCAGTAGCCGTCCGGGTCGACCCGCCCCCAGTCGAAGGTCGAATAGACCTGCCGGCCGGGCACCGACGTGAAGTAGGTCTGCACGAAACGCTCGTCGTCGCCCCAGATGGTGCTCATCGCGCCGGGCGGCAGCGGCGGCACGATGGCGACCACGCCCTTCTGGCCGCGCGGCAGATCCTCGCCGGTGGTCTCGCTGACGATGCGCGCATCGAAACCGAACACCGGAAACGACGGGCTGCCGTAGCGGGTCGGCACGGCCTGCACGCCCGGCTGCGCCGACAGGATGGGCCAGCCGGTCTCGGTCTGCCAGTAGTTGTCGATGATGGGTTTGCCCAGTTCCTCCGATATCCATCGGGCGGTCGGCTCGTCGAGCGGCTCGCCGGCCAGGTAGAGCGCGCGCAGGCTGGACAGGTCGTGCCGGTGCAGCAGCTCGCCAGCCTGTTTCTTGAGCACGCGCACTGCGGTCGGCGCCGAGAACAGCGTGTTGACCTTGAAGCGTTCGACCAACCGCCACAGGATCGCGCCGTCGGGCCGCACCGGCGTGCCCTCGTAGAGCACGGTGGCCTGGCCGGCGATCAGCGGCCCGTAGACGATGTACGAGTGACCCACCACCCAGCCGATGTCGCTGGTGCAAAAGAAGGTCTCGCCCGGCCTGCCGCCAAACACCAGCTGCATCGACGCGGCCAGCGCGACCGCGTAGCCGCCGACGTCGCGCTGCACGCCCTTGGGTTTGCCGGTGGTGCCCGAGGTGTACAGCACATAGCTCGGCTCGGATGATTCGAGCCATTGCACCGGCACCTGCTGGCCATCGTGCCGTGCGTGCAGCGCCGCGTAGTCGAGGTCGCGGCCGGCCACCGGCGTGTACGCGGCCAGCCCGCGATCGACCACGATCACCGCCCGGGGCGGCTGGCGCACCAGTTCGAGTGCACGGTCCAGCAAGGGCTTGTAGGCGGTCACCTTGCCGGCGCGCGACCCGGCGTCGGCCGACACGATCACGCGCGGAGCGGCATCGTCGATGCGCTGCGCCAGGTTGGCCGACGCGAAGCCGCCGAACACCACCGAATGGACCGCGCCGATACGGGCGCAGGCCAGCATCATGAACACCGCCTCGGGAATCATCGGCATGTACAGCAGCACCCGATCGCCCTTGCCCACCCCCTGGGCCACCAGCATGGCGGCGGCGGTGTTGACCTCGCGGTGCAGTTGCGCGCGGGTGTAGGTCTTTTCCTGGTCGACCTCGGTCGACACCCAGGCCAGCGCCAGCTGGTCGGCCTGCTCGGGCAGCCAGCGGTCGATGGCGTTGTGACACAGATTGGTCTGACCGCCGACGAACCAGCGCGCGAACGGCGGACGATCGAAATCCAGCACCCGCGTACAGGGCCGATGCCAGGAAACACGCTGCGCCTGCTCGCCCCAGAAGGTTTCGGGGTCCTGGATCGACCGCTGATGAAACGCGAGCAAATCTTGCATGATCGTTAATCTCCTGGAATTTTTGGTTTTATCTGGTTACTCTCGCTGGCCTAGTTCGTCGGCGCATCGCTGCGCCATCCTCGCCGCCTTTGGCGCCGATCGCAACCATAGACTTCCCTGAGCCCATGACGCATCGCCTGCACGCCCTGCCCCGTCCGACCCGCCTGCGCCCGCTGCTCGGCGCGCTGTTGCTGGCGCTCGCCGCACCCGCCGTCCACGCGCAGTCGGCCACCTGGTTCCTCGACCGCATCAACGCCCCGGCCGCGCATCGGCTCGGCTATAGCGGCGCCGGCGTGCTGGTGGCGGTCAGCGACTCGGGGCTGGACCGCAATCATCCGCTGTTCGCCGGCCGCATCGACCCCCGCTCGGCCAATTTCCTCGGCGGCGACCCCAATGCCTGGGACGACCAGGACGGCCACGGCAGCCACGTCGCCGGCCTGGCGCTGGGCGGGCGCGGCGTCGGCCCGATGTACGGCGTGGCCTACGACGCGCGGCTGCTGGTGCTGCGCACCATCGGCGCGCGGGAAGACGACAACGACGACGACGATGACGACGATGACGAGCCCGGCGGCAGCGCCACGGCGCAGGCGCTGCGCGCCGCCGCGCGGGCGGGCGCCCAGGTGATGAATGGCAGCTACGGCCCGCCGGCGATCCCCGAATACGCCTTGCCGCATCCCACCTTGCCCGACGTCTACGTGATCAACCCCAATTACGTCCGGCTGCCGCACCAGATCATGCTCTACGATCCGCAGAACCAGCAGTCCTTCGATACCCAGGACGCCCAGGCCATGCGCGCGGCAGCCGCGGCGGACGTGCTGATGGTCTTCGCGGCCGGCAACGAATACGAAGACCAGCCGCTGGCCTCGCGCAACCCCAGCGGCGCCGGGCTGTTTCCGTACATCAAGCCGGCCAACCACGCCAGCGGCGTCTATCGGTTCATCGAAGGCCGGCCCGGGCTGGACCTGAACAATCCCGCCACCTACACCTACCTTGCCGCCAACGACGCCCGGCTGGCGGCGACCGACTATTCCGACCTGCAAGGCAGCCTGCTGGTGGTCGTGGCCACCAACAACCAGGACCGCATCGCCAGCTACAGCAACCGCTGCGGCGTGACGTGGCAGTGGTGCCTGGCGGCGCCCGGCGGCGATGTCGATGCCAATAACGAATTCGTGCCGTCCGACGCGATTCTGTCGGCGCTGCCGGGCGGCGGCTACAAGGCCGAGCGCGGCACGTCGATGGCCTCGCCGCTGGTCGCCGGCGCCGCGGCATTGGTGCGCGGCGTCCATCCCTACCTGGACGCGCGCCAGGTCATCGAGATCCTGCTGACCACCACCCGGACCGACGGCCATCTGTCGGACCGCGACATCTATGGCCGCGGCATGCTGGACGTGGCCAAGGCGGCGGGCGGCCCGGCGCAGTTCGGCGCCGCAGGCTTCGCCCAGGTCTTCGACGTCGACACCCGCGGCCAGCAGGGACTGTGGACCAACGACATCAGCGGCACCGGCGGCCTGACCAAGCGCGGCGCCGGCGGGCTGACGCTGACCGGCACCAGCCGCTATACCGGCGCCACGCGCGTGCTGGACGGCACGCTGACCGTCAACGGCAGCATCGCCACGTCGACGTTGATGGTCGGCTCGGGTGCGACCTTGTCGGGCACCGGCCAGGTCGGTCCGACCACGGTGGCCGGCACGCTGGCGCCAGGCAATTCGATCGGCACGCTGACAGTGGCCGGCGACTACACCCATCTGGCCGGCGCGACCTACGCGGCCGAGATCGACTCGCAAGGCCGCTCCGACCAGTTGGCCGTCGGCGGCACCGCGCGGCTGCAAGGCGGCACCTTGCAACTGATCGGCCTGGATGCCGGCACGCTGGGGCGCCAGTACACGCTGATCGACGCCACCGGCGGCATCGTCGGCGACTTCGCCGCCATCGCCCCGCAGTACCTGTTCTTCGGCCTGGACGGCGCGGCCAGCGGGTCGACCTACCGTCTGTCGGTCGGACGCAATGCGGGCGGCTTCGCCGTGGTCGCCACGTCGGCCAACCAGCGTGCCGTCGCGGGCGGCATCGACAGCCTGGCGCCCGCCAGCCTGCTGTACAGCAACCTGCTGACGACGACCGACGCCGCCACCGCCCGGCGCTCGCTGGACGCGCTGAGCGGAGAGATCCATCCGGGCGTGTTGGGCGGGCTGTACAACCAGACCGCGCTGAGCCGCAACGCGCTGCTCGAGCGCGGCCGTGTGAATCTCGGTGCGGCCAGCCTAGGGGCGGCCGGCATTGATGCGGCCAGCACCGGCGCGACATCGGGCCGCGACACGGTGTGGGGCCAGTACCTGGGCAACTGGCGGCGCACCGACGCCGGGCGCGGCACCGCCAGCCTGGACGCGTCGTTCCATGGCGCGCTGTTCGGCGCCGATCGTGCCGTCAGCGCGCGGACGCGGCTGGGCCTGTCGGCCGGTTTCGGCCGCAGCCGCTTCGACGCCGACGCACGGCGATCGCGCGCCGATGCCGACAACTACCTGATCGCGGCTTACGGCAACTCGCAATGGGGCAGCACGCAGTGGCGCTATGGCGCCGCGCACGCCTGGCACGACGTCGACAGCCGCCGCCAGATCGATTTTGCCCAGGCCGGCCCGGCCCGCGCACGCTACGACGCCCGCAGCGCGCAGGTGTTCGGTGAAGTCGGCCTGCCGCGCCGGGTCGGCGCGCTGGCGCTCGAACCCTTCGTCGGGCTGGCCTACGCGCAGACCCGCAGCGACGGCTACACCGAGTCGGGCAGCGCCGGCCTGCAAGCCGACAAGGCGCGCTACGGCGCCGCCAGCTCGACGCTTGGCCTGCGCGCCGGCACCGACTGGCAGCGCGCAACCGGCACGCTGAGCCTGCAAGCCATGGCGGGCTGGCGTCACGGCTTCGGTGACCGGCAACCGCATACCGACATGCGCCTGCCCGGCAGCACCGGCTTTGCGATCCAGGGCGCGCCAGTGGGCCGCGACAGCCTGCTGCTGCAGGCCGGCCTGAACTGGCGCGGCAATGGCAACGGCGAAGTCGCGCTCGGCTACGGTGGCGAGCTCGGCAGCCGCAATACCGACCACGCGCTGTCGGCGCGGGTCGCCTGGCGGTTCTGATTCGCTGGCGCCGGCCCTCGCCCGAGGGGCCGGCGCCAGAGCGGGCGACCCGGCTGGCCGGTCAGATTCCGACATGTCCGGACATGCCCGGGACTAGACAGAAACATGTCGTTTGGTATTATCAGGCGCGGATCGACCTGCTAACCAGTCCCGCTTCGTTCGCCGGACACACTGGCCCAGTGCCTGATCACCCATGCACCCTTCCCGAATTTCCCGCGCCCGGCCCGGGCGCGCGGTCGCTGTGAATCTTCGCAGTCTGTCCCTCGGCACGAGCCTGGTGTTCGCGCTGGTGCTGGCCGGTTGCGCCAGCTCGCCGCAGCAGGCTGCCCAGGCCGAGACCGACCCTCAGGAAACCGCCAGGCTGCTGGCCCGTTTCGACAGCGAACCCGATCCCATCGGCGCCCTGCTGCGCCACAAGGAAATCCGCCAGCCTGGCCTGCGCGTCGAGCCGGCCGCCGCGCCGCAGGGCATGGCGCAGATCGCGCAGAATTATCTGGGCGTCAAATATCGTTGGGGCGGCAATTCGCCCGACGAAGGCTTCGACTGCAGCGGACTGGTCGGCTTCGTGGTCGAGAAATCGCTGGGCCTGCGGCTGCCGCGCAGCGCGGCCGAGATCGCCCAATTGGGTAGCAAGGTCGATCGGGACGCGTTGCAGCCCGGCGACCTGGTGTTCTTCAACACGCTGGGCCGGCGTTATTCGCACGTGGGCATCTACGTCGGCAAGAACAGCTTCGTGCACGCACCCAGTTCGGGCGGCGTGGTGCGGGTCGAGAACATGGAAATGCGCTACTGGGCCAAACGCTACAACGGCGCGCGGCGCTTCGAGCCGGGTGTGGTGGCGGCGCGCTGAGCGCGTGCTGCCGGAACAACGGTGGGAACGCCTGCAGCAGGCGTGATGCTGACGCGATGGCTGGCCGGGCCGTCGGGTTGCGGATTCTCCGGGCCGCCGGGCCACCTGATCACAGGCCGCCGATGCGCCTGATCGCCGGGCCGGTCAGGGACAGCAGACGAGATCAGTGCGCACGCGTGCACAAGCCGCATTGGCTGAGGGCCTGTTGCATGCTGCAGACCGAACGGCGGCAGGCCACCACGCGAATGCCGGAGCGTTGCGCGGCATGGCGGAAGGTCTTCATGACGTTGTGGCCTAGGAAGTCGGTCAGCAGGATCACCAGTTCGGTGCCCGACGGCAGCTGCAGCGTTTTTTTCTGATGCGACGGATCGCGGCCGCTGATGTGGTGGGTGATCGCGATGTTGTGGCCCTTGAGCAGGTCCGGGATATTGCCCAGGCGGTCAGCCCCTACTATCACTGCGCTCATCGACTGCGTCATGGTGCCCTCGTTGGGTCGTTTCCGATTGGGTAATGATAATGATTCCTGTTTGTTTATCAATGAGAAATAGGATCGATTCTCATTTGTATTTTTTTATCGGACCAGCATCCCGATAGAAGCAAACTTACGTTCCGCCTAAAAAAACGGCCTGCCTCAGGGCAAGCCGTCTGCTGGGCGGCGGCGCCGCGATGCGACCCGCGTGCGGTGCCCGGTATCAGGCTTCCACACCGCCCTGCACGGCGTCGGCCACCACCTCGCGCGTGAGCGCCGGCGCCAGCATCTCCAGGAAGGTGTAGACGTAATCCCGCAAGAACACGCCCTGCTTGATGCCGACACGCGTGGTGTGGGTGCCGAACAGCCGGCCGACCGGCAGGCCGATCAGCCCGCTGTCGCGGCGCGGGTCGTAGGCCACGCCAGCGATGATGCCGATGCCCAGGCCGACGTCGACGTAGGTCTTGATGACGTCGGCGTCGATGGCCTCGAGAACGATGTCCGGATGGATGCCCTGCGACGAGAACGCCTCGTCGATCGCGGTCCGGCCCGAGAACGCACGGTCGTAGGTGACGATCGGGAATTCGGCCAGTTGCGCCAGCGACAGCTTCTTGGCCGCGCTCGAGGTCAGCTCGGCCAGCGGATGATCGGGCCGCACCACCGCCGTGTGCTCCCAGGTATAGCAGGGCAAGGTCGCCAGGCCCGGCGTCAATGCCAGCGATTCGGTCGCGATCGCCAGGTCGGCCTGCTCGTGCAAAACCATCTCGGCCAGCTGCGGCGGGCTGCCTTCGGCCAGCGACAGATGCACCTTGGGAAACTGCTTGCGGAAGGCCGGAATCACCTTGGGCAGCACGTAGCGTGCCTGCGTGTGCGTGCAGGCGATCACCAGGCCGCCTTCGTCGCGGCGGGCGAACTCGTCGCTGACCTTCTTGAGGTTGTCGACCTCGCGCATGATGCGGTCGATCACCTGCGAGACGGCCAGGCCGGGCTTGGTCAGGCCCTTGATGCGTTTGCCGTAGCGCTCGAAGATCTTGACACCGAGCTCGTCCTCGAACTCGATGATCGCCTTGGAAACGCCGGGCTGCGAGGTGTAGAGCATGCGCGCGGCTTCAGTCAGGTTGAAGTCGCGCCGGATCGTTTCGCGCACAAAGCGGAACTGTTGAAGATTCATGATGACCTCTGAGTCGGTCACCGATTGTAGGTAATAAGCGAAGCTCCGCTTATGCATTATTTGTATAAGCTAGTGCTCCGCGCGGTCATTACAAATCGCCGCCGGCGAACCCGCGGTGATGACGGCCGGGTCTCCGGCACCCGGCCGTCGCACCGCGCTACTTCATCGCGATCGTAGTGTTGACGCCCTTGCCGTGCGCCGACCAGCGGGCCGTGACGGTCTTGGTCTGGGTCCAGAAATGGATCGCCTGCTTGCCATTGGGGCCCAGGTCGCCCAGCTTGGAGCCGCGCGAACCCGTGAAGCTGAACCAGGCGACCGGCACCGGGATCGGGATGTTGATGCCGACCTGGCCCACATCGATGGCGTTCTGGAAATAGCGCGCCGCGCCGCCGTCCTGCGTGAACAGTGCCACGCCGTTGCCGTTGGGATTGCCGTTGACGAATTCGACCGCCTCTTCGAGCGTGTCGACCGAGACCACGCACAGCACCGGCCCGAAGATCTCCTCCTGGTAGATCGCCATGTCGGCGGTGACGCCAGCGAATACCGTCGGACCGACGAAGTTGCCCTTTTCGTAGCCTTGCACCGTGAGCTGACGGCCATCCAGCAGCAGTTCGGCGCCCTCTTGCACACCCTGCTCGATCAACGATTGGACGCGTTCCTTGGCGCGCGGCGACACCAGCGGCCCCAGATCGGCCTGGCGGTCGGTGCCGGCGTTGACCTTGAGCTGCTTGGCGCGTTCGATGAAATCGGGCAGCCAGTCGCGCGCGGCGCCGACCATCACGGCGACCGAGGTCGCCATGCAGCGCTGCCCGGCGGCGCCGAAGGCCGCGCCGACCAGGTGATTGAGCGCGACGTCACGATCGGCGTCGGGCAGGATCACGCAGTGGTTCTTGGCGCCCATCATGGCCTGGCAGCGCTTGCCGGCGTTGGAGGCGCGGCGGTACAGCTCGGTGCCCACGCGCGTCGAACCGATGAACGAGACCGCCTTGATGTCGGGATGCTCGCACAGGCCGTTGGCGATGTCCGGGCCGCCGTGCACGACGTTGAGCACGCCGGGCGGCACGCCGGCTTCGAGCGCCAGCTGCGCCAGGAACAGCGACGAGGTCGGATCCTGTTCGGACGGCTTGAGCACGAAGGTGTTGCCCACCGCGATCGCCAGCGGAAACATGAAGCACGGCAGCATCACCGGGAAATTGAACGCGGTGATGCCGGCGCACACGCCCAGCGGCTGCACCAGCGTGTAGACGTCGATGCCGCCGGCGGCGTTCTCGGCATACTCGCCCAATTGCAGGCTGGCGATGGCGCAGGCATGCTCGACCACTTCCAGCCCGCGGCCGACTTCGCCTTCGGCATCGGGCAACGTCTTGCCGTGTTCGCGCGTGATCATCTCGGCCAGCTTGCCGGTGTTTTCGCGCAGCAGCTGCTGGAACTTCAGCATCACACGCATGCGCGCGCCCTGGCCGGTGTTGCGCCAGGCCTGGTAGGCCTTCTTGGCGCTGGCGACCGCGGCGTCGAGTTCGGCCTGCGTGGCGAATGGCACCTGCGCGACGACCTGCTGGTTGGCGGGATTGACGACGTCGCGCCATTCCTTCGAGCTCGAGTCGACCAGCTTGCCGTCGATGAGATGCTGCAGGCGGGGTACGTTCTGGGTCATGGACTGCTGTCTCCTGAAAAACCTGTGGGGATCCGCGGCGCGCTGGCACCGCGAACGGTCATGCGCCGCGCGAGGGCCCGAGGCTCACTGCTTGAGCAGCGGGCAGCTCGATTGCGACAGGGGCTGGAACGCCTCGGCGGCCGGGATGGTCGCGACCAGTCGCGAGTAATCCCAGTCGCCCTTGGACTCTTCCGGCTTCTTGACTTCGTACAGATACATGTCGTGGATCACACGCCCGTCGGGCCGGATCGAGGCGTTGCGCATGATCGCGTCGCGGATCGGCAGCTCGCGCATGGTCTTGGCGACCATGTCGCCCTGCACCGAACCGCTGGCGGCGACCGCACGCAGGTAATGCAGCACGCTCGAATAGACGCCGGCATGCGTCATGGTCGGCTTCAGGCCCTTGAAGGCCTTCTCGAACTGGCCGGCCCACGCGCGGCTGGCATCGTCGTAGTCCCAATAGAAGCCGTCGACGTAGGAGAGGCCTTGCGCATCGGCCAGGCCCAGCGCGCGCAGGTCCGACAGGAAGATCAGCAGCGACACCAGGCGCTGGCCGCCGGCGACGATGCCGAACTCGCGCGCCTGCTTGACCGCGTTGACGGTGTCCTGGCCGCCGTTGGCCAGCGCCACCACCTGCGCGCCCGAGCTTTGCGCCTGCAGCAGGTAGGAGGCGAAGTCCGGCGCGTTGAGCGGGTGGCGCACGCTGCCGGCGACCTTGCCGCCGAGCGATTGCACCATCTTGGCGGTGTCGGTCTCGAGCGAATGGCCGAAGGCGTAGTCGACGGTGATGAAGTACCACGACTTGCCGCCGGTCTGCACGGTCGCGCGCGCGCCGCCCGCCGACTGCGAATACGTGTCGAACATCCAGTGAAAGCCCACCGGCGAGCACTGCGCGTTGGTCAGCGCGGTGGTGGCCGGACCCGAGAACAGCACCACGCGGTTCTTCTCGCGGGCGATGCCCTGCACCGCGATCGCCACCGAGGAGTTGGTCAGGTCGGCGATGGCCGAGACCCCTTCGCGGTCGAACCACTCGCGCGCCCGCGCCGCGCCGATGTCGGCCTTGTTTTGATGGTCGGCCGAGATCAGCGAGATCTTCATGCCCTGGCATTCGGCCTTCAGGCAATCGTCGATCGCCAGCTGGGCCGCCGCCACCGAGCCGGGCCCGCCCATGCCGGCGTAGGTGCCCGACATGTCGCCCAGCACGCCGATCTTGACCGCAGGCTTGTCGGCGGCCATCACCGGCGCCGCCATGGCTGCGCCCAGGCACAGGATCGCGGCGCAGCCGCGTGCAACCTTGCTCATGCTTGTCTCCTCGTTTTTTGTTTTCGGAGCGGTGCCCCGGCTTGCCGCCATCGAGGGCGACGGCTCAGTGTAGATGTGTAAAAATTCACCTAGCAATGCCAAAAATGCACAGTGCTTGTGCATTCATGCACATACCTGATCAAAGGACCGGCGATGCTCGACTGGGACAGCCTGCGCTATTTCCTCGAAGTGGCCCGCACCCAGCGGGTCAGCGCGGCGGCCCAGCGGCTGGGCGTCGAGCACACCACGGTGTCGCGGCGCATGCGCGCGCTCGAGACCGAGCTGGACACCGTGCTGTTTGACAAGTCGCGCGCCAGCGGCTATCTGCTGACCGCCGACGGCCAGCGCCTGTTCGTGCACGCCGAGCAGATGGAAAGCGCGCTGTCATCGGCGCGCGAGGACATGTCGGGCATCGGCTTGCCGGTGTCGGGCCATCTGCGCATCGGCGCCACCGAGGGTTTCGGCAGCTACGTGCTGACGCCCTTGCTGGTGGACTTCCAGCGGCGTTACCCGCACGTGACGCTGGACGTGCTGCCGGTGCCGCGTTTCGTCAGCCTGTCCAAGCGCGAAGCCGACCTGGCGGTCGGCATCGAACGGCCGCAGCGCGGCCCCTACGTCTGCAGCAAGCTGGCCGACTACACGCTGCGCCTGTACGGCACGCCCGGCTATCTGCAGCGCCACGCGCCGATCGCCAGCCAGGCCGACCTGGCGCGCCACAGCTTCATCGGTTATGTCGACGAACTGCTGTTCAGCGACCGCCTGCGATATCTCGAGGACGTGCTGCCCGGCAGCGCGGTGGTGTTGCGCAGCACCAGCGTGATCGCGCAGTACCACGCGGCGTTGCAAGGGCAGGCGCTGGCGATCCTGCCTTGCTTCATCGCCGCGCAGGACGCCCGGCTGGTGCCGGTGCTGCACGACAGCGTGGCCATCACCCGCAGCTTCTGGATCTATTGCCACGAAGACGCGCGCCGCCTCAAACGGGTGGCGGCGCTGTGGGATTTTCTGCGCGAGGCGGTGCCGGCCAACAGCGGCCTGCTGCAGGGCCGCCAGGCCGCGCTTACGCTGCCGCCGGCGTCTGGCCCGGCGACTGGCGCGGCGGCTTGACCCGCAGCCGGCGGTACAGCAGATAGGCGGTCAGCGCGGTGAACACCGCATGCACCGCCCAGACGCCGACGCCAAAACTGAGCGCGCCGCCGCTGATCCAGCCGCGCGACAGATTGATCAGGTTCATGTACAGCAGCGCCACCAGGCCGGCGATCAGCAGATCGCCCGAGCGGCCCAGCCGTGGATTGACCGCGCCCAGCGGCACGGCCAGCAGCGCCAGGTTCAGCGCCGCCAGCGGCAAGGCGATGCGCCACATGATCTGGCCGCGTGAACTGTCGGTGTCGTCGGCGAACAGCTGCATGGTGGGCCGCGCCTTGCTGGTGCGTTCGGCCGCGGCGCGCGCGGTCGCCAGCGGATCGTCGCCGCCGCGGCTCTCGAGCCGTACGCCGTAGCGCTCGAAATCGGCCATGCGGAATTCCGCGCCGCCGGGTTTGATGTCGTAGCGGTGGCCCGCGCCCAATACCAGGAAACGATCGCCGTTGGGCTGGTTCTCGATGCGGGCATTGCTGGCCGTGACCACGCTCAGCCATTCAGGATCGGTGACCCGCACGAAGACGTTGCCCAGCTCGTCGCCGGCGACGGAGGGCTCTTCGGCGAAGAACACCCGCGCGCCCTGGCTGGCTTCGGCGAACTGGCCGGCCGACACGCGCGACAGGTCCGAGCGCTGTTCATAGCGCTCGCGGTATTCGGCGATCTGGCGGTAGGCCCACGGCGAGGCGCCCAGCGTCAGCACCGCGATCAGCACCGATACCGGCACCGCCACGCGCAGCACCGGCCGGATCCAGTCGGCCAGCGACAGCCCGCTGGCGAACCAGACCACCATTTCGGATTCGCGGTAGTTGCGCGTGACCGTCGTCAGCACGGCGATGAACAGCGACACCGACAGGATGGTCGGCAAGGCCGTGATGCTGGAAAAAGCCGCCAGACCGACCACGACGTCGGCGCCGATCGAACCGCCCGCGGCCTCGCCCAGCAGCCGCACCAGCAGCACGCTTAGCCAGACCACGATCAAGGTCGAAAAAACGACGCCTGCGTGGCTGGTGATTTCAGCGACGACGGAGCGCTTGAACAGTGACATGGGAGAATATGCGGGATAATCCTTGCATCCCATTGACGCACACGGGGAAACCCTCATGGAATTTAGCACACACACCAGCGCCTCCCTGCATCAGACCAAGACTTCGGCCTTGGCGGTAGGCGTATTCGTCGACGGCGTTCTGAGCCCGGCGGCCGAGATCATCGATCGTGCCAGCGAAGGCCTGCTGCGCAAGGTCGTCAAGTCCGAGTTCCAGGGCAAGGCGGGCAGCACGCTGGTGTTGCGTGCGGTGCCAGGCGTCGGCGCCCAGCGCGTGGTGCTGGTGGGCCTGGGCAAGCAGGACGACTATACCCCCAGCGTGCATGCGGCGGCCGAGCGCGCCTTCGCCAACGCCTGCGTGCAGGCACAGGCCACCGACGCCATCTCGACGCTGGCCGCCCAGCCCAGCGGCGACTCGACGCTGCGCAGCCGCGCGCGCGCCGCCGCGATCGCGGCCGGCCAGGCCACCTATCACTACGACCTGACCTTCGGCAAGGGCACCGAGCGCGACAACCGCCCGCGCCTGAAGAAGTTCTCGGTCTGGATCGAACGCGGCGATGCCGCGCAGGCGCAGGCCGGCGTGCGTGAAGGCGGCGGCATCAGCAACGGCATGAACCTGACGCGCGAGCTCGGCAATCTGCCCGGCAACGTCTGCACGCCGACCTACCTGGGCGAGACCGCGCGCAAGCTGGCGGCCGAATTCAAGAGCACGCTCAAGGCCGAGGTGCTCGAGCAGAAGCAGATCGAAGCGCTGAAGATGGGCTCGTTCCTGTCGGTCTCGCGCGGTTCGTACGAACCGCCGCGGTTCATCGTGCTCAAGTACACCGCGCCGCGCAGCGCCGCGCGCGGCAAGACCGCCAAGCCGGCCAAGGCGCCGATCGTGCTGGTCGGCAAGGGCATCACCTTCGACACCGGCGGCATCTCGATCAAGCCGGCCGCGACGATGGACGAGATGAAGTACGACATGTGCGGCGCGGCCAGCGTGCTGGGCACGCTGCGCGCGGTCGCCGAGCTCGAACTGGCCCACGACGTGATCGGCGTGATTCCGGCCTGCGAGAACATGCCCAGCGGCCGCGCCAACAAACCCGGTGACGTGGTCACCAGCATGTCCGGCCAGACCATCGAGATCCTCAACACCGATGCCGAAGGCCGGCTGGTGCTGTGCGACGCGCTGACCTACGCCGAGCGCTTCAAGCCCTCGGCGGTGATCGACATCGCCACGCTGACCGGCGCCTGCGTGGTCGCGCTCGGCCACGTCAACACCGGCCTGTTCTCGAAGGACGACGCGCTGGCCGACGCGCTGCTGCAGGCGGGCCGCGCCTCGCAGGATCCGGCCTGGCGCATGCCGATGGACGACGCCTATCAAGAGCAGCTCAAGTCGAACTTCGCCGACATGGCCAACATCGGCGGCCCGCCCGCCGGCTCGGTGACCGCGGCGTGCTTCCTGTCGCGCTTCACCAAGGCCTACCCGTGGGCCCACCTGGACATCGCCGGCACCGCATGGCGTGGCGGCAAGGACAAGGGCGCCACCGGCCGCCCGGTGCCGCTGCTGGTGCAGTACCTGCTCGGACAGGCAGGCCAGGCCTGAGCATGACGCAAGGCGGCAAGCTGCGCATCGACTTCGCGTTCGGCGCGCCCGAACGCGTGCTGATGGCGTGCCAGACGGCGGGCAAGCGCTATCACGCCGGCCAGCGCCTGGTGGTCTATTGCAGCGACAAGGCCCGGCTGGCCGCCTTCGATCGCATGCTGTGGACCCTCCAGGACAGCACCTTCGTGCCGCACGTGATGGCCGACGACCCGCTGGCGCCCGCCACCGCGATCGTGCTGACTGCGGCGCCGCCCGCCGCGCCGACCGGCGAGGCGGCCGAGCAGACCTGGCTGCTCAATCTCGATGACGACTGCCCGCCCGGTTACGAACAATACGCCCGCGTCATGGAGATCGTCACCGACGATCCGGCCGACAAGCAGGCCGCGCGCCAGCGCTGGCG
>JAEZBO010000028.1 GCA_023427085.1 Pseudomonadota bacterium
GGCGCGGAGATGTGTATAAGCGACCGGGCCGCCGCCGCCGCGGGCGCCGCCGCCGAGGGCGCGCGGGTCGGCAGCGAAGCCGTCGTGCGGGCCTCCGAATCGGCGCACCGCGCCGACATGCAGATCGACATCGCCGGCCTGGATCTCAAGGACGGCGACATCCAGCTGCAGGACGCGATTTCCGGCATGGCCGTGCGCTTCAGCAATCTGGGCATCGCCACCGGCCGTGTCACCTTCGACCAGGCCTTCGACGTCACGCTGTCGGCCAACATCGAAGGCGGCAATCCGCGCGTCGAGGCCAAGCTGGCTGGCCAGGGCCTGCTGATGCTCGATCCGGCCGCGATGAAATACGCCGCGCAGCGGCTCGACCTGCGGCTCGACGGCCGCCTGGGCGACGTGCAGGCCAGCGCGCTGACCGCGCGCGGCAACGTGGCTTTCGACGCCGGCTTGCGTTCGCTGGACGTGGCCGGGCTCGAGCTCGGCTTTGCCGGCGACGTGCAGGGCGCCAACCCGATGAAGGGCGTCGAGGCCTCGGTGCTGGTGCCGCGCCTGTCGGCGCACCCGGGCCGCCAGCGGCTGCAGATCGAAAAGTTCGCGCTGCGCGCCAAGGGCAGCGCCTCGGGCAACCCCTTCGACCTGGGCCTGGACGCGCCGGCGCTGGACATCCGGCCCACCGAGGCCAGCGGCCAGGGCGTGACCGGCCGCCTGCGGCTCGACGGTCCGCAGGCGCTCGACCTGACCTTCGGCCTGACCGGCCTGAGCGGCAGCGCCGATGCGCTGGACATCAAGGAAGCCAAGTTCAACGCCGCGCTCAAGCAGGGCCAGCGGCTGGTCAAGCTCAGCTCGGTGTCGCCGCTGTCGCTGAGCCTGCTGCGGCGCACGATCGCGCTGTCGGCGGTCAAGGGCGAAATCGACATCACCGATCCCGAACTGCCCAAGGGCGCGCTGCAGATCCCGATCATCGGCAGCCTGTCGGCCGACCTGATCAAGGACCTCGCGCGGGCACGCATCAACGCGGTGCTCGAGGGCGGCAAGTTCGACTTGTCGGCCGACGTCACGCAGATGGCCGCCGACCCGATCGTCAAGTTCGGTCTGGCGGTGGACATCCTCGACCTCGACAAGCTGGCGCCGCCGGTGGCGGTCGCCGCGCAGCCCAAGCCGGCCGGCGACGGGTCGGGCCAGGCCAAGCCGGCGCCCGCGCCGGAAACGCCGGCCGAAAAGGTCTGGGACTTCTCGCCGCTGCAGGGCGTCACGGCCGACGGCACCATCAAGGTCGGCGAGCTGGTGGTGCGCAACATCAAGGCCAGCGAACTCGACGCCGCGATCAAGATCGCCAATGGCCGGCTGGAGATCTCCGGCCTGTCGGCGGCGCTGTACGGCGGCAAGGTCGAAGGCGCCTTGCATGCCGACGCCAAGGGCAACCAGCTGGGCGCCAAGATCGCGCTCAGCGACATCGAGATCGATCCCTTGCTGACCGACGCGATGTCGCAAAGCAGCCTGCGCGGCCAGGGCGGCCTGTCGCTGGATCTGCGCGCCAGCGGCGTCACCGGCTCCGAGTGGCGCCAGACGCTGGGCGGGTCGGCGCAGTTGCGGCTCAAGGACGGCGCGATCAAGGGCATCAACATCGCCCAGATGCTGCGCGACGCTCGCGCGCTGGTGGCCGGCGAAAGCAGCGAAGAGGCCAGCGGCCCGCGCGAGACCGATTTTTCCTCGCTCGAGGCCGACCTGGGCTTCGCCAAGGGCATCGGCACGGTCAAACGCCTGGTGATGGCCGCGCCGCTGCTGCGCATCACGCAGGGCAAGCCGGCCGACCTGAACCTGGTCCAGTCCACGCTCGACATGGTGTTGAACGTGCGGGTCGTCAACACCTCGACCGGGCAGGGCGGCAAAGAACTGGCCGACCTGCGCGACGTGACCATCCCGCTGCACATCGCCGGGCCGTTCAAGAAGCCGGCCTATTCGATCCAGTGGCGTGGCGTGGGCAGCGATGCGCTGCGCCGTTCGCTCGAGAACAAGCTGCTCGAGGAAATCGAGCGTCATACCTCGCGGCCGACCCGGCAGTCGGCCGAGGCGCAGGCCGATACCGGCACCGGCAGCGGCACGCTGATCGAACAGGAAACGGTCAAGAGCCTGGGTAACGCGATCAAGGGCCTGCTGGGCCGTTGATCGCGATGGCCGGCGGCGCTTGGGCGCCTAGGTCTGGCCGGTCAGCTGACGGTACTTGACCATCAGCGTTTCCTGGCCTTCGTGCCATTGCGGGTGCAGCACGATGCACTCGACCGGGCACACCACCTTGCATTGCGGCTCTTCGTGATGGCCGACGCATTCGGTGCAGCGCTCGGGCGCGATCTCGTAGATCTCTTCGCCCATATAGATCGCATCATTGGGACACTGCGGCTCGCAGACGTCGCAGTTGATGCATTCTTCGGTGATCAGCAGCGCCATGGGGGCTCGATACCTGTGGGCCTTACGGCCAGGTCTGCTCGCGTTTTTCGCGCGCCTTGACCTGCAACCAGCGCTCGACCGACGGGAACACGAACTTGCTGACGTCGCCGCCCAGGATCGCGATCTCGCGCACTATCGTGCCGGAGATGAACTGGTACTGGTCGGACGGCGTCATGAACAAGGTCTCGACCTCGGGCAGCAGGTGGCGGTTCATGCCGGCCATCTGGAACTCGTACTCGAAGTCGGACACCGCGCGCAGGCCGCGCACGATGACGCGGGCGTCCTGTTCGCGGACAAAATCCTTGAGCAGACCCGAGAAGCTGCGCACGATCACGTTGGGATAATGGCCGAGCACTTCTTCGGCGATATCGAGTCGTTCTTGCAGCGAGAAAAACGGATTCTTGGCGCGGCTGGACGCGACGCCCACCACCACCTTGTCGAAAAGGCCGGCGGCGCGTCGAACCAGATCCTCATGACCACGGGTCAAGGGGTCGAAGGTTCCGGGATAGACAGCAGTGATCATTGTGCTTGGGCTCCGAAGCCAGTCGGAAAATCCTGGGCTAAAGATCAATTATTGATCTAATCTTGCAATGCAGCAAATTGGAGCAGATGGTAGTGCACGGCGCCGGCTTTG
Organism: Pseudomonadota bacterium; assembly: GCA_023427085.1. GTDB lineage: Bacteria > Pseudomonadota > Gammaproteobacteria > Burkholderiales > Burkholderiaceae_B > Orrella. Next base: position 3,080 of record JAEZBO010000028.1, read on the forward strand.
TCTTGACGCAGCAGTTCGAAGCCGCTAGGGGCCTCCAGCGCGGTCTCGGCCTCGATGTAGACCAGCGCCCCCGGGGCCAGCGCCGCGGGCAGCAGCGGCCAGATCCGTGCCGGCCAGCCCTGGCCGAAGGGCGGGTCCAGAAACACCAGGTCGTAGCCGCGGGCCGCGCGCAGCGCCGCCAGCGCGTCGCCCGATCTCACCTGCACCGCCTGTGCGCCCAGCTTGTCGCGCAGCGCCTGCATGGCCTGCACGGCGCGTTTGTCGGATTCGATCATCTGCACATGCGCGGCGCCACGCGAGGCGGCCTCGAAACCCAGCGCGCCGCTGCCGGCGAACAGGTCGAGCACCCGTTTGCCGGCGAAGTCGCCGTGCCAGAAATGGCGCAGCCAGTTGAATAGCGTCTCGCGCACGCGGTCGGGCGTGGGGCGCAGGCCCGGCGCATCGATCACCGTGATGGGGGTGCGCCGGTAGGTGCCGCCCACGATCCGAATATACTTCGTCGTCATGTTCAATTTCTTCAAGAAAAAACCTCCTGCGCCGGCACCTCAGCCCGAGCGCGTCTCCCCTGCCGAGCCCGACGAGGCCGCGCCAGCGCCACCCCCCGATCCTGCCCCGCCGGCGCGCGACGCCGCGGTGGCTGGCGAGCCGGGGGCGGCGAATGCCGCGGCGCCGGCTACGGT
>JAEZBO010000066.1 GCA_023427085.1 Pseudomonadota bacterium
GCATCAGCGGCGCCGCGACAGGCGGTAGCTGAGCGTCTCGAGGCGCTCGACGCCGCCGTCGCGGAATTTCGGCTCCTTGTCGAGGCTGTCGCGGCGGTCCAGCAGCAGCGCCTCGGAGTGCGCCGCCGCATACAAGGCTTGCACCTGCGCGTCGTCGACCGAGAACGGCGGGCCGTCCATCTGCGCCTGCGGATAGTCGAGCGTCACCAGCAGGCCCTGATAGTCGTCGGCCAGCTGGCCGTACACCATCGTCACGTAGTCGCCTCGCATGTGTTCGGGCAGCGCGATCAGCGCGGCGCGGTCGAACACGCCCTGGCATTGCGCCAGCGTGCCGGGATCGAGGTCGAAGATGTCGCCGCAGATGATCTCGATCGGCCCAGCCACGTAGTGCCGGCCGGCCGACGACTGGTGGATCGAAGGTTCGAGCGCGTTGTCGGCGAAGAACTGCTCGACCGCCAGCTCGGCCAGTTCGACGCCCAGCACCGAATGGCCGCGCGCGGCCAGCCACAGCATGTCCAGCGACTTGCCGCACAACGGCACCAGCACGCGGCTGTCGGGCCGCAGCTCGAGCGTCGGCCAGAATTTCTCCAGCGGCGGCGTGATGCGTGTCTGGTGAAACCCGATCCGTTGATCGCGCCAGCGCGATAGCCAGAATTCAGCGTCCATGTCTGCCTCGGCACAAGAGTCAGCGCTCATTGTAGGGCGGCGGCGGGCATCGCGCGGGAGGCGGCTATGGGCCCGTTAGGAACATTAAATGGCCCGATCCGTTGATTTGACCCGGGTGCTCGGCCAAAATCCCCAAGACCCTGCGCGCATCATGGCTTCGCGCAGCGACCCACCCTACTTTTGGAGCGACGCCGATGTCCGACAAAAAATTGACCACTGCCGCGGGTGCGCCGGTACCCAACAACCAGGATTCGCTGACCGCCGGCCCGCGCGGCCCGCTGCTGCTGCAGGATCTCTGGCATCTCGAGAAGATGGCCCACTTCAACCGCGAAGTGATTCCCGAACGCCGCATGCACGCCAAGGGCTCGGGCGCCTTCGGTACCTTTACCGTCACCAACGACGTCACGCGGTATACCCGCGCCAAGCTGTTCGCCGAGCTCGGCAAGCAGACCGAACTGTTCATGCGCTTCTCGACCGTGGCGGGCGAGCGCGGCGCGGCCGACGCCGAACGCGACATCCGTGGCTTCGCCGTCAAGTTCTACACCGCGGAAGGCAACTGGGACGTGGTCGGCAACAACACGCCGGTGTTCTTCTTTCGCGATCCGCTCAAGTTTCCCGACCTGAACAAGGCGGTCAAGCGCGACCCGTACACCAACCTGCGCAGCCCCGAGAACAACTGGGACTTCTGGACCGGCCTGCCCGAGGCGCTGCACCAGGTCACCATCGTCATGAGCGACCGCGGCATTCCGCGCGGCTACCGCCACATGCACGGTTTCGGCTCGCACACCTACAGCTTCATCAATGCCGCCAACGAGCGCTTCTGGGTCAAGTTCCATTTCCGCAGCCAGCAGGGCATCGAGAACCTCAGCGATTCGGAAGCCGCCGCGGTGGTCGCGCAGGACCGCGAAAGCTCGCAGCGCGACCTGCTCGAATCGATCGACCGCGGCGAGTTTCCGCGCTGGACGCTCTGTGTGCAGATCATGCCCGAGGCCGACGCGGCCACCTACCGTTTCCATCCCTTCGACCTGACCAAGGTCTGGAGCAAGAAGGACTATCCGCTGATCGAAGTGGGCGTGCTCGAGCTCAACCGCAATCCGGCCAATTATTTCGCCGACGTCGAACAGGCCTCGTTCACGCCGGCCAACCTGGTGCCCGGCATCAGCGTCTCGCCCGACCGCATGTTGCAGTCGCGGCTGTTCTCGTACGGCGATGCGGCCCGCTACCGGCTGGGCGTCAATCACCACTCGATCCCGGTCAACGCGCCGCGCTGCCCCTTCCACGCCTATCACCGCGACGGCACGATGCGGGTCGACGGCAACTACGGCGGCACCATCGCCTACGAACCGAACACCAAGGGTGAATGGCAGGAGCAGCCCGAGTTCAAGGAGCCGCCGCTGGCGCTGCACGGCGACGCCGACCGCTGGAACTTCCGTGACGACGACGCCGACTATTTCACGCAGCCCGGCGACCTGTTCCGGCTGATGACGGCCGACAAGCAGCAGCTGCTGTTCGAGAACACCGCGCGCGCCATCGCCGGCGTGCCCGAGCACATCGTGCAAAAGCACATCTCGCACTGTACGCAGGCCGACCCGGCCTACGGCGCCGGGGTCGCGGCGGCGATCCAGGCCCAGCGCGAGGGCCGGCTCTGAGCGGCGCCAGCAGGGCGGCGTGACGACACGTCGCCCGGTCACGACGCACCGAGGCTCAGGCCTCGGTGCTTTTTTTGACGGCAGGCCGCCCGCGTCGGCATGGGCCCGCGCTAGTTCAGCCCCTTGGCCAGGTCCAGCGCCTGGCGTTCGAACAGGCGGCGGTACAGCCCGCCCTCGATGCGGACCAGCGCGTCGTGCGGGCCTTCCTCGATGATGCGGCCCTGCTCCATCACCAGCAGCCGGTCGAGCGCGCGCACGGTCGAGAGGCGGTGCGCGATGACCAGCGTGGTGCGGCCGGTCATCAGGCGTTCCATGGCCTGCTGGATCAGCATCTCGCTTTCGCTGTCCAGGCTCGAGGTGGCCTCGTCGAAGATCAGGATCGGTGCGTCGGCCAGGAAGGCCCGGGCGATCGCCACGCGCTGGCGCTCGCCGCCCGACAGCTTGATGCCGCGCTCGCCGACCAGCGTCCGGTAGCCGTCGGGCAGCCGGCTGATGAAGTCATGCGCGCTGGCCTGGCGCGCGGCCTCCTCGATCTGCGCCTGCGTGGCGCCGGGCCGGGCATAGGCGATGTTCTCGGCCAGGCTGCGATGGAACAGCACCGGCTCCTGCTGCACGATGGCGATCTGGCGGCGCAGGCTGGCCTGCTGCACCCGCGCGATGTCCTGGCCGTCGATGCTGATGCGGCCGCCGGTGACGTCGTAGAGCCGCTGGATCAGCTTGATGAAGGTGGTCTTGCCCGAGCCCGACAGGCCGACCAGCCCGACCCGCTCGCCGGCGGCGATGCGCACCGAGAAGTGCTGGTAGAGCGGCTGGACATGCCGGCCATAGCGGAACGTGACGTCCTCGAAGCGGATCTCGCCGGCGCCGATCCGGATCGCCGGCGCGCCGGGCAGGTCATCGACGCCGAGCGGCTGGCGCTCGAGCAGCACCAGCTCTTCCATGTCGTTGACCGAGCGCTGCAGGTTGCGGATGTGCATGCCGACGTCGCGCAGATAGCCCTGCAGGATGAAGAACATCGTCAGCGCGAAGGTCACGTCGCCGACGCTGGCCTGGCCGTCGCGCCACAGCGCCAGCGCCACGCCGAGGATGGCGGCCTGGATCGCCACCAGCATCCAGCCCTGCAGCCCGCCGTTCAGGTTGCCACGCAGCCAGGTGCGCCGGGTGCGCTGATGCCACTTGCCGACCACCCGCGCCAGCCGGGCTTCTTCACGCGCCTCAGCACCGAACGCCTTGACCACCGGGTTGCAAGAGATCGCGTCGGCCAGCGCGCCGCCCATGCGGGTGTCCCAGGCGTTGGCGAGCCGCGCGGCCGGCGCCACGTAGCCCAGCGACAGCGTCACGGTGACGGCGACATACAGCAGCGAACCGAGCCCGACCACCGCGCCCATCACCGGCCAGTGCAGGCCCAGCATCACGGTCGCGCCGACCAGCATCACACAGGAGGGAAACAGCGCCACCAGCAGCGTGTCGTTGAGCAGGTCCAGCGCCCACATGCCACGCGTGACCTTGCGCACCGTCGAGCCGGCGAAGCTGTTGGCGTGCCAATCGGCCGAAAAGCGCTGCACGCGGTGAAAGGCCTGCGCGGCGATGTCGCTCATCATGCGCAGCGTCAGCGAGATGATGTTGCGAAACACCAGCTGGCGCAGGATCACGCTGCCGAGCCCCAGCGCGGCCAGCAGCCAGAATGCGGCCAGCGCGCCGTCCCAGGCCAGCTGCGGCGCCGCCGCGCCCTGCGCCAGCGCGTCGACCAGCCGGCCGGCATACATCGGCGTCAGCACGTCGGCCAGCGCCATGCATAGCACCATCGCCAGGATCAGCGCGATGCGCAGCGGCTGGACGCGCCAATGGCGGAAGGTGAAACCGAGGACCTGTTTGTAGACCTGGCCGCGCAGATCCAGGCGCAGCTTGCGTGAACGACGGGGCATACCAGAATCGAGCCGATCAAAAAACAGGCGTAAGCATGCATGATCGGCGCGCAGGCGTCGAATCGGCCCCGGCGCAGGCGGCGGTTGTCAGGCGTTGGTCCTCAGGATGCCGCGCGGGCCGCCCGGATATCGAACGCGCCGCCGGTCTGGGCCTGGCCCGCCAGCGTCACCGGCTGCTTGCCCAGCAGCGGAAAGGTCAGCTCGGCGAAGCGGATGGCTTCCTCCAGGTGCGGATAGCCCGATAGCACGAAGGTATCGACGCCCAGGTCGGCATACTCCTGCAGCCGCGCGGCGACGGTGCGCGCATCGCCCACCAGCGCGGTACCGGCGCCGCCCCGCACCAGCCCCACGCCGGCCCACAGATTGGGCGCGATCTCCAGCTTGTCGCGGCGGCCGCCGTGCAGTGCCACCATGCGCCGCTGGCCGACCGAATCCATCCTGGCGAAGTTGCCCTGCGCGCGGGCGATGTCCTCGTCGCTGAGCCGGCTGATCAGGCGCTCGGCATCGGCCCAGGCTTCCTGCTCGGTCTCGCGCACGATCACATGCAGGCGCACGCCGAAACGCACGCTGCGGCCGTGCTGCGCGGCGCGGCGGCGGATGTCGGCGATCTTTTCGGCCACCGCCTGCGGCGGCTCGCCCCAGCTGAGGTAGGCATCGACGTGCTTGGCGGCCAGCGCGTGGGCGGCGTCGGACGAGCCGCCGAAGTACAGCGGCGGATACGGTTTCTGCACCGGCGGATAAAGGTTGCGGCCCTGCTCGATGCTGTAATGCTTGCCCTGGTGGCTCACGGTCTCGCCCTGCAGCAGCGCGCGCCAGATCGTCAGGTATTCATCGGCGGCCTCATAACGTTCGTCGTGCGCCAGAAACACGCCATCGGCCGCCAGTTCGGCGGCATCGCCGCCGGGCACCACGTTCATCAGCAGGCGCCCGCCCAGGGCCTGGTCCAGCGTCGCCGCCTGGCGCGCCGACGGGCCGGGGCTGCCGAGCGAGGTGCGCAGCGCCACCAGCAGCTTGATGCGCTGCGTGACCGGCACCAGGCTGGCGGCCACCACCCAGGGGTCCAGGCACGAGCTGCCGGTCGGGATCAACAGGCCGTCGTAACCGAGGTCCTCGGCGGTCACGGCGATCTGCCGCAGGTAGGCGTTGGTGGGCGCGCGGCCGGAGTCGGAGGTGCCCAGGTAGCGTGTGTCGCCCGAGGTGGGCAGATACCAGAAGATGTCCAGGCTCATGATGCCGCGCGTCCTTGCGAGGGTTGGGCGCGGCTGCCCGCGAAGGGCGATGGCTCGATGCCGGCAGCGAGGCTGGCGGGCGGCGGCGGGTAGACGGTGGGCATGAGGCGGCTCCTGAGCGGGCAGGCGGCACGCCAGGGCTGCGTCAGCGAGCCTGTCGTCCGGACCTGCGTGGGAGAGCCATTACATCGGCTGGCCGGCATGCCGCCAACGACATTCGCGGCATTTGTTTATCGGGCATGTCGAGCCAACCGCCAGTCATGACACGCCGCGGCGGCGCGTCGCCGCGCGCCTAGTCGATCAGCCGCAGCGCGACGTTGGCCTCGCCCTTGTCGCTGCTGACCCAGGCCGAGCCGCCATCGATGCTGACGTTCAGCGTCATGTTGCGTTCGGCCAGCCTGGCCAGCGCGGCCGTCGCGTCCGACTGCAAGGCATAGACCTTGAGCTTGCGCGCGCGCGTCAGCTTGTTGCGGATGCCGTTCCACCAGATGTCGACGCTGCGGCCGTAGGCCATCACGATGACTTCATCGGCGCGGCCGCAGGCCTTCATGATGCGGCGGTCGTCCGGCAGGCCGGTCTCGATCCATTGCTCGATCGAGCCGGTCAGGTCGCGCCGCCACAGGTCCGGTTCATCGGCATCGCTCAGGCCGCGCGTGAAGGCCAGCGATTCGTCGTCGCCGGCGTACAGCGCATAGGCCAGCAGCCGCACCATCAGTCGCTCGTCGGTCTCGGAAGGGTGGCGCGCGACGGTCACCGAATGGCTGCCGTAATAACCGCGGTCGCTGTCGGCGACGTGGATCTGCGCCTTGTAGATGGTTGCGCCTAGTGCCATGAAAAAGGTCTGCCGTGTAGAGACAGCCCTGCGGCCGCAGGGCTGGAAAGAGGGCGCCAGTGTAACGCCCGCACGGCAGCCAGCAGGTCCTGGCCGCGCCGCCGGCGCGGCCAGGCGCGGCAGGGCGCAGCCTAGCGTTTCGCGGTCGCCGCCGCGTAGCTCGACAGCGTGCGCTGGGCCCGATAGACGATCGGATAGTCGATGAAGCGGCCCTCGACCTGCAGCGCGGCGTTGCCGCTGCTTTCGGCGGCCTCGAAGGCGGCCACGACCTTGCGGGCGAACGCGACTTCCTGCTCCGACGGCGTGAAGGCCGCGTTGACCACCGCCAGCTGCTTGGGGTGGATGCACATCTTGCCCTGGAAGCCCATGCGCTGGACCGCCTGGCTCGAGGCCTGCAGGCCGGCTTCGTCGTCGAGCGCGATCCAGACCGAATCGAGCGGCGCCTGCAGGCCGGCCGCGCGCGATGCCGCGACCAGCGTGCTGCGGGCATGCAGCAGCTCGATCTCGTCGCGTGACCAGACGATGTTCAGGTCGAAGGTGAAGTCGCCGGCGCCGAAGGCCAGCCGCTTGACCCGGGTGCCGGCCTGGGCGATCTCGTTGGCGGCGCACAGCCCGCGCGCGGTCTCGATGATGGGGATCAGGTCGATCTCGCCGGGCGGCAGGCCGGCCGCGCGTTCGAGCTGGTGCAGCAGCCAGTCGATGCCCTGCAGCGCGGCGGCGCTCTCGACCTTCGGCAGGATGATGCCGTCCAGGCCGGCGCCGACCACGCTGACCAGGTCCTGGTAGCAGAACTCGGTGTCGGTGGCATTGACGCGCACATAGCCCTTGCAGCGGCGTGGCCGTTGCAGCGCCTGCACGATCAGCGGCCGGGTGGCGGCCTTCTCGGCCGCGGCGACCGCATCCTCCAGGTCGAGAATGGCCGCGTCGGCGCCGGCGTCGAAGACCTTCTCGACCCGCCTTGCGTGATTGCCCGGGGTGAACAGAAAACTGCGCAGGACTTCGGTCATCGGATGTCTCCTCAGTGATGGGTGCGCCGCTAGGCCTTGAATTTGGGATCGAGGAAGTCGCGCAGGCTGTCGCCCAGCAGGCTGAAGGCGAACACCGCCAGGCTGATTGCCATGCCCGGGAACAGCACCAGCCACGGCGCCTCGCGATAGAAGTCGGCGTTGTTGCCCGACAGCATCAGGCCCCAGGCCGGCGTCGGTTCGCTGACGCCCAGGCCCAGGAACGACAGCGAGGCCTCGAGCAGGATGGCCTGCGCGATGAAGGCGGTCAGCAGGATCAGGTAGGGCGCCATGATGTTGGGCATCATGTGGCGCACGATGATGCGCGCGTGGCTGTAGCCGGCGGTGCGCGCCGCGTCGATGTACGGCAGCTGGCGGATCGACAGCGCGGCCGAGCGCGCCACGCGCGCGACCTTGGGCACGATCGGCAGCGCGATCGCGGCGATCAGGTTCAGGTCCAGCCCCAGCCACAGATTGCGCCCCAGCATGGCGACGATCACCATGGCCAGGATGATGATCGGGAACGACAGCAGGATGTCGATCAGGCGCTGGATGATGCTGTCGGTGGCGCCGCCGAAATACGCCGAGGCGGCGCCGATCAGCGCACCGGCGGTGCTGCCCAGAAACGACGACAGCAGCCCGATCAGCAGGGCGGTGCGGGCGCCGTGGATCACGCGGCTGAGCACGTCGCGGCCAAATGCATCGGTGCCGAACGGATGTTCGGCCGACGGCGCCGCCAGCATGGCGATGTAGTCCATCGCCATCGGATCGTGCGGCGAGACCTGTTCGGCGAAGATGCCGGCCAGGATCATCAGCGTGATCAGCACGCCGGCGATGGCGCCCAGCGGCTGGGTGCGGACGAAGCGCGCCAGCGCGCCGCGGCGCTTCGGCGGGGCCGGGCTGTGCGTCGCGGGCACATCGGCGTCGGGGGCGGTGGGACGGACGGTACTCGTGCTGGTCATGGTTGGCCCCTAGCGATAACGGATGCGCGGATCGAGCAGCACGTACAGCAGGTCGATCAGCAGGTTGACGATGACGAACACCAGCGCGATCAGCATGACCAGGCCCTGGATCAGCGTGAAGTCGTTGTTGGCGGCGGCCTGCACGAACAGCCGGCCGATGCCGTTCAGGTTGAAGACCTGTTCGGTCACCACCAGCCCGCCCAGCAGAAAGGCGAACTCCAGGCCGACCACGGTGATGGTCGGCAGCATGGCGTTGCGCATCGCGTGGGTGCCGATCACCGTGCGTTCGTAGACGCCCTTGGCGCGGGCGGTGCGCACGTAGTCCTCCTGCAGCACCTCGATGATCGACGAGCGCACCATGCGCGCCACCACCGCCGAGTAGCGCACGCCCACCACCAGCGCCGGCCAGATCAGCGTCGACAGGTTGGTCCATGGGTCTTCCCATATCGACACGTAGCCCAGCGGCGGCAGCCAGTCGAAATAAAGCAGCAACACCATGATCAGCAGCATGCCGAGCCAGAACGACGGCACCGCCAATCCCGCGATGGTGCCGATACGCAGCGCGTAGTCGAGCCAGCTGTTGCGGTACAGCGCCGACAGCGTGCCCATCGGGATGGCGATCGCCACCGCGATCAGCGTCGCCATGAAGGCCACCTGCAGCGTCAGCGGCAGGCGCGTGGCGATCTCGTCGTAGACCGGCCTGCCGGTCCACATCGAATTGCCCAGTTCGCCGGTCACCAGGCCGGTCAGCCATTGCTGCAACTGCACCGGCATGGGCTGGTCCAGGCCGAGCCGGGCGCGTTCGGCGGCCAGCGTTTCAGGATTGACCACCGCGCCATCGGCGCTCAGCTTGATCTCGACGATGTCGCCTGGCAGCACGCGCAGCATCAGGAACACCAGCAAGGCCACGCCCAGCAGTGTCGGGATCATCATCAGGAGGCGTTTCACCAGATAGGGCATGACTAGGCCTCCACTTTGATGCAGGCGACCCGGTGGCCGGGCGCGCGTTCGGCCAGCGCGGGGACTTCACGGGTGCACTCGGCCGTCGCCAGCGGGCAACGGGTATGGAACACGCAGCCCGGCGGCTGGCGCAGCGGCGAGGGCAGTTCGCCTTGCAGCGTGCGGGGCGCGCGCTGCTTTTCGATGCGCGGATCGGGCACCGGCGCAGCGTCGAGCAGCGCGCGGGTATACGGGTGCAAGGGCCGCGAATACAGCGTGTCGCGGTCGGCGATCTCGACCACCCGGCCCAGGTACATCACCGCCACCCGGTCGGAGATGTGGCGCACCACCGCGAGGTCGTGCGCGATGAACAGGAACGACAGCTGGTACTCGGCCTGCAGCGAGCGCAGCAGGTTGATGATCTGGCCCTGGATCGACACGTCCAGCGCCGACACCGGCTCGTCGCAGACGATCACGCGCGGCTGCATCGCCAGCGCGCGGGCGATGCCGACCCGCTGCCGTTGCCCGCCCGACAGTTCGTGCGGATACCGGTCGGCCATGTAGTCGTACAGGCCGACCTGATCGAGCAGCGCCAGCACCTTGCGGCGCGCGGCGGCCCGGTCGGGTTCCAGCCGGTAGACCCGCAGCGGCTCGGCGATGATCTGCTGCACCGTCATGCGCGGATTCAGGCAGGCATAGGGATCCTGGAAGATCACCTGGATCGGCCGGCGCGCATCGCGGGCCCGCCGTGGGGGGGGGCGGGGGGGTCGCCGAGGCGCAGCAGGGCGAGGTCGCGGGCGCGGCTGAGCAGCAGCGGGCCCAGCACCGCGAGCGCGACCAGGGTGGGGACCACCTCCGTCCACGAGGCGCCGTTGAGGCTGCCGGTCAGCCACCGGGTGGCCTCCTGCAGGTCCCACTCCGCGGCCCGGCTGAGGGCGTAGGCGGTGACGCTCTCCAGCATCGCGGCCATGCCGATGCCGATCAGGATCAGGCGGGTCCCGGCGACGCCGTCGCGGTAGGACAGCACGTAGATCAGCAGCGCGACGCCCAGGCCCGAGACGATCGCGAACACCGAGACCGCGGCCCCGCTCAGCGACAGCGAGACGATGGCGACGGCCGCGGCGGCGCTGGCGCCGGCGCTGATGCCGATGACGTCGGGGCTGGCCAGCGGGTTGCGCAGCATGGTCTGGAAGGCGCAGCCGGCGAGGCCGAAGCACAGCCCGGTCAGCAGCGCGAGGACGGTGCGCGGCAGCCGCAGCCGCCCGACGGTGAACGACGCGCCGGGCACGTCCTGGCCGAGGACGACCCCGAGCACGTCGCCGGGGCCGTAGAAGGTGCGTCCGACCATCAGGCTGGTCGCGACGAGGGCGAGCACGAGCACGCCGAGGACGCCGACGACCACGCGCCGCCGGGCGCTACGACGGCGC
>JAEZBO010000081.1 GCA_023427085.1 Pseudomonadota bacterium
GCGATCCGCCATGCGGGCGGACCGCCGGACCGCCGGCGTTACTCGATCGAGACCGTGGCCAGGTCGATGAACCAGCTCTTGGGTTGCACCACGCCCTTGACCTTGGGCGAGATCGCGCGCGGACCGACGTCATGGGCGATCCAGACGAACGGCGCCTCTTCGACGATGCGCGCGTGCAGCGCCGCCAGCGCCTGGTCGCGCTCCTTCTCGGTGAAGGTGGTGCGCGCCTTCTCGATCAGCCCGTCGATCTCGTCGTTGCCGAAGTAGCCCCAGTTGTTGGACGTGGGCGGGAAGGTCTTGGTGCTGGTGAAGCGCACCATCGCAAAGAACGGATCCATCGCCGCGTAGCTGACGTTGGTGGCGTTGGCGCCGTTGGCCGACGGGTCCTTGGCGCCGCGCCGCCAGTTGGTGAACAGCGTGTTCCACTCGACCACGTCGAAGCTGACGTCGAAGAAGCACTCCTTGAGGTTCTGCTGCACGAACTCGTTCATCGGCAGCGGCTGCATCTGGCCCGAGCCCGAGGCCGAGGTCTGCACCTTGACCTTGAGCGGCTTGGCGGCCGAATGGCCGGCCTCGGCCATCAGCTTGCGGGCCGCTTCGGGGTCGTAGCGGATGTCGAAACCCGGATTGCCCCACCACGGGTGGCCCGGCGGCACCGTGCCCTTGGGCTCGGCCATCATGCCGCCCAGCAGCTGCTTGAGCTCGCCGCGGTTGACGCACAGGTTGGCGGCGTGGCGCACCCGCTTGTCCAGCCACGGCGATCCCTCGACGAACGACAACTGCCACGGCCACACATGCGGCTGTTCGTTCGAATAGATCACGTTGCCGCGGCTCTTGAGCGCATCGAAGGCGTCTGGCGCGGGCGCCTCGATCCAGTCGACCTGGCCGGACATCAGCGCGGCGGTGCGCGAGTTGGCCTCGGGCAGCGGCAGCAGCACCAGCTTGTCGACCTTGGGCACGCGCCTGGCGTCCCAGTACTTGTCGTTGCGGGCCAGCTCGAGTCGCTCGCGCGCGACGAAACGGGTCATCTTGAACGGACCCGTGCCCGAGGCATCGGCGGCGAACGCGGCCCAGGCCTGCTGCGAGCGTTGCGCGGCGTCGCTGACCGAGGCCGGCACGGCCTTGAGCTTGGCGTCCCAATGCGCGGGCGAGGCCATGTACAGATTGGTCAGGTTGATCGGCAGGAACGAGTCGGGCTCGGACGTCGTGAGCTCGACGGTGTAGTCGTCGATCTTGCGCGCCGAGCGCAGCGTCGGCATGCGCGAGGCCGTCACGCCGACCTGGCTGGCGTCGAAATGCGGCGCCGACTTGTCCAGCACCTTCTGCACGTTCCACACCACCGCGTCGGCATTGAAGGCCGAGCCGTCATGGAACACCACGCCCTGGCGCAGCTTGAAGACCCACTTGGTCTTGTCGGCCTCGTCGACCGTCCACGACTCGGCCAGTCCCGGGATCAGCACGCTGGGCGCGTCGGCCTTGGACAGGTCCCATTGCGTCAGGCTGTCGTACATCGGGATGCCGGTGAAGCGATTGCCTTCGAATCCCTGGTCGGGCTGGCCCAGCGTGCGCGGGATGTCGCCGGCCGTCATGGCGATGCGCAGCACCTTCTCCTGGCCGTGCGCCTGCGTGGGGGCCAGCAGCGCGGCACTGCCGAGCGCCACGACCAGCGCGGCGGCGCAGGCGTCCAAGCGGAATTTTCCTGATTGCATTGCTTTCTCCGGTTTCGGGTGGACCGATCTAGCCCTGGATGGGCGGGAAGACGAACGCGATGGGCGCCGTGCACGGCCACGCAGAATCGTGGATCGCACACATAGTTCGTACACAATCTGTTCCAAAGCAAGATTTATGCCATTGCCAGCCGGACTGAAAAATCCTTGTGACAGCGGGCGCTTGGACCGGCCCTGCCCCCTTGGGCATCGCGCCCGCGCGTGCACCAGGAGCGGGATTCCGATGTCTCGCCGGCCCCGCGCTGGTGCACGCTGGCGCCGCCAGACCGGCGCCGGTTGCGTGCGCGCAACGTCGCGGCGGGGCGCGGTGCAGCCCCCCTGCCCGGCCCTGTCGCGCTGCTGCTAAGATCAGCGCCGGCCGGCGCCCCCGCTCGGCCCTGACGGCCGCCGAACGGCCGCCCAGCGAGCCTTTCGCCCCCCGCGCGCCATGTCCCTGCCCACGCAATTTCCCATCCAGGCCGTCGCCGACAACACGGTCGATCACGACAATCCGTGCATCCAGTGCGGCGCCTGTTGCGCCCACTTTCGCGTGTCCTTCTATTTCGGCGAGGCCGACCCCGGGTATGGCGGCAGCGTGCCGCCCGAACTGGTCACGCAGATCAGCCCGTCACGGGTCTGCATGCAAGGCACCGAACGCGGCGGCGGCCGCTGCGTGGCGCTGCGTGGCGAGTTGGGCCAGCCGAGCATCCGCTGCGAGATCTATCCGCTGCGCCCCAGCCCGTGCCGCGAGTTCGACGTCTGGATGCCGGACGGCTCGGCCAATCCCGACTGCCAGCGCTTGCGGCTGGCCATCGGCCTGCCGGCGCTGACGCGCCCCCCCGAAGCGCAGAACGATCCGCAGGGGCCGGCGACGCCGACCCAGCCGCGGGCAGCCTGAACCGGCCCGGCGGCTGGCAGCGGCCGGACGTGACGACGCCCGACC
>JAEZBO010000254.1 GCA_023427085.1 Pseudomonadota bacterium
CGCCTTCGTCTCGTGGGCGCGGAGAGGTGTATAAGAGACCGGGCCCCGCGCGTGGCCACCGTCATATGCCATTTGCCGCCGGCGCCGGAACGCCGCTGCACCGCAAAACCGGCGTCCTCCAGGCCGCGCCGCACCGCGCCGGCGCTGCACCAGGTCGCCAGCGTCGCATCCGCGGCGGCCAGCTCGCCCAGCGCCGCCAACAGCGCCGGCGACCACATGGCCGGATTGCCGGCCGGCGCGAAGCCGTCCAGGAAATACGCATCGACGCGCGCGGCCAGCTGCGGCACCAGCCGCTCGGCCCGCCCCAGCCCCAGCGTCAGCGTGACCGCGCCCTGCTCGAACTCGAGACGATGCAGGCCGGGCAGCAGCGGCGGCCACTGCGCCAGCAGTTCGCCGGCCAGCGCGGCCAGCCCGGCCGGCGCGTGACGCGCCAGCAGCGTGCGCAGGTCCTCGAGCGCATAGGGGTGGGCCTCGATCGAGACCACGTGCAGGCGCCGCGGCCGCGCCGGATCGTCGCGCCAGGCCTGCCACAGCGTCAGGAAATTGAGACCCAGCCCGAAGCCGGTCTCGCAGACCGTGAACGCGGCGCGGCCGGCCCAGCGATCCGGCAGGCGGTTGCCGTGCAGGAACACCTCGCGTGCCTGCCGCGCCGCGCCGTCGGGCGGGTAGTAGGCATCGCCATACACGGCGCTGCACAGCCGGCCGCTCTCATCGTGTTGCGGGACGGCGGGCGTCAGGGGGTCGAAGGCCGAAGACATGGGGATTGCGCAAATGCGGGATTGACGCGGCGGGAACGAGCATGAGACTGTAACCTGCTAGGAGATACACTGGACCCATGCAAGCCCAAGCCCATTCAGCCGCCGTCAACGCTCCGCCCGACCTGGGCATCGCCATCGACGCCGCCGTCAGCGCCGCCCACGCGGGCGCCGCGATCCTGCAATCCTATGCCCATCACCGCGCCGACCTGGTGATCGACCGCAAGGCCCGCAACGACTTGGTCTCGCAGGCCGACCGCGAAGCCGAGGCCGCCGTCATCGAGGTGCTGCGCGAGCGCACGCCGGCCTATGGCCTGATCGCCGAAGAGACCGGCGGCCAGGCCGAGGGCGAGGCCACCTGGTATATCGATCCGCTCGACGGCACCACCAATTTCCTGCATGGCATCCCGCATTACGCGGTGTCGATCGCGCTGGTGGCCCACCCGGGCACCCGCATCGGCCCGGGTCCGCGGCTCGAACAGGACACGCCGGTCATCGGCGTGGTCTACGACCCCTGCCGCGAAGAACTGTTCACCGCCGTGCACGGCGTGGGCGCCTGGCTCAATGGCCGCCGGATCGCCTGCTCGCGCACGCCGGGCCTGGCCGACGCGGTGCTGGCCACCGGCTTCCCGTTCCGCGATTTTTCCTTCGCCGACCAGTACATGCCGATGCTCAACGACGCCATCCACACCACCCGCGGTGTCAGGCGCCACGGTGCGGCGGCGCTGGACCTGGCCTGGACCGCCTGCGGCCGTTTCGACGGTTATTGGGAAATGGGCCTGGCGCCGTGGGACGTCGCCGCCGGCACGCTGCTGGTGCGCGAAGCGGGCGGCGTGGCGCTGGACATGCGCCAGCAAGAACCCTGGCCCCGGCAGGGCAACGTGGTGGCAGGCAACCCGCAGGTCGCCGTCGACCTGCTCAAGATGATCTCGCCGCACCTCAAGGCCTGAGGCCTGCCGGCGTCACGCGGCGCCGACAATAAAAGCCCGGCCATGGCAGGCCGGGCTTTTTATTGGGCGCGGCAGGTGCGCCGAGCTTGCGCGCGGCCTCAGCCGTTCTGTTCCGCCGCCGGCTCGGCCGGCCGCAGCTCGCGCCGCAGGATCTTGCCGACGTTGCTCTTGGGCAGCTCCTTGCGGAACTCGATTTCCTTGGGCCGCTTGTAGCCGGTCAGGCGTTCGCGGCAGTAGTCCATCAACTGGGCTTCGGTCAGGCCAGGATCCTTGCGCACCACGAACAGCTTGACCACTTCGGTCGAGTGTTCGTCGGGCACGCCGATCGCCGCGCACTCGAGCACGCCGGGATGCTCGGCCACCACCTCCTCGATTTCGCTCGGATAGACGTTGAAGCCCGACACCAGGATCATGTCCTTCTTGCGGTCGACGATGCGGGTGTAGCCCTGTTCATCCATCACGCCGATGTCGCCGGTCTTGAAATAACCGTCATCGGTCATCGACTCGCGGGTGTCCTTGTCGCGGTTCCAGTAGCCCGCCATCACCTGCGGCCCGCGGATGCCGATCTCGCCCCGTTCGCCCAGCGGCACCGCGCGGCCCTGCTCGTCGAGGATCGCGACGTCGGTGCTTGGCAGGGGCAGGCCGATGCTGCCCGAATACTCGGTGGCGGTGGTCGGGTTGACGGTCGCCACCGGCGAGGTCTCGGACAGTCCGTAGCCTTCGATCAACGGCCGGCCGGTCAGCTTGAGCCAGCGCTCGGCCACCGGCCGTTGCACCGCCATGCCGCCACCCAGCGTCAAGCGCAAGCCGGAGAAATCGAGCGCCTGAAAGCCCGCATCGTGGACCAGCGCATTGAACAGCGTGTTCACGCCCGGGAAGATGTGGATCGGCCGCTTGCGCCAGGCCTTGGTGACCGACGGCAGGTCGCGCGGATTCATCACCAGCACCTGGCACATGCCGGCATGGAAACCGTACAGCCCGCAGACCGTCAGCGCGAAGATGTGATACAGCGGCAGGGCCGCCAGCAGGTTCATCTGCTGACCCGCCAGCCCCTTGAGCACCGGCTGCGCGACCGCCTCGACCTGCAGCACGTTGGCGACCAGGTTGCGGTGCGTCAGCATCGCGCCCTTGGGCGTGCCGGTGGTGCCGCCGGTGTATTGCAGCACCGCCAGATCGTCCAGCTTGGGATGGGGCCGGTGATACGGCAGCAAGGCGCCGCGGTCGAGCACGTCGTGCAGCCGGGTGGCCTGCGGCAGGTCCCAGGCCGGCACCAGCCGCTTGACGTGGCGCGCCACGAAGTTGACCACCACGCTCTTGGCGAGACCGAGCAGATCGCCGGGCGCCACCACCACCACGTGCTGCAGATCGCCGCGGTCCTGCACGGCCTGCAGCGTATGGGCAAAGCTTTCGAGGATGAAGATGACGCGCGCGCCGCTGTCCTTGAGCTGATGCTGCAGCTCGCGCGGCTTGTAGAGCGGATTGACGTTGACCAGCACGTGGCCGGCGCGCAGCACGCCGACCAGGCAGGCCAGGTAGGCCGGCACGTTAGGCATCATCAGTGCGACACGCGTATCGGGCGGCAGGTCGAGCGACTGCAGCCACGCCGCGACGCTGCGTGAATAGCCATCCATCTGGTGGTACGTGATCGCGGTGCCGAGCGCATCGCAGACCGGCAGGTCGGCGTGCTTCTGGCAAGCCTGGTCGAGCAGATCCACCAGCGAGCCATAACGATCCAGCGAGACCTCGTGCGGAACGCCTTCAGGATATTGCGCGAGCCACGGACGTTGCGTTGTCATAGTTCGTCTCCCAGATCTGTTTTGGTTTGATGATACCCTTACCGCTATCGATCGCCACAGCCCTCGCAAACGTTTGATCGCAGCGCGCGGGCCCGCGCCGCAGCCTGCGCCTTTCGCGGTGCTGCGGTGCGCCAACGCACAGGCAGCCCATCATGAAAATCATCGAACCGATCGTCTCCTGGCAAGCCGAGATGACCGCGCTGCGGCGCGACATCCATGCCAACCCCGAACTGGGTTACGAAGAACACCGCACCGCCGACCTGATCGCCGCCAAGCTGCAAGAATGGGGCATCCCGATCCATCGCGGCCTGGGCGTGACCGGCGTGGTCGGCACCATCAAGGGCCGGGCCGGCCAGAGCGACCGCGCGATCGGCCTGCGCGCCGACATGGACGCGCTGCCGATGCAAGAGGTCAACACCTTCGGCCACGCCAGCAAGACCCCTGGCCGCATGCACGGCTGCGGCCACGACGGCCACACCGCCATGCTGCTGGCGGCGGCGCGGCACCTGGCCGAATATCCCGATTTCGATGGCACGGTGCATGTGATCTTCCAGCCTGCCGAAGAGGGCGGCGCGGGCGCCCAACGCATGATTGACGACGGCCTGTTCGAACAGTTCCCGATGCAGGCCGTGTTCGGCATGCACAACTGGCCCGGCATGCCGGCCGGCACCTTCGGCCTGACCCCGGGCCCGATCATGGCATCGAGCAACGAGTTCGACATCGTCATCAAGGGCAAGGGCGCGCATGCCGGCATGCCCAACCTCGGTGTCGACCCGGTCATGGCCGCGGTGCAGATCGCCCAGTCGCTGCAGACCATCGTCACGCGCAACCGCAATCCGCTCGACGCGGCCATTCTCAGCATCACGCAGATCCATACCGGCAGCGCCTACAACATCGTGCCCAACCACGCCGAGATGCGTGGCACCGTGCGCACCTTCACGACCGAGACGCTCGACCTGATCGAGCGACGCATGGCCGAGATCGTCGAGCACACCGCGCGGGCCATGGGCTGCGAGGCCGAGTTCACGTTCAGCCGCAACTACCCGCCCACCATCAACGAAGCCGCCGAGACCGAGGTCTGTGCGCGCGTGATCCGCGACCTGGTCGGCGACGAGCAGTTCAATCCGGCCGTGCAGCCGACCATGGGCGCCGAAGACTTCGCCTTCATGCTGCAGGCCAAGCCCGGCTGTTATGTCTGGATCGGCAACGGCCTGGGCGAACACCGCGAGTTCGGCCACGGGCTGGGGCCCTGCATGCTGCATAACGGCAGCTACGACTTCAACGACGAGATCCTGCCGCTGGGCGCCAGCTACTGGGTCAACCTGGCGCGCGCGCGCCTGGCCCCCTAGCGAGCCGCTCAGGCTGGCGCCGCCTCACGGTTGGCCAGCGCGCGCAGCAAAAAATCGGCGGCCGCCCGGCTCGGCAGCTCGGCATGCGGCATCAGGATGCTCAGCGTGCGCGCCAGCGGCTGCGGAGCGATGCGCAAGGCGCGGAGCATGCCGTCTTCGTGGCGCATCGACAAGGCTGACACGAATCCGATGCCGAGCCCGGCCCGTACCGCCTGCTTGATGCCTTCGACCCCGGCCAGATAGACCGATACCCGCGGCGCCACCCCGGCCTGTTCGCAGGCCGACTCGACCAGCCGGCGCACCCCCGACCCGGCCTCGCGCATGACGAACTCCCAGTCGGCCAGCTCGGCCCAACTGGCCTGGCCGCGCGCCGCCAGCACATGATCGGCCTGCACCACCGCCACCACTTCGTCCTCGCGCCAGGCATGCACCGCCAGCCCGATCGGCAGGCCGTCGGGCACCTCGCCCTCGATGAATCCCATGTCCAGTTCGGGCAGCAGATCGACGATGTCGCGGCTGTTGCCATCGGTGATACGCACCTCGACGCCAGGGTGACGCTTGCGATAGTCGGCCACCAGCGCCGGCAGCAGATAGCTGGCCGGCGTGGTGCTGGCGCCCAGCCGCAGCAGGCCGGCGTGCATGCCGCGCGAGGCGTCGCGCAAGGCCAGCGCCTGCTGATAGCCCTGCTGCAGGTGGCGCGCGCTCAGTACCAGCGCGTGTCCGGCCGGGGTCAGCGCAATGCCGCGGCCGCTGCGCCGATACAGGGGCTCGCCGAAGGACTCCTGCAGCAGCCGCAACTGCCCCGACACGGCGGGCTGCGACAGGTGCAGGCGCTGGGCCGCGTGGCTGATGTTGCCGGTGTCGGCCACGCAGGCGAAGGTCAACAGCTGTTCGGGTGTCATTATCAGCTATGGCGATATTTTCTATCCAAAATAACGATTTTTCCTATAAATGACAAGGTTTTAATATAACCACAGGAAATAAACCAACCATTACCGGCATATGAACGCTGCAGTGCTTCCCTCTACTCCCGCCTGGCGCGACACGCTCGGCGGCGTGCTGTTCGTCGGCCTGCTGGCGGCCGCGGTCACCCAAGTGGCGTCGCTGCCCTTCTTCGTGCAGGCCGGCCTCAGTCCCTTGGTGGTCGGCATCGTGGCCGGCATGCTGTACGGCAATTTCCTGCGCGGCAACGAGACCCCCGGCTGGAAGGCCGGCGTGCATCTCACCGCCCGCAAGCTGCTGCGCATCGCGGTGGCGTTCTACGGCCTGAACATCAGCGTGCAGCAGATCGCCGCGATCGGCATGCCGGCGGTGGCGATCTCGATCACCATCGTGCTGGCGGTGCTGGCATTGGGCACCCTGTTCGGCACCCGCGTGCTGGGACTCGATCGCGACACCGCGGTGCTGACCTCGGCCGGCAGCGCGATCTGTGGCGCCGCGGCGGTGCTGGCCTTCGAGCCCACGCTGCGTTCGGCGCCGCACAAAAGCGCGGTGGCGGTGGCCAGCGTGGTGCTGTTCGGCACGCTGTCGATGTTCCTGTACCCGATCCTGTACCGCTCCGGCCTGCTCGGACTGGACGCGCAGGCCTGGGGCATCTACATCGGCGCCACCGTGCACGAAGTGGCCCAGGTGGTTGGCGCGGCCAGCGCCATCGACCCGGCCACCACGCAGGCCGCCACCATCGTCAAGATGACCCGCGTGGCGTTGCTGGCGCCCATCCTGATCGTGCTGGGCCTGTACCTGCGCCAGGCCTCGGTCAGCCATGCCGACGGCAAGCGCGCCCCGGTCGCGGTGCCGTGGTTCGCGATCGGCTTCCTGGTGCTGGCGCTGATCAATTCGGCCGGCGTGATCCCGCCGGCCACGCTGGACGCGCTGCGCCGCATGGACATCTTTGCGCTGACGATGGCGATGACGGCGCTGGGCATGGAAACCCGTTTCGCGCAGATCCGCCAGGCCGGCGCCAAGGTGCTGGGCCTGGCGCTGTTCCTGTTCGTGCTGCTCAGCGTCGGCGGCTACGTGCTGGTGCGCGTGGTGCTGGGCTAGCCGGCCGCGCCGGCTTCACCTGCGCCCTTGCAAGTGAGCCGGACGGTGCGCTGGCTGGTGCGTCGCGTGAAGCGTTCGACGATGCACCGACCGACGGTTTGCCCGCTGCGCCGGACGCCGCCCCCGCCGCTGCCAGCCCGCGGCGCACCACCTCGATGACGATTTCGCGCACGGCCTGCACCGCCGGATCGTTGCGCCGCTGCACGCCGGTGGCCAGGTCGATGCTGCG
Organism: Pseudomonadota bacterium; assembly: GCA_023427085.1. Lineage (GTDB taxonomy): Bacteria > Pseudomonadota > Gammaproteobacteria > Burkholderiales > Burkholderiaceae_B > Orrella. The sequence goes on from JAEZBO010000254.1 coordinate 7,123, forward strand.
CGCGATGCCCGGCCGCGCGATCGGGATCGCCACCAGTTCACCCCGCGCCAACTCGTCCGCCACCGCGTGCACCGACAGGATGCTGCAGCCCTGCCCGGCCGCAACCAGCCGTTTGATCACCGGCGTCGAATCGACGTCGGCTGCCACGTGCAGCGCCAGGCCGTGCTCGACGAAACGACGATCCAGCAGGATCCGCAGGCTGTGCGGAAAACCGGGCAGCACCATCGGGATGTCGGCCAGCGCCGCCATCGACAGCCGCGCCGGTGGCGGCGCGAAGGCGCTCGGCGACGCGATCAGGAACAAAGACTCCTTGCCCAGCCGCTCGGCCTGCAGGCCCGGCGCCGACGACATCTCGTAGCCCACCGCCAGATCGAGCCGGCCCTGCTCGGCCCATTCGAGCAGATAGCCGCTCATGCTCTCGACCATCTTCAACACGATGCCCGGATACCGCTGGCGCACCGCCTGGTAGATCGGCACCGCGAACGCCAGGTTGACGGCGGTGGCCATGCCCAGCACCACCGAGCCGACCGGCTCGGCGCGGGTCGACACGAATTCGTGCTTGAGCGCATCGACCTGCCGCAGGATGCCCAGCGCCCGCAGCTGGAAGCGGCTGCCGGCGTCGGTCAGCCGCACGCCGCGCGCGTGGCGGCGCAACAGCACCTGGCCCAGCTCGTCCTCGAGCAGCCGCAACTGCTGCGACAGCGCCGGCTGCGCGACGTGGACCTGCTCGGCAGCGCGGGAAATGCTGCCGGCCTGCACGATCGCGAGGAAATAACGCAGCTGGGCCAGGGTCATCGTTTTTTCAAATCCGTTCGGGTCGATATAAGTAAAAGATCTGGCCCGCAAATGCAAACGGTATTGGTGTGGCAGGCCCCGCCGTGAAAACATCGACGCACGCAAAAAACAGCCGCCGGGCCTTCATGCCACCGGCGCGCCAAGACAACGGAGACAACCATGCATCGTCGTTCCTGCCTCGCCGCCCTGCTGGGCGCCGCCATCGTGCTGGGCACCGGCCTGGCCGCGCCGCAAGCCAGCGCGCAGACCTACCCCGCCAAGCCGATCACGATGATCGTGCCGCACGCGCCCGGCGGCACCAACGACATCGTCGCCCGCATCATGGCGGCCGAACTGGCCAAGAAGCTCGGCCAGCCGGTGGTGGTCAACAATCGCCCCGGCGCCGGCGGCAACATCGGCACCGAACAGGCCGCGCGCGCCGACGCCGACGGCTACACGCTGCTGATGACCGTCAGCAGCACGCAGGTCATCAATCCGGCGCTTTACACCAAGATCGGCTTCGACCCGGTCAAGGACTTCGTGCCGGTGCATACCGTCGGCGTGGTGCCCAACGTGCTGCTGGTCAATCCCGCCTTCCCGGCCAAGGACCTCGCGGCGTTCCGCGAGGAGGTCAAGCGCAACCCCGGCAAGTACCAGTACGCCTCGGCCGGCAACGGTTCGCTGAACCATCTGCTGGGCGCCATGCTGCACCAGATGGATGGCCTGGAGATCGGCCACGTGCCGTACCGCGGCGTCGCGCCGGCCATGAGCGACGTGCTGGGCAACCAGTTGCCGATCGTGTTCGCCAGCCTGCCCTCGTCGATCGCCCACATCCAGGGCGGCGCGCTGCGCGCGCTGGGCGTCAGCACCGAAAAACGCTCGCCGGCGCTGCCGGACGTGCCGGCCATCGCCGAGCAGATCCCCGGCTACGGCGGCGACCTGTGGGTGGCGCTGTTCTCGGTGGCCGGCACCCCGGCCGAGATCGTGCAGCGCCTGGCCCAGGACAGCCACGCGATCATGAAGGACGAGGCGGTGCGCAAAAAGCTGGCCGACATCGGCGTGGAGATCCTTGACGACAGTCCCGAACGGCTGGCGCAGCGGCAGAACGACGACCTGGCGCGCTGGAAAAAAATCGTCGAGGCCTCCGGTGCCAAGGTCGACTGACATCAACCCTGTTTCCCCCTAGCTGAACATGCCTGAACAATTCGACCCGACCCGGTCCGGCCCGCTCGCCGACGTACGCGTGCTGGACCTCTCCCGCCTGGTGGCGGGCAACATGCTGTCGCTGTACCTGGCCGACTTCGGCGCCGACGTCATCAAGATCGAGCGCGAGGACAAGGGCGACGACCTGCGCCACTGGCGCGAGGCGGGCCAGTCGATCTACTGGAAGATCTACGGCCGCAACAAACGTTCGATGACGCTGGACCTGAAGTCCGAGGCCGGCCTGCAGACGCTGCGCCGGCTGGTGCGCCACTCGCAGGTGCTGATCGAAAACTTCGTGCCTGGCGGCCTCGAAAAAATGGGCCTCGCGCCCGACTCGCTGCTGCAGATCAACCCGGCGCTGGTGATCGTGCGGGTATCGGGCTGGGGCCAGACCGGCCCGTACAGCCACAAGCCGGGCTTCGGCACGCTGGTCGAGGGCATGTCGGGCTTCGCCCACCTGAACGGCTACGCCGACCGGCCGCCGGTGCTGCCGCCGCTGGCGCTGGCCGACATGATCGCCGGCATCTACGGCGCGGCCGGCGTGCTGACCGCGCTGCGCGTGGCCGAGCGCGAAGGCCGCGGCCAGGTCGTCGACCTGTCCTTGTTCGAGCCGATCTTCTCGGTGATCGCGTCCGAGGCCGCCAAGCACCAACTCACCGGCGTGCCGACCGAGCGCTCGGGCAACCAGTCCAGTCATACCGCGCCGCGCAACGTCTACGTCTGCGCGGATGGCCAGTTCATCGCGCTGTCGGGTTCGATGCAGTCGATGGCCATGCGCATCCTGGACACCATCGGCCGGCCCGAACTCAAGACCGATCCGCGCTTCGCCGACAACGACGCGCGGGTCGCGCATCGCGACGAACTGGACGCGATCATCGGCGCCTTCCTGGCCAGCCGCAGCCGCGACGACAACCTGGCGCTGTTCGAAGCGGCCGGCGTCACCGCGGGCCCGGTCTGCACCGCCGGCGAGCTGATCGACCATCCCTACACGATCGGCCGGCAGGCTATCGTGCAGATGCAGGACGCCGACCTGGGCAGCGTGCCGATGCACAACATCGTGCCGCGCCTGAGCGGCAGCCCTGGCGCGATGCGCCGGCCGGCGCCGCGGCTGGGCGAACACAACGACGAGATCCTGGCCGAACTGGCCGGGCTGGAGCGATAACGCATGCAAGCCCCCACCGAACCCGCCGGCCACCCGGCCGGCAATCCCGCCAGCTGGCGCTCCCTGCTGTTCGTGCCGGCCACGCAGGATCGCTTCATCGACAGCGCGCTCAAGCGCGATGCCGATGCCTTGATGATCGACCTGGAAGACAGCGTCGGCCTGGACCAGAAGGACGTCGCGCGCGACCGCGTGGCGCAGATCGCGACGCGCTTCGCGCAGGCCGGCTACGGCGTCGCGGTGCGCGTCAACCGGCCCTGGCGGCTGCTGGTGCGCGACATCGAAGCCTGCGTGGGCCCGTCGGTCCATGCGCTGACGCTGCCCAAGGTCAACGAGCCGGGCTTCGTGCGCGCGGTCGCCGAGGTGGTGCTGGACTGCGAACGCGAACGCGGCCTGCCGCTCGGGCACACCCGGCTGATCGTGATGGTCGAGGATGCCGAGGGCCTGGAAAACGTCTCGGCGATCGCCCGCGCGCACCCGCGCATCAGCGGTCTCATCGTCGGCGCCGAGGACCTGGCGGTCTCGATGCGCATGGCGGTCGACGAAGACACGCTGTACGTACCCAACATGCTGGCGCTGACCGCCTGCCGCCGCGCCGGCATCACGCCGATCGGCTTCATCGGCTCGGTCGCCGACTTCGCCGACCGCGACGCGTTCCGGCGCAAGATCGAACGCGCCGCGCGGCTGGGTTTCGAATCGGCGTTCTGCATCCATCCGGCCCAGGTCGACATCGTCAATACGGCCTTTACCCCGGCGTTGGCGGCGGTCGAACGGGCGCGCGCCTTGCTGGCCGAGTTCGACGCGCAGTGTGCGGCGGGCCGCGCCGCTTGCACGTTCGAGGGGCGGATGGTGGATGCGCCGGTGGCCGAGCAGGCGCGCCTGCTGGTTCGCCGGCATGACGAGATCGCGCGTGTGCGGGGCGGGCGAAGCGCCGCGGGCTGAGCGCCCCGGGGGCTCGGCATCATTGCTGCTGGATCGGTTTCCGGGACCGCCGGGTGGCGGCGCGGCAGGCCGGTCGGAATACCCCGGCGGCCGGGCGGTTGCGGCGATTCCTGCAATAAACGCAAACAAGCGCAGCGCGGCGGCCGCGTTCGTTGTCAGGGTTTTCCTGCAATAATCCCCCGGTGTCCATCAGGAGCCGGCGCATGCCTTCTTCAGCCCCCCTCACCGCGCCGCTATCCGAACTCGCCCGGGGCCGTGAACCCGTGCTGCGGGTCATGCCCATGCCGTCCGACTCGAACATCCACGGCGATGTGTTCGGCGGCTGGATCATGGCGCAGGTCGACATCGCCGGCGCCGTGCCGGCGGCGCGCCGCGCGGCCGGCCGGGTCGCCACCGTGGCGGTCAACGCCTTCCAGTTCAAGCATCCGGTCTTCGTCGGCGACCTGCTCAGCTTCTACGCCGACGTGATCAAGACCGGCACCACGTCGATCACCGTCTTCGTCGAGGTCTACGCGCAACGCCAGCGGCTCGACGCCGAGGTCGTCAAGGTGACCGAGGCCACCTTGACCTACGTCGCCACCGACGAGGCGCGCCAGCCCCGTCCGCTGCCGCCCCTCTGACCGCGTCCCCTGCGCCGACCATGTCGTCCCCGAACCCGTCCGCCGCGCCGACCGCGACCCCGCGCCGCCTCGATCCCGAGGATGCGCAACAGGCCTTGAACAAGGTCCAGCTGCTGCTGCGCCGCCAGCAACTGGTCGAGGACCTGACCCACCGCCAGTCCGAAGGCGACAAGCGCGCCGACCTGGTCGAAGGACTGCTGCACCGCCAGCACGAGCAGGAGATCCGCGCGCTGGTCAACGACCTGCACCCGTCGGACATCGCCTTCATCCTCGAGTCGCTGCCCAAGGACGAACGCCAGTCGGTCTGGAAGCTGGTGGCCGCCGAGCACGACACCGACGTGCTGCTCGAGGTCGACGACTGGGTCCGCGAGTCGCTGCTCGAGGCCATGGACCGCCAGGACATCATGGCGGCCACCGAGAACATGGACGCGGACGAGCTGGCCGACTTCGCGTCCATCCTGCCCGACGACATCATGGCGGAGGTCCAGAAAGGCCTGACCGCCGAAGAACGCGCGCGGCTGGTCGAGGCCATGGGTTACCCCGAGGACAGCGTCGGCGCCATCATGGATTTCGAGATGGTGCGCGTGCGCGAGGACGTCACGCTCGAGGTCGTGCTGCGCTACCTGCGGCGGCTGCACGAGCTGCCCGACCACACCGACCAGATCTTCGTGGTCGACCGGCGCGACAAGCTGCTGGGCGTGCTGTCGCTGTCGCTGCTGCTGGTGTCCGAGCCCGAGACCGAGGTGCGCGAGGTCATGAGCACCGATTTCCTGACGCTCAACCCGCTGGACTCCGACGCCGACGCGGCCAACGCCTTCGAACGCTACGACCTGGTGTCGGCGCCGGTCATCGACGACCACGGCCGGCTGATCGGCCGGCTGACCATCGCCGAGGTCGTCGACGTGATCCGCGAAGACTCCGAGGAGCAGGCGCTGTCGCGCGCCGGCATGCAGGAGGAAGACATCTTCGCGCCGGTGCGCAAGGCGCTGCGCAACCGTGCGCCGTGGCTGCTGCTCAATCTCTGTACCGCGGCCACCGCGTCGTTCGTCGCGTCGCAGTTCGAGGACACCGTCAGCCACATCGTGATCCTGGCCTTCCTGATGTCGATCGTCGCCGGCATCGGCGGCAACTCGGGCAATCAGACCATGACGATGATCATCCGCGCGCTGGCGGTGGGCCGCATCACCGGCGCCAACGTCTGGCAGCTGGTCAAGCGCGAGATGCTGGTGACGCTGCTGGTCGGCCTGTGCGGCGCCAGCGTGGCCGCCGTGTTCGCGTGGGTGATCTCAGGTTCCTTCGCGATCGCGCTGGTGATGATGGCGGCGATGGTCTGCAACATGCTGGTCGGCGCATCGGTCGGCGTGCTGGTGCCGATGGTACGCGCGCGCTTCGGCAAGGACCCGGCCATGGGATCGGCGGTGCTGCTGACCTTCGCGACCGACTCGCTGGGCTTTTTCATCTTCCTGGGCCTGGCGACGATCTTCCTGGTCTGAGTTCGGCTGCCGGGACGGCGCGCGCAGGCATTGGCGGGGCCGAGCCAGGCCTCATCCTCGTCACGCCGCGGTCTCGGCCGTTCGCAGCGGCCGGCACAGGGCCCGCAGATAAAAAAAGCCAGACCGGATTGCCGGTCTGGCTTTTTTTTGTACTGCCCCTGGCACGGGCCAACAAGCGCGGGACGCTCGCTGACCGGCCTCGGACGACACGCCCGGGCGGACCCGGGCGCAGTCCCGCAACGAGTCCTAGCTCAGCGCGCCGTGGCAGTGCTTGTACTTCTTGCCGCTGCCGCAAGGGCAGGGATCGTTGCGGCCGACCTTGGGCACCGCACCGGCCGGCGACGCACGATTGCCGGTGGCGGCTTGTGCGCTGTCGGCACTGGCGGCCAGCGCCTCGTCGTAGTCCGAGTGATGGTACTGGACGTTCTGCACCTGCGACTGGGCCGCCTCGGCCTCGGCCTGCTCGACCTGCTCGGGCGACTGGATGCGCACGGTGATCAAGATCTTGACGACGTCGGTGCGCACGCGATCGAGCATGCCCGAGAACAGTTCGAAGGCCTCGCGCTTGTATTCCTGCTTGGGATTCTTCTGCGCGTAACCGCGCAGGTGAATGCCCTGGCGCAGGTGATCCAGCGAAGCCAGGTGCTCGCGCCACTGGCTGTCGAGCGACTGCAGCAGGATCGACCGTTCGAACTGGCTCCAGGAATCCTGACCGACCCGTTCGACCTTGGCCTGGTAGACCTCGTCGGCGGCCTTGACGACGCGTTCGAGGATGTCTTCCTCGGTCAGATTGGGCTCTTGCTCGAGCATCGTGACCAGCGGCAGCTCGATCTGCCATTCGGCCTCGAGCACCTTCTGCAGCGACGGCACGTCCCATTGCTCTTCGACCGAATTGGCCGGCACATAGGTGCGCACCAGTTCTTCGATCGCGGCGCCGCGCAGGCCGGCGACGATCTCGGTGACGTGGGTGGCCTCGAGCACCTCGTTGCGCTGCGAGTACAGCACCTTGCGCTGGTCGTTGGCGACGTCGTCGTATTCGAGCAGCTGCTTGCGGATGTCGAAGTTGCGGCCCTCGACCTTGCGCTGCGCGGTCTCGATCGAACGCGACACCATGCCGGCCTCGATCGGCTCGCCTTCGGGCAGCTTCAGGCGCTCCATGATGGCGCGCACCCGGTCACCGGCGAAGATGCGCATCAGCGAGTCTTCGAGCGACAGGTAGAAACGCGAGGAGCCGGGATCGCCCTGGCGGCCGGCACGGCCACGCAGCTGGTTGTCGATGCGGCGCGACTCGTGGCGTTCGGTGCCGATGATGCGCAGGCCGCCGGCGGCCTTGACCTGTTCGTTCAGCGGCCTCCATTCGGCCCGCAGCTGCTCGACGCGGGCGTCCTTCTGCTCGTCGCTGAGCGACGCGTCGGCGCGGATCAGGTCGGTCTGCTTCTCGAGGCTGCCACCCAGCACGATGTCGGTGCCACGGCCCGCCATGTTGGTCGCGATCGTGATGCGGCCGGGCTTGCCGGCCTCGGCGACGATCTCGGCCTCGCGGGCGTGCTGCTTGGCGTTGAGCACCTCGTGCGGCAGGCCGGCTTCGCGCAGCAGGCCCGACAGCAGCTCGGAGTTCTCGATGCTGGTGGTGCCGACCAGCACCGGCTGGCCGCGTTCGTGGCAATCACGAATGTCGGCCTTGATCGCGTTGTATTTTTCGGGATCGGTCTTGAAGACCTGGTCGTTCTGATCCTGGCGGATCATCGGCCGGTTGGTCGGCACGATCACGGTTTCCAGCTGGTAGATTTCCTGGAACTCGTAGGCCTCGGTATCGGCCGTGCCGGTCATGCCGCCCAGCTTCTCGTACATCCGGAAGTAGTTCTGGAACGTGATCGACGCGAGCGTCTGGTTCTCGTTCTGGATCTTGGCGCCTTCCTTGGCCTCGACGGCCTGGTGCAGGCCGTCGGACCAGCGCCGGCCCACCATCAGGCGGCCGGTGAATTCGTCGACGATCACCACCTCGCCGTCCTGCACGACGTAGTGCTGGTCGCGATGGAACAGGTTATGGGCGCGCAGCGCGGCCATCAGGTGATGCATCAGCGTGATGTGGCGCGGGTCGTACAGCGACTCGCCCTCGGGCAGCAGGCCCAGCTTGGCGAGCGCCTGCTCGGCATGTTCGTGGCCGGCTTCGGACAGATAGACCTGATGGCTTTTTTCGTCGACCCAGAAGTCGCCGTCGGGTTCGGGCTCTTGCGGCTTGGGTTCGGTCGCCATGCGCACCAGCATGCCGGGGACGGCATTCATGCGCATGTACATCTCGGTGTGGTCTTCGGCCTGGCCCGAGATGATCAGCGGCGTGCGCGCCTCGTCGATCAGGATCGAATCGACCTCGTCGACGATCGCGTAGACCAGCTTGCGCTGGCGGCGGTCATCGACGCGATATTCCATGTTGTCGCGCAGGTAGTCGAAGCCGAACTCGTTGTTGGTGCCGTACGTGATGTCGGCGGCGTAGGCGGCTTTCTTTTCTTCGTTGGGCTGCTGCGGCACCACCACCCCGACCGTCAGGCCCAGGTAGTTGTACAGGCGGCCCATCGACACCGCGTCGCGGCGCGCCAGGTAATCGTTGACCGTCACCACGTGCACGCCGCGGCCGGTCAGCGCATTGAGGTAGACCGGCAGCGTGGCCATCAGCGTCTTGCCTTCGCCGGTACGCATTTCGGCGATCCGGCCGCTGTGCAGCACGATGCCGCCAATCAGCTGGACATCGAAATGGCGCATGCCGAACACGCGCTTGCCGGCCTCGCGCACGACGGCAAAGGCCTCGGGCAGCAGGTCGTCGAGCTTGGCGCCGTCGGCCAGGCGTTTCTTGAATTCTTCGGTCTTGCCACGCAACTGCTCGTCGGACAGCGCTTCGAATTGCGATTCGAGGCCGTTGATCTGCGCAATCTGCCGGCGAAACTGCTTGAGCAGCCGATCGTTACGGCTGCCGACGAGTTTTTTGATCAGAGAAAACATGCAAGTGTCCGTCCGCGCAGGGCTGGCCAAAAGCCGACCTTAGCGGTCGATTCGGTGGGTTGACGGCAAGGCGCCGAAATATAACGAACCAGTTTAACGCACCTGGCTGGCCGCCGCCCTGGCATTGGCCACGGGCTCGGCCTGGACCTGCGCCTTGGCGACGGCCGGGCCGGTCGTGGGCGTGCTCAGGAACAGTTTGGGATCGAGGGGCTGGCCGGCCAGTCGCACCTCGAAATGCAGATGCGGGCCGGTCGAACGTCCCGACGAGCCGACCAGCGCGATGCGCTGGCCGCGCTCGACCAGGTCACCCTGCTTGACCAGCAGCCTCTGGGCATGGGCATAGCGGGTCAGCAGGCCGCCGCCGTGATCGATCTCGACGGTGTTGCCATAGCCGGGCTGATACTTGGATTCGATCACCACGCCGCCCGAGGCCGCCAGGATCGCCGTGCCGGGCGGCGCGGCGAAATCGAGACCCTCGTGCATGGCGTACTGGCCCGTCACCGGATTGCGGCGCCAGCCGTACGACGAGCTGAGATAGGGGTAGTTCTGCACCGGCATCGCGGTTGGCACCCGAGCGGCGTCGCCGCTGCGGCGCGTCAACGCCAGGTCCAGCATCGACAGGTTGTCGTGCTGGGCCGACATCTGCCGCTGCAACTGGTCGAGCTGGCGGCCGACCTCTTCGGCGGTCGCCACGTGGGGTTCGCCCGGCAGCACGGTGAACAGTTCGTCCATCGCCTGGGTGGCTTCGGGCACGCCCTGCTGGCCGGCCACGACTTCGGGATCGGTATAGGCCACGCCGGCCGCCTGGGCGACCCGCTTGCCCAGCCCGTCTACGCTGACCATGCGAGCCTGCAGCGCGCCGACCTTGGCGGCCAGCAGATTGACGTTTTCGCGCACGAAGGAGGCTTCGCGCACCGCCATCTCGCCGGCGGGCAAGGCCAGCTCGATCGCCGGGGCCGCCATCTTGGGGCCGATCGCATAACGTTGCAGCATCGCGCCCAGCGCGACGGCGGTGACCAGCAGGCAGAATGTCAGCGCAGCAAGACGCGCCCCGCCGACAGTCAAATGCCCGGCCTGCCCCTTGCGGGCATGCATAATCACTATCTTCAACTGAAACTTCCCATTCAATCCGGCATGCCGCGGTTCACACCACGCCGTAATCGTTCTGCCTCGCAACCCAGGGATGGAAACCTGCTGGGCTGGCTGGGCCAGGACCTGCGCAGCGCAGGCGTACTCGCCACGGCGCACAGACATATACAGATCAGGCAGGTGGTCTCGACCGTCCTGCCAGCGGCGCTGGGCGCCGTTTGCCAAGTCGCGAAAGCCGACCAGCAATCATTGGTGCTGGCGGTTCCGAGTGCCGCGCATGCGGCGAAACTCCGTCAGATGGCCCCGAGCCTGATCCGGGCCTTGGGAGCTCGCGGATGGAACCTTAACGAAATAGCGGTTCGGGTACAAGCCGGACTTCCGGGAGGCCAGACCGAAAAGTCCGCCCCCAGCGAGAAGAACCTGCTGGACCCCCAGGCCCTGGACGCCTTTGCGCAACTGCGCGACGGCCTGCGGCCCGGTCCGCTGGCCGATGCGGTGAGCCGCCTGCTGCGGCGCCACCGCGATCCGTCCAAACCGGACTGATCCGACCGCCATCGGCGCCGGGGGTTCCCGCGATCCGCTGACTTCCGCGCGCACGGCGCGCAAGAATAACGCAGGAAAATGACGGCCAGAAAACAACCGGCCGGTCGAGCACAGGGCCGCGCTTGGCGGCCCCGGCTAGGCAAGACTCCGGCGCGCCGCGCGGCGGCAGGCGCCACGGCGACTGGCGCTCAGGCCAGCTGCCACTCGGTACGGAAGGCCTTGGGCACGGTCTCGACGTCGTCGTAGGTGACGATGTCCCAGGCGCTCTGGCGCGCCAGCACCGCGCGGGCCAGCTGGTTGTTCAGGCCGTGGCCCGACTTGCAGGCCACGTAACGCGCCACCAGCGGCTTGCCGATCAGGTACAGGTCGCCGATGGCGTCGAGGATCTTGTGTTTGACGAACTCGTCGTCGTAGCGCAGGCCATCGTTGTTGAGCACCCGGTACTCGTCCATGACGATGGCGTTGTCCAGGCTGCCGCCCCGCGCCAGGCCGACCGACCGCAAGGCCTCGACTTCGTTGACGAAGCCGAAGGTGCGGGCCCGGGCGATCTCGCGGGTGTACGAATGGGTGGCGAAGTCGATTTCGGCGAAATTGGACGTCGCGTCGATGGCCGGATGGCGGAAATCGATCGAGAACGACAGCGCGAAGCCGTCATGCGGCTCGAGGCGCGCCCACTTTTCGTTGCTGCCGCTGCCCTCGCGCACTTCGACGGGCTCGAGGATGCGCAGGAACTGCTTGGGGGAATTCTGTTCGACGATGCCGGCCGAGCGCAGCAGATACACGAAGGTACCGGCGCTGCCGTCCATGATCGGTACTTCTTCGGCGGTCAGGTCGATGTGCAGGTTGTCGATGCCCAGGCCGGCCAGCGCCGACATCAGGTGTTCGACGGTCGACACGCGTACCTGGCCGTTTTGCAGCACCGATGCCAGCCGCGTGTCACTGACCTGGCTGGCCTGGGCCGGCAGGTCGACGACTTCGGGCAGGTCGATGCGGTGGAACACGATACCGGTATTGGGCGCAGCTGGCCGCAAGGTCAGCTCGACACGGCGGCCTGAGTGCAGGCCGACGCCGGTCGTGCGAACGATGTTCTGGATGCTGCGCTGTCGGAACATGGAAAAAACCGTGAAAGTCCCGGGGCATGAGCCGGGAAATTGCAAAAATGCGACGGTAAATGCAAAAACCATCGCTCAGGCCACACTATTGTAATCCTTTGGGATCGCTGATACCAACGTTCCACCCGGACACAAGGTCCGGAAAGTCTTTCTTGCGGTGACAGACTGGCGGGGGGGGGGCGCCGCCCGGGGGGGGGGGGGGGGGGGCCG
>JAEZBO010000082.1 GCA_023427085.1 Pseudomonadota bacterium
GGGGCGATGCCCCGCGCCGGCCAGCGCCGCGGCGCGGCGCGGCGCTACCGCGCCGCGCCCGGCCCCGCGACACTGCCAGTGCCCCGTCGCCTCGCCGCCACGACCTGTCGTCCGCCCCCACTACCACCACCACGCCGACCCGCCATGACCACCACCGGATTCACGCAAGCCCCCTCGCCCACCACCCTGGCCGCCAACGGCGTGCGGCTGCTGCCGCTTCAGCCCGACCACGCCGGCGATCTGGAAGCCGCCGCCGCCGACGGCGAGCTTTGGCGGCTGCGCGTGACCAGCGTGCCCGAGCCCGGCCAGGCCGCCGCCTACATCGACACGGCGCTGGCCGGCGCGCGTGACGGCCACATGCTGCCGTTCGCGGTGCAGGACGAGGCCAGCGGCAAGATCATCGGCACCACGCGCTATCACGACATCATCGCGTCGGTGGCGCGGCTCGAGATCGGCTACACCTGGTACGGCAAAAGCTGGCAGCGCAGCCACGTCAACACCACCTGCAAGCTGCTGCTGCTGACCCACGCGTTCGAGACGCTGGGCGCCGCGGTGGTCGGCTGGCGCACCGACAACTACAACCATGCCTCGCAGCGCGCCATCGAGCGCCTGGGCGCCAAGCGCGACGGCGCGATCCGCCACCATGCCTTGCGGCGCGACGGCACGGTGCGCGACACCGTGATGTACAGCCTGCTGGCGGGCGAGTGGCCAGAGGTGCGGGCCCACCTGGCCTACCTGCTCAGCCGCCATGCTGACTGATTTTTTCTATCACCTGCGCGCCCATCGGCTGCCGGTCTCGGTCAACGAGTACCTGACCTTGCTGCAGGCCCTGCAGCAAGGCGCGATGCGCCCGCGGCTCGACGATTTCTATCATCTGGCCCGCACCGTCCTGATCAAGGACGAAGCGCTGTTCGACCGCTACGACCAGGCTTTCGGCAGCTTCTACCGGGGCATCGAGGCGGTGCTGCCGCCCGGCAAGGAGATCCCGCTGGACTGGCTGATCCAGCAGTTCGAACGCCAGCTCACGCCCGAGCAGAAGGCCGCGATCGAAAAGCACGGCTGGGACAAGCTGATGGAGCTGTTCCGCGAGCGGCTGGCCGAGCAGGAAGGCCGCCACGAAGGCGGCAGCAAGTGGATCGGCACCGGCGGCACCTCGCCGTTCGGCCACGGCGGCTTTCACCCGGAAGGCATAAGGGTGGGCGGCCAGTCGCGCAACCGCAGCGCGGTCAAGGTCTGGGAGACGCGCGAATACCGCGACTACGACGACCAGCAGGAGCTCGGCACCCGCAATTTCAAGGTGGCCTTGCGGCGGCTGCGGCGCTTCGCGCGCCAGGGCGCCGAGCTCGAGCTCGACCTGGACGACACGATCGCCCGCACCGCCCGCAATGCCGGCCATCTCGACCTGCGCATGGTTCCCGAGCGGCACAACGCGGTCAAGGTGCTGATGCTGCTGGACGTGGGCGGCAGCATGGACGACCACATCACCCGCGTGCAAGAGCTGTTCTCGGCCGCGCGCAGCGAATTTCGCCATCTCGAGGTCTATTACTTCCACAACTGCCCGTACGAGAGCATGTGGCAGTCGAACCTGCGGCGCCAGTCGCAGCGCATCGAGACCGTCGACATCCTGCGCAAGTACAACAACGACTGGCGCCTGATCATCGTCGGCGACGCGACCATGAGCCCCTACGAGATCCTGCAGCCGGGCGGCTCGGTCGAGCACCACAACCGCGAGGCCGGCGCCGTCTGGATGCAGCGCCTGATCGAGGCCTGGCCGCGCTCGGTGTGGCTCAATCCCGAGCCGGCCGCCTCGTGGCAGTACCGCCAGTCGATCGCGCTGCTGCGCAACCTGATGCAGGACCGCATGTACCCGGTGACGGTCGCCGGCCTGGAGCAGGCCATGCGGGTCCTGTCACGCTGATCAGGGCTTGGCGCCGCCCGGGTCGGGCATCACCGGCTTGGCCTGGCTGGCGGCCTTGCTGAAGTCACCGGCCACCGCGCTCGAGAAACCCTTGGGGTCGAGATACTTGCGCAGCACCGCATTGACCTGCGCGGCGTCCAGGCTGGCCAGCCGCTGGTCGACCTCGTCCGACCACGCGAAGGTGCGGTCGCGATCCAGGTAGTCGATCCAGGTGCTGGTCAGCACGCTGTCCTGCGCACGGGCCAGCCGGCGGTAGTTCAGCAGCGCCGCGACGCCGTCGGTGATCTCCTGTTCGGTGAAACCGTCCTTGACCGCGCGCGCCAGCTCTTCGTTGATCGCGGCTTCCAGGCGGGCCCGGTTGTCGGGCGCGAAGATCGCATAGACCGTCCAGTTGCCCGACGGCTCGTAGGCCGACACCGACAGGCTGCTGCGCACGTTGTACGACAGACCTTCCTGTTCGCGCACGCGGGTCCACAGCCGCGAGGTCTCGGACGTGCCGAGCAGGAAATTGGCCAGGTACAGCGGCACGAAATCCGGGTCGGTATCGCGCAGCTTGACCGGCTGGGCCGCCACGAAGAACGCATTGGCCTTGTCGGGCGTGTCGATGTCGAACTGGCGCGCCGCGACCTCGCGATAGGGATCGCTGACGCGCGTGTAGGCCGGCGCCCGGCGCCAGCCGGCCAGGCCCTCGGCCAGCACCTTCTCGATGCGCTGGGCGTCGAAGTCGCCCACCGCCGAAAAGCTGATCGCGCCGGCGCCGTACATGCGGCGGTGGAAGTCCTGCAACGCCTTGCGGTTCAGGCCCTCGATCTCCTTGATGCTTTCCTCGAAGGTCGGCACGTAGCGGATGTCATGGGCCGGCCACGGGTTGCCATGGCGCGCCAGCGCACGCGAGGCCAGCGAGGTCGGCTCGGTCATGGCGCTGCGCACCGAGGTCAGCGCCTGGCGCACGTACTCGTCGACCTCCGACTGCGGGAAGCTGGCGCCGCGCACGACCTCGAGCACCAGCTGGACGATCTGCGGCAGGTTCTCGCCGGGCGCCGAGATGTTGACCGCCAGCGTGGTGCCGCCGCCCGAGAACGAAACGTCGGCGCGCAGCTGGTCGAGCCGGTCGCGGATCTGCTGGCGGCTGAGCTTGTCGGTGCCACGCGCCAGCAGGTCGCCGACCGCCGACGACACCACGCGCTGGCCGCTCAGCATGTCGGCATCGGCGAACTTGATCTCGAGTTCGGCCTGCACGCGCTCGCCGCGCGTGGCCTTGGGCAGCAGCGCCAGCTTGAGCTCGCCATTGGGCAGCTTGAGCGTCTTGCGCTCGGTGCGCGCATCGATGTTGGCCGGGCTCGGATCGAAGGCCTCGGCCTGCTTGAAGTCGGGATCGCCCTGGTAGCCGTCGAACACCACCTGCAGATCGGGCGTCTGCAGCGCCGGCGCGCGCTCGGGCTTGTCGGTCGGCACGTAGCGGCCCTGCGTGCGGTTGGCCTGCAGCAGATAGGTTTCGGCGGCGCGCTGGACCTGCTCGAGCGTGACGTCGCGGACCCGGTCGCGTTGCAGGAAGAACAGGCGCCAGTCACCCGAGGCGATCGCCTCGGACAGCGCCACGCCGACCTGCTCGGGATCGGCGTAGGCCTGCTCCCAGGCCGACAGCCACTGGCTGCGCGCGCGGTCCAGCTCTTCCTGCGTGAAGGGATGCTTGCCGATCGACTCGAGCGTATCGGTGATGGCGGCCAGCGCCTTGTCCTGCGGCATGCCGGGCTGCAACTGCGCGCCGAACATGGCCAGGCCCGGGTCGTGCCGGTCCATCGTGAAGCCGAAGGTGGCGGCGGCCAGCTTGTTGGGCACCAGCGCACGGTACAGCCGGCCCGACGGCGTGTCGGCAAGGATCTGCGTGGCCAGGTCGAAGGCGGCGAAATCGGCGCTGGCGCCGGCCGGGATGTGATACATCGCCGCGACCAGCGGCGTGCCGCCGTTGCGGCGCAGCGTCACGGCGCGTTCGCCGTCCTGCACCGGTTCGACGGTGTACAGCGGCGGCAGCTTGCGCTCGGGGCGCGGCAGCTTGCCCAGCGTGTCGGCGATCGACGCGAGCGTGGCCTCGGGATCGAACTTGCCGGCCACGATCAGCACCGCGTTGTCGGGCTGGTAATAACGATGGTAGAACGCGCGCAGTTGCCCGACGTCGACGTTCTCGACGTCGGCACGCGCGCCGATCGTGCTCTTGCCATAGTTGTGCCATTGGTAGGCGGCGGCCTGCATCTTCTGCATCAGCACGCGGAACGGATTGTTCTCGCCGCTTTCCATCTCGTTGCGCACCACCGTCATCTCGGAATCGAGATCCTCGCGGGCGATCAGCGAGTTGACCATCGCGTCGGCCTGCCAGCCCAGATACCAGTCGAGCGTCTGCGGATCGGCCGCGAAACTGGCGAAATAGTTGGTGCGATCGCCCGAAGTCGAGCCGTTGGCCTGCAGGCCGCGCCGCGAGAACTCGCCCAGCGCGTTGCGGATCGACGGCGTGCCCTTGAACAGCATGTGCTCGAGCAGATGCGCCATGCCGGTCTCGCCGTAGTTTTCGTGGCGCGAACCGACCAGATAGGTCATGTTGACGGTGGTGGTCGGCTTGGACGCATCGGGCGCCAGCAGCACGCGCAGGCCGTTGTCGAGCCGGTATTCGGTGATGCCTTCGACCACCGTGGCCTGTTGGACACCCTGCGGCAGGGCCGCCCAGGCGCCGTGGGTCGCGAGAAGTCCGGCCGCCAGGCCGGCCAGCAGGCGCCGCGCGCCCAGCAGCTTCAAAGAGATCGGCACATCCATCCTTTAAACCGTGCAAAAGAGCGTTCGAGTGTAGACCGGGTCTTTTGGTTCTCGCCACCCGCAGGCCTGGGCGGGCGGCCGCCCCACCCGCTGCCGCTGAACAAGCTTTGTCTTGAAGCTGTGAACAAACGCTTCGTATCGAACCTGTTGGCAAGCAGCGCCACGTGACAGGTCATCCAGCCGTAAGACCTGCTCACAGGTCCTGTTTTTTCAGCAATGTTTGCTCGACATACTGCGTTCCACGGTCATCGCAGGAACCAGTTGGCTATTCGGCCAGCGCCTGCGGGATAACCAGATTCCCACGACCTGTATTGGAGGTTCCCCATGAAGAAGCTCACCACCACCCTGATCGTGTCCTCGGCGCTGCTGGGCGCTGCTTCGGTCCATGCCGCCGGTCTGAACCAGGCCAGCGACGCGCAGCTCGTGGC
This sequence comes from Pseudomonadota bacterium, assembly GCA_023427085.1. Classification (GTDB taxonomy): domain Bacteria; phylum Pseudomonadota; class Gammaproteobacteria; order Burkholderiales; family Burkholderiaceae_B; genus Orrella. Next base: position 5,152 of record JAEZBO010000082.1, read on the forward strand.
CCAGGCCAATACCGGCGCCCAACAAGGCACCCAATCGCGCGGCAACCTGGACTACCAGCCCGGCGGCAACGGTTCGCCCAGCACCGCCACCCGTGACCAGGTCACCCAGGATCGCGACGCCACCAAGGCATCGGGCGACATGCAGCAACGCGGCGAGCTGACCAAGCTGAACGAGCGTGAAAAGACCAGCACCGAGTCGCGCGAGGAAGTCAAAGCCGAACGTGACGCCGCCCAGGCCTCCGGCAAGACCTCCAAGGGCGAGCTGGACTACCCGCCCAAGAAGCAGTAAAGCCGAACGCGGCGTTCATCGCTGCGTCCAGCGAGGCCGTTCGCGGGCTGGCATTGCCAGCTGGCGGCAGACTCACAAAAAGGGCCCGCTCATCCTCTCGATGAGCAGGCCCTTTTTGTTTTGCCAGACCCGCCATCCGGCCGGCCAGGCGCGACGGCACCTCGCCGGCTGGCGGCCCGCGGCATCAGCTGAAGAACTCCTTGACCCGATCGGTCCAGGACTTGCTTTGCGGCGAGTGGCGATCGCCACCGTCGTTCAGCGAGTTCTCGAACTGGCGCAGCAGCGCCTTTTGCTCGTCGTTCAGCCGCACCGGCGTCTCGAGCACCACGTGGCAGTACAGATCGCCCGGATAGCTGGCGCGCACGCCGCGGATACCCTTGCCGCGCAACCGGAAGGTCTTGCCCGACTGGGTGCCTTCGGGAATCGCGATCTCGGCCTTGCCATTGAGCGTGGGCACCTGCACCTCGCCGCCCAGCGCGGCGGTGGTGAACGGAATCGTCAGCTCGCAATGCAGGTCGTCGCTGTCGCGCTGGAAGATCTTGTGCTGCTTGATGTGGATCTCGACGTACAGGTCGCCCGGCGGCCCGCCGTTGACGCCCGGCTCGCCATTGCCGCTGGAGCGGATGCGCATGCCGTCGTCGATGCCGGCCGGAATCTTGACCTGCAGCGTCTTGTTGCGGCGGATCCGCCCGACACCATCGCAGGCGACGCAGGGATCGGTGATTTCCTTGCCGGACCCATGGCAGGTCGGGCAGGTCTGCTGCACGCTGAAAAAGCCCTGCTGCATCCGCACCGCGCCGGCGCCGCCGCAGGTGCGGCAGGTCTTGGGCTGGGTGCCGGGCTTGGCGCCCGAACCCTTGCAGGTGTCGCAGTTTTCCCAGCTGGGCACGCGGATCTCGGTGTCGAAACCGCTGGCGGCCTGCTCGAGCGAGATCTCGAGCGCGTACTTGAGATCGGCGCCGCGGTAGACCTGCGCGCCGCCGCCCGGACGGCGGCCGCCGCCGAAGATCTCGCCGAAGATGTCGCCGAAGGCATCGGCGAAACCGCCGTTCATGCCCGCGCCGCCGGCCGCGTTGGGGTCGACGCCCGCATGGCCGTACCGGTCGTAGGCGGCGCGCTTGTCGGCCTCGGAGAGCATCTCGTAGGCCTCCTTGGCCTCCTTGAATTTCTCTTCGGCTTCCTTGTTATCCGGATTGCGGTCCGGATGGTACTTCATCGCCATCTTGCGGTAGGCTTTCCTGATCTCGTCGTCCGAGGCGTTCTTGGCGACGCCCAGAACTTCGTAGTAATCGCGTTTTGCCATGATTGCTCAACTCGCGCCCTGAAGGCGGGTTCGTGATTCTTTCAACGAAGACGCCCGGCCGCCGGTCAGACCGGCGCCGAGCGCTTCTTCGAACCGGCCGCCGCCCGGGGGCGGCATGGCCGATGGTGTGCTGACCGGCAGCCTCGGCCTTACTGGTCGCGCTTGACTTCCTTGAAGTCGGCGTCGACGACATTGTCGTCGGCCGGCTTGGCGCCATCGGCCGCGGCCTGCTGCTGGGCAGCCTGCTGCGCCTGGGCATCGGCGTACATCTTTTCGCCCAGCTTCTGCGCGGCGGCAGCCAGCGCCTCGACCTTGGCGTCGAGTTCGGCCTTGTCGGGCGAACCCTTCAGGCTTTCCTCGACGTCCTTGATCGCCGCCTCGATGGCTTCCTTGTCGGCCGCCTCGAGCTTGTCGCCATGCTCGGCCAGCGACTTGCGGGTGCTGTGCACCAGCCCGTCGGCCTGGTTGCGCGCCAGGGCCAGCTCGGCGACACGGTGGTCGTCGGCGGCATTGGCCTCGGCGTCCTTGACCATGCGCTGGATCTCGTCTTCGGTCAGGCCCGAATTGGCCTTGATCGTGATCTTGTTTTCCTTGCCGGTGCCCTTGTCCTTGGCCGACACGTGCAGGATGCCGTTCGAGTCGATGTCGAAGGTCACCTCGATCTGCGGCGTGCCACGGGCCGCGGGCGGGATGCCTTCGAGGTTGAACTCGCCCAGGCTCTTGTTGCCGGCGGCGATCTCACGCTCGCCCTGGAACACCTTGATCGTCACGGCCGGCTGATTGTCGTCGGCGGTCGAGAAGGTCTGCGAGAAACGCGTCGGGATCGTGGTGTTCTTCTGGATCATCTTGGTCATGACGCCGCCCAGGGTTTCGATACCCAGCGACAGCGGCGTGACGTCCAGCAGCAGCACGTCCTTGCGATCACCCGACAGCACCGAACCCTGGATCGCGGCGCCCGCGGCGACGGCCTCGTCCGGGTTGACGTCCTTGCGCGGATCCTTGCCGAAGAACTCCTTGACCTTCTCCTGCACCTTGGGCATGCGGGTCATGCCGCCGACCAGGATGACGTCGTCGATCTCGGAGACCTTCACGCCGGCGTCCTTGATGGCGACGCGGCAGGGGTCCATGGTGCGTTCGATCAGCTCTTCGACCAGCGCTTCGAGCTTGGCGCGGGTGATCTTCAGGTTCAAGTGCTTGGGACCGGACGCGTCGGCCGTGATGTACGGCAGGTTGATCTCGGTCTGCTGACTCGAGGACAGCTCGATCTTGGCCTTTTCGGCGGCTTCCTTCAGGCGTTGCAGCGCCAGCACGTCCTTGGACAGATCGACGCCCTGCTCTTTCTTGAACTCGCCGATGATGTAGTCGATGATGCGCTGGTCGAAGTCTTCGCCGCCCAGGAAGGTATCGCCGTTGGTCGACAGCACCTCGAACTGCTTCTCGCCATCGACGTCGGCGATCTCGATGATCGACACGTCGAAGGTGCCGCCGCCCAGGTCATAGACGGCGATCTTGCGGTCGCCCTTCTCGTTCTTGTCCAGGCCGAAGGCCAGCGCGGCCGCGGTCGGCTCGTTGATGATGCGCTTGACCTCGAGGCCGGCGATGCGGCCGGCGTCCTTGGTGGCCTGGCGCTGGCTGTCGTTGAAATAGGCCGGCACCGTGATCACGGCTTCGGTGACTTCTTCGCCAAGATAATCCTCGGCGGTCTTTTTCATCTTGCGCAGCACGTCGGCCGAGATCTGCGGCGGCGCCATCTTCTTGTTCTGGGCCTCGACCCAGGCGTCGCCGTTGTCGGCCTTGACGATCTTGTAGGGCATCAGCTCGATGTCCTTCTGGACCGCCTTCTCTTCGAACTTGCGGCCGATCAGGCGCTTGACGGCATACAGCGTGTTGCGCGGGTTGGTGACCGCCTGGCGCTTGGCCGGCGCGCCCACCAGGGTTTCGCCGTCTTCGAGATAGGCGACGATCGACGGCGTGGTGCGGGTGCCCTCGGCGTTTTCAATGATCTTGACCTGGCCGCCTTCGAGCACGGCGACGCAGCTGTTGGTGGTGCCCAGGTCGATACCGATGATTTTGCTCATGATGGACTTACCTAAAAATTAGTCGTGAAAATGCTGGAATTCGTACACAAACTGCCAATTCGGCAGCGGTTGCTAGCTATATTGGGGACGCCGGTGGGGTTTTCAAGCCTCGGCCTGCAATTTGGCGATCGCCGCCTGAAACTGCGGCAGGCCGGGCCAGCCGGTGATGCGCCCCAGGCGCTTGCCGCGCCGGAACAGCACGAAGGTCGGCACGCCGTGCAGCGAAAAGCGCCGGCCCAGCGCCACGTCCTGATAGACATCGGCCTCGAACCAGCGCAATCCCAGCGCGAGCAGCGCCTGCCGGTGCAGCATGGCGGTCTGCTTGAACAGATTGCAGTTGTAGCAGTCCTTGCCCCACAAGAACACGCAGCGCAGCTCGTCGCCAGGGGCCTGCAACACCTGCGCGTCGAAGCTGCCGCTGTCGACGGCCTGCATCGCAAGCGCCTCGAACACCTGGGTCGGGTCGAAGGCGGCGGACGTGGACATGGCAGGGCGCCCCGGTCTGAGTGGCTGGCCGATCAGGAACCGGCCGACACGGTGACCAGCGCCGGGCGCAGCACGCGGTCGGCGATCAGGTAGCCTTTTTGCAGGCAGGTCACCACGGTGTTGGCGGGCTGCTCGGCGGGCACCGACGAGATCGCCTGATGCTGGTGCGGATCGAACTTGTCGCCCGCGGCCGGCGCGATTTCCTTCAGGTGATTGCGCTCGAAGGCCGACACCAGCTGCTTGAGGGTCGCCTCGACGCCGCCCTGCAAGGCCTCGACGGTCTGCTCGCCCTGGGCAATCGCGGCCTCGAGGCTGTCGCGCACCGGCACCAGGCTTTCGGCAAAAGACTCGATGCCGAACTTGCGGGCCTTGCTGGCCTCGTCCTGCGCGCGGCGGCGCACGTTTTCCATTTCTGCGTGGGCGCGCAGCAGCTTTTCCTGGAGATCCTGCACCTGAGCCTGCGCGGCCGTCAGTGCTGCCTGGGCATCAGCCGCCTGGGCACCGGCATCGTCCGGCGCCGCGTCCTGGGCGTCGGGCGTCGAGGCAGGGGTGGCGGTCTCGTCGAGTTCGGGCCTGGAATCGGCGGGCTCGTGCGTAGCCGTCATGGGAACATCCTCCGGGTCAAAAAAGTTGCGGTTGGCCCATAAATGGGGACCGCTCGGCGGATTTCAAGCCCTGACTACGCAGATCGGGCTGGCGCCCGCCCCTGGGGCCGGCGGCCTGGGCTCAGGCCTTGCCCTTGGACGCCGGCGCGGCGGGATCGCTGGCCGGGAAAGTGTCCTTGAGCGCCTTGTCGACCTTGTCGCGGTCGGCCTGACGGGCGTGATCGGGGTCGCTGGTGACGGCCACCGGATCGCTGGCCGGGAAGGTATCGTCCAGCGCCTCGTCGAGCTCGCGCTCGAGTTCGTCTTCGTGCAGCTTGTCGTGGCCGGGCTCGGACGACGTACCGATCGACGAGGTCCGGGCAGGCTTGCGATTTTCTGGCGTGCTCATGAAGCTCTCCTGCATTGCGGGTTCCAGCCAGTTTATCCCTGCCGTGGCACGCTGCCGGGCCAGCCCTGTAACTGAGTTTGAACCATCTCGGCCAGCGCCTGCACCCAGGCCGGATCGTCGTTGAGCGCCGGGATGTACCGGAACTGCCGCCCGCCCGCCTTCAGGAACACCTCGCGCGCCTCTTCGGCGATTTCCTCGAGCGTCTCGATGCAGTCAGCGGTAAAACCCGGGCACACTACATCCACGTCGGTAACACCCTGGCGGGCCAGCTCCTGCAGCGTCGGCTCGGTATACGGTTCGAGCCAACGCGCGCTGCCGAAGCGGCTCTGGAACGACACCTCGACCTGGCTCTCGTCCAGCCCCAGCCGCTGGCGCAGCGCCCGCGCGGTCTGCAGGCATTCGCGGTAATAAGGATCACCCAGTTCGATCGAATACCGCGGCAGGCCGTGGAAACTCATCAGCAGCTTCTGCGGCCGGCCGTGGGCGGCCCAATAGCTTTCGATGCCACCGGCCATCGCGTCGATATAGCCCGGATCGACGTGGAAACGCTTGAGAAAGCGCAGCTCGGGCTGGTTGCGCAGCCTTGCGGCGACGCGGCCGACCTGGTCGATCACGGTCGCGGTGGTGCTGGCCGAGTACTGCGGATACAGCGGCACCGTCAGGATGCGCTCGCAACCAGCCTCGCGCAGCGACGCGATCGCATCGGCCAGCGAGGGGTTGCCGTAACGCATGGCGGGCAGCACCCGCACGTTCAGGCCGCGCGCCCGCAGGCACTGGTCGAGCGCCTCGGCCTGCCGGCGCGTGTAGACCAGCAGCGGCGAGCCGCCCTCCATCCAGACGCCGGCGTAGCGCGGCGCCAGCCGCACCGGCCGGCGGCGCAGCACGATGCCGTGCAGGATTGGCAGCCACAGATAGCGCGGAATCTCGATCACGCGCGGATCGGACAGGAATTCGCCCAGGTAGCGGCGGATCGCCGGCGCGGTCGGTTCATCCGGCGTCCCCAGGTTCACCAGCAGCACGCCCAGCGGGCCGGCCTCGGCCAGCGGCGGATCGGTATCGAAGGGATCCGCCTGGCGGGGCTCGGGCAGATAGCGCTCGGGCCAGAGGTACTTGAACGATCGCAGGAACACGGGGACGGTCTCCGGCTGGCAGGCCGCCGCGAGGCCGGCCTGGATTTATTATTAGTTGGGATTCTGGCTGAGCGCGTTCGACAGCAGCCTGGACGTGATATCGACGATCGGGATGACCCGGTCGTAGGCCATGCGGGTGGGGCCGATGACGCCCAGCGTGCCGACCACCGTGCCGTTGACGCCGTACGGCGCGGTAATGATGCTCATGTCTTCCATCGGCACCAGCTGCGAGTCGCCGCCGATGTAGATCTGCACGCCCTGCGCGCGGCTGGATGCATCGAGCAGCTGCAGCAGTTCGGTCTTCTGCTCGAAGATCGAAAACATCTTGCGCAGCCGCACCATGTCGGACGACAGGTCGGTGACGTCGAGCAGCTTGCGCTCGCCCGAGATCACCACGGCGTCGTGTTCGTCGACCGGCTCGGTGCCGGTCTCGACCGCGGCCAGCATCAGCCGCGAGATGTCCTCGCGCAGTTGCGCGAGCTCGGTCGCCAGCGTGCCGCGCACGGCGTCGAAGGACTTGCCGGCGAAATGAATATTGAAGAAATTGCTGGCCTCGAGCAGTTCGTGCTCGCGGTAGTCGCGTTGCACCACCAGGATGCGGTTCTGCACGTCGCCATCGGGCGTGACGATGATCAGCAGCACGCGGCGCTCGGACAAGCGGATGAATTCGATCTGGCGGAACACCTGCGCGCGCTTGGGGGCCAGCACCACGCCGGCGAACTGGGTCAGGTTCGACAGCAGTTGCGCGGCCGCGTTGACCGCGCGGGTCGGGTCGGCCAGCGGCAGCAGCTCGTTCATGCCGGCCGGATGGGCCAGCTCGATGGTGCGCGCGGCCAGCAGCGTGTCGACGAACACCCGGTAGCCACGCGGCGTCGGCACGCGGCCGGCCGAGGTATGCGGGCTGTGGATCAGGCCGAGCTCTTCGAGATCGGCCATGACGTTGCGGATCGAGGCGGGCGACAGGTCGAACACCTTGGACAAGGTGCGCGAGCCGACGGGCTGGCCATCGGCGATATATCGTTCTATGAGCGCTTTGAGCAGCGCGCGGGCACGGTCGTCCATGAACGGTATTTTACCGATCGGCCGCGCGCCGGGGGAAAAAGTGACGGCATGCCGCCGATGGCGCCCTCGCCCGGCATCGCAGCGCCGCTTTTATCCACCGCCACCGCGCCATGCGCCCCCTATAATCCGAGGACATCCATCGCCAGGGGCTTTGCCCATGCATTTTCCCACCGTCGCGCTCATCGGCCGCTATCAGGACACCGGCCTGGACACCTTGCTGGGCGCGCTTGCGGACACGCTGGCCCAAGCCGGCCGCACCGTGCTGCTCGAGGCCGACACCGCCCGCAATACCGCCGGCCTGAAACATCTCGAACCCGCCACCTACGAGCAGATCGGCAAACGCGCCGACCTGGCCGTCGTGGTCGGCGGCGACGGCACGATGCTGGGCGCGGCGCGCCAGCTGGCGCCGCTGGGGGTGCCGGTGGTCGGCATCAACCACGGCCGGCTCGGCTTCATCACCGACATCCCGCTCGAAGACGCCCGCGACGCCCTCACCGGCCTGCTGCAGGGCAGCTTCGAGGCCGAAGACCGCATGTTGCTGACCGGCTGCGTGGTGCGCGGCGACGAGGTCATGTTCCGCGCCTCGGCGCTCAACGACGTGGTGCTCAACCGCGCCGGCCGCGGCGGCATGATCGAAGTACGGCTCGACGTCGACGGCACCTATATGTATACCCAGCGCGCCGACGGCCTGATCGTCTCGACGCCGACCGGCTCGACCGCCTATTCGCTGTCGGCCAACGGCCCGATCCTGCATCCCGGCCTCAACGCCATGCTGCTGGTGCCGGTCGCGCCGCAGACCTTGTCGCACCGGCCCATCGTGCTGCCCGACGCCGCCGTGCTCGAGCTCACGCTGACGGCCATGGGCCGCGTCGATCACGGCGCCAGCGTGCATTTCGACATGCAGACCTGGTCGGACCTGCAGCCCGGCGACCGCATCGAGGTGCGGCGCGCGCCGCAGAACATCCGCTTCCTGCACCCCAAGGGTTACAGCTTTTTCTCCACGCTGCGGCGCAAGCTCTACTGGAACCGCATGCCTTCCCAATCCGGCGACGGAACCGACTGATTCCCATGCTGCGCGCTCTACATATCCGCGACTTCGTCATCGTCGAAGAGGCCGAGATCGGCTTCGGGACGGGTTTTACCGTGTTCTCCGGCGAAACCGGCGCGGGCAAGTCGATCTTGATCGACGCCCTCGCGCTGACGCTGGGCGGCCGCGCCGATGCCGGCATGCTGCGCGAAGGCGCCTCGCGTGCCGACGTCAGCGCGGTGTTCCAGGCCAGCGACAGCCAGCAGGCCTGGCTGGCCGAGCGCGACATCGACGCCAGCGAAGAGCTGGTGCTGCGGCGGGTCGTCGACGCCCAGGGCCGCAGCCGCGGCTACATCAACGGCACGCCGGCCACCGTCGCGCAGCTGCGCGAGCTGGGCGACCAACTGGTCGACATCCACGGCCAGCACGCCCACCAGAGCCTGCTGCGCGCCGATGCGCAACGCGAGCTGCTCGACGCGCACGGCGGCCACGCCGAGCTGCGCCAGGCCGTGCAACAAGCCTGGAAGACCTGGCGCGGCGCGTCCACGCGGCTCGAGACCGCCGAGCGCGAGGCCGGCACGCTGGCCACCGAACGCGACCGGCTGCAGTGGCAGTCCGACGAACTCGACAAGCTCGACCTCAAGGCCAACGAGTGGGATGCGCTGCAAGCCGAGCACGACCGGCTGGCCCATGCCCAGAGCCTGCTCGAGGGTGCCCAGCAGACGCTGGCCGCGCTCGACGACGCCGACGACGCGCTGCAGCCGCGGCTGACCGCGGCGACGCAACGCATCGCCCAGCTGCTGCGCCACGACAGCTCGCTGCAGACCGTGCACGACGAGCTCGATTCGGCCCGCATCGCCGTGGCCGAAGCTGTCTCCGACCTGCAAAGCTACCTCGACAAGCTCGAGCTCGATCCGGGCCGGCTGGCCCAGGTCGAGCAGCGCATGAGCGGCGCCTTCGACCTGGCCCGCAAGCTGCGGGTCGAACCGGCCGAGCTGCCGGGCCTGCGCGAATCCCTGCACACGCAGCTGCGCGAGATGGAAGCCAGCAGCGACCTGGACGCGCTGCGCGAGGCCAGCAGCCAGGCCGAGTCGGCCTACCGCCAGCTTGCCGCGCAACTGAGCAGCGCCCGCCGCAAGGCCGCCAAAGACCTGGGCAAGCGCGTCTCCGAAGCCATGCAGCAACTGGCCATGCAAGGCGGCAAGTTCGACGTGCAACTGGCCGACGCGGCGCCGTCGGGCGCCGGCCTCGAGTCGGTCGAATTCGCCGTGGCCGGCCATGCCGGCACCACGCCGCGCGCGCTGGCCAAGGTCGCGTCGGGTGGCGAACTGGCCCGCATCTCGCTGGCGCTGTCGGTGATCGCCAGCCGCGCCGCGCGCGTGCCCACGCTGATCTTCGACGAGGTCGACAGCGGCGTCGGCGGTGCGGTGGCCGAGGTCGTCGGCCGGCTGCTGCGCGAGCTCGGCGAGCGCCATCAGGTGCTGTGCGTCACCCACCTGCCACAGGTGGCCGCGTGCGCCAGCTCGCACTATCAGGTCAGCAAGGCCGAGTCGGGCGGCACCACCCGCTCGCAGATCGCCGAGCTGGGCAAGACCGAACGCGTCGAAGAGATCGCCCGCATGCTGGGCGGCATCAAACTGACCGAAACCACCCGCAAGCACGCGCGCGAGATGTTGGCGCAACGCTGAAGCCTTCCCATACCCGCCGATGACCACCGCCACGCTGCCCGCCCTGACAACCTCGAGACTGGCCGTGGGGCTGCTGCAAGCCGTGTGGCTGGTGCTGTTGCGCCAGGCGCTGGTGCACCGGGCGTGGCCGGCCGACTCACCGGCGCTGTTCGGCGCGCTGCTGGTCGTCGGCGTGCTGGTGCCACCCTTGCTGATTTCTGGCCTGGGCAATCTTCGCGCGCGCACGCTGGTCATCTGGATACCCGTTGCCGCGCTGCTCTGCGCGGCACTGGCCGTGCATGGCGCATGGGCGTATCCGACGATAGCCGACGCTGCCCTGCTGATCTCGGCGGTCGTGCCGCGCTGGCAGGCCTGGTTGTCGCTGGCGGCGATCCTGCTGGTGCTGCACAGCCTGGTGCTGGCCGGCGACGCCGAGCGACGCGCCTTCGGCAGTTATCCGAGCTTGTTCGACGCCTCGTGGAAACTCGCGTTTCAGCTCACGCTATCGGCCGGTTTCATCGCCGTGCTGGCCTGCCTGCTGCTGCTCGGCGCCCAGCTGCTCGACCTGATCGGACTCGATTTCCTCGACCGGCTGACCGAGCAATGGCTGTTCTGGATTCCGGTGATCGCGGTGGCCGCCAGCTACGCGCTGCACGTCACCGACGTACGCGCCAGCATCGTCACCGGCGCGCGCACGCTGATGCTGTCGCTGCTCGGCTGGCTGCTGCCGGTATTCGTGCTGGTGACGGGCGCCTTCGTCGTGGCGCTGCCGTTCACCGGCCTCGAGCCGCTCTGGGGCACCCGCAGCGCGGCCGCCATTCTGCTCAGTTGTGCGGCGATGCTGGTGGTGCTGATCAATGCCGCCTATCAGGACGGCAGCGCCGAGCGGCGTGCGCCGGCCGTGCTGCGGGTCGCCGCGAGCCTCGGCGCGGCCCTGTTGCTGCCGCTGGTGGCGCTGGCCGCCTATGCGCTGGCGCTACGCGTCGGCCAATACGGCTGGACTGCCGACCGCATCGTCGCGGTCGCCATCACCGTGCTGCTGGCCGGTTATGCGCTGGGCTACGCGCTGGCGCTGCTGGGCGGCCGGCGCGGCGGGCGGTTTTTCGAACGCAGCAATCTGCTGTGCGCGCTGGGCGCCGTGGCCGTGCTGCTGGCCTTGCACACGCCGCTGGCCGATCCGGCGCGGCTGGCCACGTCGGATCAGGTCGATCGTTTGCGCAGCGGCAAGATCGCACCCGAGCAATTCGACTTCGGCTTTTTGCGCTTCGATGCCGGTCAATATGGCAAGCGAGCCCTGGCCGCGCTGGCCGCGCCCGGCGATGGCCCGCAGGACGCCGCCATCGCCAAGCTGGCGCAGCAGGCACAAGCAGCCAACACCCGCTGGCTGTTAGAGGAAGAAGCCGAGCAGACCCGCAACGCGCTGACGCCGCAACAACGCGCCGCCAACATCCAGGTCATCCAGCCGCCCGGCGCGGCGCTACCCGACAGCTTTTTGAACCAGGATTGGGCAGACCGGTTGCCCTCACGTCATCACGCGCCCTGCCTGGTCGAGACGGCGACCTGCGACGCCATCCTGACCGACTTGAACGGCGACGGCGAACCCGAAGTGCTGCTGTTCATGTCGCCGCACGGCGGCCCCGTCGGCGTGTTCGACCAGGCCGCCGAGCGCGGCTGGACCTACCGGGGCAACCTGAGCAACACCTACTGCCCAGGCGCGCGCGAGGGTCTGCGCGCCGGCAAGTTCGAGCTGGCACCGCCCGCGCCGCTGCGAGACCTCAGCGTCAACGGCCAGCGGCTGGCATTGCAATGGGATTGCGAGGCCGATCAGGGCCGGCCAGAAAAGTAAGGGCGCGGCGGCGCCACGGCTTGCCGCCGGGCCGTCGCCGTCACGCAAATGAGCTTAACGGCCGCCGCGCTGGCAATCGCCGCAGGTGCCGTACAGCACCATGTGATGGCTTTCGAGCACGAAGCCGTTGTCCTTGGCGATCTTGTGCTGGCGCTTTTCGATCTCGGGATCCGAGAACTCGACGACCTTGCCGCAATGCGTGCAGATCAGGTGGTCGTGGTGATCGCCGTCGTTCAGCTCGAACACCGCCTTGCCGCTGTCGAACTGGCTGCGGCTGAGGATGCCGGCCTGCTCGAACTGCGTCAGCACACGGTAGACGGTCGCCAGGCCGATCTCGACGCTCTCGCCGATCAGTGCACGATAGACGTCTTCGGCGCTCAGGTGACGCTCGTCCGACTTGCGGAAGATATCGAGGATTTTCAGGCGGGGGAAGGTCGCCTTCAGGCCCATGTTCTTGAGGTCGGCTTGGTCGGTCATGTCTATGGCTCTCGTCGTGCGTAGGAGATGATGGCAGGCCCGGGCATCAGACCCAACCAGACCCTGGGGGCGCAAGCCGTCTGCTGCCACCCGACCCCCTGTCACGCGGCTGCGCGACGGGAGCCACGCTGGGTGGCCTTCCACTGGTCATACTACGGCTTGGTTCTTAAACCTTTATGATAACGGTTTTAGCGGTCCCATCTTCACAAGGGGTGCAGCGTGCCCAGCTTTGTTCCTTCCGTATTCCGTCTGCGCACTGGCGTGGCCGTGGCCCTCGTGGCGCTCGCCGTGGCGGGCTGCTCCTCTGACAAGTGGGGCTTTCCGTATCGCGCCGGCGTCCAGCAAGGCAACTGGATCACCCAAGAGCAGGTCGCCCTGCTGCAGCCCGGCATGACCCGCGAACAGGTTCGCTTTGCATTGGGCAGCCCGACGCTGACCAGCGTGCTGCATGCCGATCGCTGGGACTATCCCTATTTCTACCAGCCCGGCACCGGCAAGCCGATGGAACGCAAGTTCACGGTCTGGTTCGAGAACGACCGGCTGGCGCGCTGGGAAGGCGATACCCAGCCCGAACTGCAACCGTTCCAGAAAGAACCCACGCCCGAACAGGTCAAGCGCGAAGAAGCCGAAAGCAAGCGCCAGCAGGCCCGCGAGGCCAAGGACGCGCCGACGCAGGTCGACCGCCGCATCGAAGTCCAGCCGGTCGATACGACGAATCGCATGCCGAACAACACCGGCAACCCCGAGCCGCTGCGCTAAAGGACACAGACGATGCGTATCGCCATCGCGGGCGCCAGCGGGCGCATGGGCCGCATGCTGATCGAAGCCGTGCTGGCTTCGTCCGACCTCAAGCTGGCCGTGGCGCTCGACCGCCCCGGCACGCCGCAGCTGGGCACCGACGCCGGCGCCTTCCTGGGCAGAGACACCGGCGTGCTGATCACCGATGATCTGCAGGCGCTCGCCCAGGCCGACTGCCTGGTCGACTTCACGCGGCCCGACGGCACGCTGGCGCACCTGCAGGTATGCGCGGATCACGGCGTCAAGCTGGTGATCGGCACCACCGGCTTCGATGACGACGGCCGCGCCGCGATCGCCGCGGCGGCCGAGCGCACCGCCATCGTCTATGCCCCCAACATGAGCGTGGGTGTCAACGCCACGCTCAAGCTGCTCGACCTGGCCGCCCGGCTGCTGCAAAGCGGTTACGACGTCGAGGTCTTCGAGGCTCACCATCGCAACAAGGTCGACGCGCCCTCGGGCACGGCGCTCAAGATGGGCGAGACCATCGCGTCGGCCTGGGGTAAGTCGCTGGATGACGTCGCCACCTGGGCGCGCCATGGCGAGACCGGCGCGCGCGAAGCCGGCACCATCGGGTTTTCGGTGCTGCGCGGCGGCGACATCGTCGGCGATCACACCGTATCGTTCTGCGGCATCGGCGAGCGCATCGAGATCACGCACCGCTCGAGCAGCCGCGCCACCTATGCCGAAGGCAGCCTGCGCGCGGCGCGGTATCTGGATGGCAAGAAGACCGGCCTGTTCGACATGCAGGACGTGCTGGCCTGAGCCGGCTGCATCGGCTGGGCTCGACAACGAGCCAGCACAAAAAAGCCACCCTCCTGGGTGGCTTTTTTTTGGATCCGCCTGCCGCCACCTATCGAGCTGGCGCAGCCCAAGGCCGTTGCGACTCAGCCAGAAACGACGATCGGCTCGGGCTCGAGCGCGACGCCGTAACGCGCCAGCACATCGCGCTGGACCTGCGCCGCCAGCGCAAGGATATCGGCTGCCTGCGCGCCGCCATGATTGACCAGCACCAGCGCCTGCCGGTCATGGACCCCGACGGGCCCCAGCTTCCGGCCTTTCCAACCGCAGGCATCGATCAACCAGCCGGCCGCCAGCTTGTAGCTGCCATCTGGCTGCGCATAAGAGACCAACTGCGGAAACGACGCGCGCAAGCGCGCATGCGTGTCGGCATCGACGATCGGATTCTTGAAGAAGCTGCCGGCATTGCCCAGCACGGCGGGATCGGGCAGCTTGGCGCGGCGCACTTCGCAGACCGCGTCGAAGATGGCCTGCGCGCTGATCTGGTCGGCAGGTTTGCCGGCCAGCGCCGGATGGTTCAGCAGATCGGGATACCGCAGCACCGGTTGCCACGGCCGCGGCAAGGCGAAGCGCACCGACAGGATCAGCCAGCGCCCCGGCGCGGCGTGTTTGAACACGCTGTCGCGATACGCGAAGGCGCAGGCATCGGCGTCGAACACCACTTTTTTGCCGGCGTCGATGTCCCAGGCCGTCAGCTGCACGAATCGATCGGCCAGTTCGAGGCCATAGGCGCCGATGTTCTGCACCGGCGCGGCGCCGACCTGGCCGGGGATCAGGGCCAGATTCTCCAGCCCGTCCCAGCCGTTCTGCACGCAGGCCTGCACGAAGCCATGCCAGTTCTGGCCGGCGCCCGCCTCGACGATCCACGCGTCCGCCCGCGCCTCGACCAGCCGCAGCCCCGGCAGCGCCACCCGGATCACCAGTCCGCCCAGTTGCGCAGGCAGCACCACATTGCTGCCGCCGCCCAACACCAGGCGTTGCGCAAAGCCGCGCGCCTGCTGCGTCAGCGCCGGCAACTGCGACTCGTCGCTGATCGTCACGCAGTGCCGCGCCATCGACGGCAGGCCCAGCGTGTTGTGGGCGAGCAATGAAGCGGGAGCGGCGGGCGGCAAGGGAACGGCGGGAGTTGAATCGGGGGCGCTTGACATGCCTGGCAGTAGGTGTGCTATAGTTTCGGTCTTCGCTCTTATAGTACCTGATGCAGCAAAGCAGCTTGTTCAGCCCTTCGGCAAGACAAAAGCAAATTTGCAGCTCAGCGCGGCGGTTCTTTATGGGTGCATAGTGGCCTAGCCCACTGACTCGATAAAAAAATCGCCAGGTTTGCAAAAAAACTGCAAACACGCCGAAAAATCATGTATGATAACGGACTTTCAGCGACACACCATACGCTGAACGCAGTCAAAAGCAGTATCCCAAGCGGGAGTAGCTCAGTTGGTAGAGCGCAACCTTGCCAAGGTTGAGGTCGCGAGTTCGAGACTCGTCTCCCGCTCCAAATTATTATCTACAGACTGCGCTGTCTGTAGATGCCTGAAAAAAAGGAGCTTCGGCTCCTTTTTTCATTTCTGCTCCACTCTCGATCGCCTCGCCATCGGTGTCCACGGTTGGACTCACCCGAGCCTGGGCGGTACCGCACAAGAATATCGTGACGGTCGCGCTACCATGGACCCGGCCAGGCCCGTGGCAAAACCCGGTCCCCCGCCGCGCGCCCAACAGATAACAATGTTCTTATAACGACGGGCCGCGGATCCCTTCCATGCCGACAAAACCGGGAATCGAACCGACCCGGTCGACCCAGCGCAGGATATTCGGGTACGCGTCGAGCGCAACCCGCCCTTCGTGCGCCAATGCCACATACGGAAAACAAGCGATGTCCGCCACGGTCGGCCGCTCGGCTGCCAGCCAGTTGCGGTCAACCAGCGCATCGTCCATGAATCGCAAGGTCCGGTGGCATTGGTCGTGGACCGCCACGATATCGACCCCCTCGGCTTCCTTGGCCTTACGATAGAACAAGCGCGCCATCTGCAGGCTGCGTGAAATCTCGTTGCACGCGGTCGACAGCCACAGACCGATGCCGGCCCATTCG
This sequence comes from Pseudomonadota bacterium, assembly GCA_023427085.1. Classification (GTDB taxonomy): domain Bacteria; phylum Pseudomonadota; class Gammaproteobacteria; order Burkholderiales; family Burkholderiaceae_B; genus Orrella. The sequence continues at coordinate 21,189 of JAEZBO010000082.1, forward strand.
GCAGGCCTCTCACCCATCCAGCGCGGTCCATAGCTAGCAGCGAGATAGAGCAGGATGCCCTGACTGTCGTACAGGGTGAGGTCGCCATCGACCAGCACAGGGACTTCGCGCTTGGGGTTGAGCGCCACGAAGGGCGCCTGATCCTGCTCGTGCGCGAACAAGTTCACGTGACGGCGTACGTAGGTCAGCCCCAGCATGGACAGCATCAGCCGTACCTTGTGTGAATTGCCCGAGAGATCGAAGTCGTAGAGAACAATCATGCCGTTAGCCTATTCGTCGATGCTGATATTCAGTTGGGCAAGCAGTTGCTGATTGGCGATGAAGTCGCTTTTGACCAGATCCCGGTACGCCCGGGCATCGGCAATTGATGGTGAATAGCCGTAGCGAACCAAGTCACTGGCCAGTTCGGCGTCTTTAGCCAGCGCGACGAATGCCGCCGCCAGCCGATCGACCACCGCCGGCGGCATCGAGGCCGGACCGGTCAGCCCGACCCAGGGTGGCTGCGCCACGTTGTCGACGCCGCTTTCGGCAAAGGTCGGCACATCGGCAAGCATGGGGTGGCGGCGCGCGTCGGCGATGGCGAGCAGCCTGATGCGGCCATCCCTGGCGTATTCCTGTGCCAGGCGGACGTCCAGGAAGGTCAACGAGATTTGCCCGCCTGCCAGATCCGTGAGCGCACGCGATGCGCCCGGATACGGCACGTGCAATATCTGCGCGCCGGTTTCACGCTTGAAGATCTCGAAGGCAGTGTAGGTCGGATTGCCGAATCCCGCCGACCCGAAGCTGATCTGATCCGGATTCGCCTTGCTATGCGCCACCAGGTCGGCCAGCGTGGTGGCCGGCACCGACGCGTGCGCAGCCAGCACCAGCGGCATGCGCGCCACCAGCCCCAGAAAGGTGAAATCCTCGAGCGTCGCATACGCCACTTTTTTTCTTATGTGCGGCTGCAGCGTCAGCGTGCCGCTGTCGGTCATGCCCAGCACATAGCCGTCCGGGCGCGTCTGGGCCAGGGCCTGCGCGGCGATCATGCCGCCGGCGCCAGGTCGGTACTCGACCACGACCGACTGACCCAGCTGCGCGCCCAGCCTGGACACGAACAAGCGGGTGATCGTATCGATGCCACCCCCGGCGGGGTAGCCTATCCACACGCTGACGGGTCGTTGCGGATAGGCAGCCGACGCCGCGATCGCGCCCGGTGGCATGACTAGGGCCGCCGCCGCACAGCCGACAAAGTCTCTTCTACGCATAGCAACACCCTCTGGCTTGTGTTAAGGTGCCATCAGAATAGCAGGCTGTCTGACAGATAATAATCGGGTAAGCCCCTATTCCGATGCTACGGTAGCCCGTCCGGCCCAGGCTGCGAATGCCCAGCCCCGTCACCTTGCTGGCGGGGCCTCTGTAGAATCCGACTACAGCCACTATTTGCCATGCCATGACGAACGGCGCCTCTCATTCATTTCTGTCCGATATCAATAGCGTGCGTCGCTCGAACCTGGTCGACGAGGTGATCGTGCAGCTGCGCGACATGATCGAAAGCCGCAAGGGCCAGGCCGGCGACCGGCTGCCCTCGGAAGCGGAAATGGCCAAGAGTTTCGGCGTGGGCCGTTCCACGCTACGCGAGGCGATTCGGGTGCTGGCCCATCTGGGCCTGGTGGAGTCGCGCAGCGGTTCCGGCACCTTCATCACCGGCCAGACGGTACGGGCCGTGCAGCAGGATCGTCATGTCACGCTGCGCGAACTGCGGCACACGCTGGACTTTCGCTATGGGGTCGAGATCGTGGCCTGCAAGCTGGCCGCCGCCAGCCGCAGCGAATCCCAGATGACCGACATCCGCGCCAGTTGGAGCGCCTGCTCGGCACTGGACGTCCGCGACGACTATGACGGCTTTGCCCGGCGCGACTACGCCTTTCACCGCGCCATCGTGGCCGCGTCGCAGAACCGCCTGCTGCTGGGTGCGTTCGAGTCGGCCGCCGAGGATATCCAGCGCGCCAGCCGAACGCTGCTGCAATTGGGCCCGATCGAATCGATGCTGCATTTCCATGACGACCTGGTCAATGCCATCGCCAGACGCGAGGTCGACGGCGCCGAGCAGGCCGTGCGCAAGAATCTCGACGATGTCGGCCGCCGCATCCGGATGCTGGCCGACCTGACAGTCGAACCCGCCGCCCACCCGCCTGCCCGCTGATCCTGCCAGACACCTGATCCTATACGCGACCCAGGCTGTCTGATAGCATGACAGACAGTCAGGTGTACACCGCGTAGCGGTGTCCGCGACTGGCTGACTTTCCGGAGGCTTTTCCAGATGCCATACCTTTCGATCGCGCAGGCTGCGTCTCCCGACGCAAAGTTGTATTACCAGGAGTTCGGACAAGGTACGCCCGTCATCTTCACCAGCGCGGGACTGTTGACCCACAAGCAGTGGGACGAGCAGGTGGCGCTGCTGAGCACGCGCCATCGCACCATCACCTACGACTGGATGGGCACTGGAAGATCGGACCGTCCCAACCTCGGGTACGACGTCGAGCTCGCCGTTGATAGTCTCTGCGCGCTACTCGAGCAGCGTGCGCAGGCGCCCACGGCGCTGGTCGGCCATGGAATCGGCTGCCATATCTCGATACTGGCTGCCTTGAAGCGGCCCGGGCTGGTCAGCCGTCTGGTGCTGTGCAGCGGAGCGCCCTGGTACAAGGGCAATCGCGACGGCGCGGGCGGCTTCTCGGAAGAGTTCATGGCGTTCTGGCGCGCCCGCATGACGCTGACGACCATGCCGGCCGCGCAAGCCATCGCGGACCTGGCTGACGAATATCTCTACAACGAGCCGCCGCACGGGGCGCTGGGCGCGGCGGTGCTGGCACAGGCGCTGGATTGGCCCATGCATGTATTCAAGTCGTATACCGAGTCGATGGCCAGCATCGATCTGAGTGAGCGCATCGGCGAGATTCAATGCCCTACCCTGGTCATGCACGGCCGCCACGACCGCAAGCAACGATACGCCGGTGGGCGCTACCTGGCCGATCACATCGCCAAGGCACGGCTGGTGACCTTCGAAGACAGCGCCCATATGATCATGTTCGAAGAGCTGGGGCGGTTTTCCGGCGAGCTGTCGGATTTCCTCGCACAAGCCTAGCCGGCCAGCAAGCCAGCCACCCTGCGCGAGACGCATTTTTGCGCTCGTGCCAGCGCAGCAATGCGAGCCCGGTCGCGATGTCGCGCTGATAAGCTGAATTCTCGATGAATCGCGGCTCGCCGTGCTGCGCGCGAGCCGCCGCCAGGGAGAATTCCATGAGCAAGACAACCGCCACCGACAGGAAAACCGCCGATTGGGGCGTGCCATGGGAAGAAACCTATGGCTACCCGCAGGCCGTGCAGGTCGGCAATTCCATCTACATATCCGGCCAGTTGAGCCACGACGAGCAGGGCAACCTGGTGTCGGCCGCGACGCTGGGCGACGACGGCAAGCCGGTCGACTTCTCGACCATGGAAGCGCAGATGCGCAAGGCCTACGCCAACATCGCCACGCTGCTCGACCGCTTCGGGGCGAGCCTGGACGACGTGGTCGAGGAAACGCTGTTCGTGCTGGACGTGGACGCCGCGTTCGCGGCGGCCGGCAAGGTCCGCAAAGAGGCTTATGGCAAAGCACGGCCGCAATGCGCCAGCAACCTGATCGGTGTGGCCAGACTGGCCCAGAAGCCGCTGCTGATCGAGATCGCCTGCAAGGCCGAGCTGCCTGCCACGCGCGCCAGCTGATCTCCTCGATCCCGGGCGCAGCAATGCGCTCGGAAGCCGCTGCGCTCGATGCCGGATCCGCCGTCCCCTGAGCGTGTCGCTGCGGCACGGCCCATGCCAGGTCTGGTCAGCCGTCTGCTCGCGGCAAGAAACAGGCTTGCGACATCTGCCGCCCTTCGATCAGCGCCTTCCGTCTGGCGACCTCATCGCAGCAGAAGTCCATGAACGCACGCACACGCCGCGTCTTTCTGATGTCCGGATGGGTCAGCAGCCAGAGTTCATCGTCGAGTTCGGGCACCACCGGCCCGACTCGCGTCAGACCGGGCGTAATGTCTCCGAGCATGCAGGGCAGAAAGCCCAGGCCCAGGCCGACGGCAACCGCCGCGCTGAGCGCGGCGACCGAGTCGGTGCGATAAGAGATGCGATGAGGCGCGGCCCGGGCGTCGAGATACTGTGTTGCCTTGAGCGCACCCAGGCCTGCGGTGTACGACACCCACTGGCGCTCGTAGACTTGGCCCGCGTCGGGAATCCTGCAGGAAAAATGCCGGGCGCAGCCATACGCCGCCCAGGCGATCGTCGCCAGCTTGCGTCCCACCAGGCTGTCCCGTGGACTGCACGTCGCCCTGAGCGCGATGTCCGATTCGTCGCGGGCCAGATTGAGCCGGTGGTTGCCGACCAGCACCTCGACGTCGATCGCGGCGTGGCGAACCTTGAAGTCAGCGAGTATCGGCGTCAGAAAATACAGCAGCAACGAATCGCTGGTGGTGATCCGCAGCGTGCCAAGCGGTGCTTGCGACACCGGTGAGAGCTGGCGCGCGACGCTAACGACGTCCAGCTCCATGCGCTCACCCAGCGCCCGCAGTGCCGATCCTTCGGCGGTCAGCACGTAACCCGCGTGACGGCGGTCGAACAGCGTGACGCCCAGCGCCTGCTCGAGCCCGGCCAGCCGGCGCGACACGGTTGACACGTTGATGCCGAGCCGGGCCGCCGCGGCAGCCCGGCCGCCGCATTCGCTGAGTGTGCTGATGATGCGGATGTCGTCCCACGACAGCCGGCGAGCGATGGCGGCCGGGTCGATGCCGGCCAGTTTCGCCCGGCCGCCCTGCCAGGCCAGGTCCGGCGCCCGCGCGCCAATCACCCTACGCCCGCCCTTCATGAGGACGGTTGAAAGCGAGGAAATGCCGGACCACCGGCCGCTGCTCGCCCTGGTGGAAACGCAGCACTTCCTGCTGGACGTCGGCATCGGCCTTGGTGACGCGCCGGTGCTGACGCAGGTGCTCGGCCCAAGACTCGACCTGGAACCACTCGAGCATCACGCAGGGATCGCTGGTGTCCTCGACGATGCCCCACGCAAAGGCGCCATCGCGGCGCCGCTCGGCCGACAGGCGGGCCAGCGCCTTGAGGAACTCGGCGCGGTGCGCTGGCGCGACCCGGTATTCGATCTGGATCAGCACCGGGCCGCGATCGTTCTCGACCGGGGCGGCGGTCAGCGGTTCGGGCCAATGCACCGACGGCACCAGGTCGGCATCGCCGCTGGGCAGCTTGATCCGGTGCGCCACCAGGCCCACCAGCACCAGTCCGGCCGCGCCGGCCAGCAAGGCAGTGGGCACCGAGGTCCATTGGGCCACCGCGCCCCAGCTCAGGCTGCCGAGCGTCATGGCACCGTTGAAGACGGTCAGGTAGACCGCCAGCGAACGCCCGCGCACCCAGTTCGGCAGGATCGCCTGCGCCACGCCGTTCATGGTGGTCAGCGCGGTGATCCAGGCCATGCCCAGCACCAGCAGCGCCAGTACCGCGACCCACTGCGGGGGCGCGAAGGACAGCAGGGTCATCACCAGCGCCGTCACCAGCGCGGCCGTCAGCAGCAGGCCGTCGGCGTCGAGCCGCGCACGCAGCGACGGCATGACCACCGCGCCCACGATCGCGCCCAGGCCGACCGCGCCCAACAGGAGGCCGTAGAAGCCGGCGCCGCCGCCCAGCAACTGGCGCGCCACCAACGGCAGCAAGGCCCACACTGAACTGGCCAGCGCGAAGAACAGGAAGGCACGCAACAGCACCACGTGCAATTCGCGGCTGGCGCGGGCATACCGCAAGCCGGCACGAAACGCGCCGCCCATCCGCTCGGACAGCGCGTCCTGCGCGGCCTCGGGCCGCGGCCACCACCACAGCGCCGCCACCACGAACACATAACTGATGACGTCGATGCCGTAGGTGAACGCCGCGCCCAGGCTCGCCAGGACCAGCCCGCCCAGTGCCGGGCCGACCGCGCGGGCGATGTTGATGCCCAGGGAGTTCAGCGCGACGGCGTTCTTCAGGTCCTTGCGCTCGACCAGTTCAGGCACGATGGCCTGCCAGGTCGGCCCCATCAGCGCCGCGCCGATGCCGCCGAGAAACGTCAACGCGACCAGCGAAGCGACAGTCTGCAGCCCGGCCGCCGATAGCAGCATCAGGCTGATGCTGGTGCCCGCCAGCAGGAACTGGATGCCGATCAGGAATTTGCGCCGGTCCAGGATGTCGGCCAGCACACCGGCCGGAATCGCCAGCAGGAACACCGGCAGCGTGGCGGCGGCCTGCACCATCGCCACCGCGGTCGGCGAGGTCGACAGGTCGGTCATCAGCCAGGCGCTGGCGACGTCGCGGATGAAACTGCCGGTGTTGCCGATGACCGTGGCGACCCACAGCACCACGAACAGCGGCTGGCGCAGCGGCGCAAAACTGCCCGAGCCCTTGCCCTGCTTGCCATCGGCCGTCGTCATGCGCGCCGCTCCTGCAAGTCCAGCCCGGCCAGCAGCAACAGGCCGCCGACCAGGCCCAGGTGTTCGAAGAACGAGATGGCGGCGGCCGCGCGCGCCGGCCCGACCGGCAGTTTCCAATAGCGCAGCGCCAGCCCGGTCGCCAGCACGGTGAACACCGCCAGGGCCAGCGCCCCGAGCCAGCGCAGGCGGCCGGACAGAATCATGGCGCAGGCGCCCAACTGCAGCACGATGACCGCGACCGCGAACAGCGGCGCCGGCCGCAGGCCGAAATGGTTCATCTCGGCCAGCGCGCCGGGAAAGTCGGTGAGCTTGACCAGGCCGCCCTGCAGGTAGGCCGCGCACAGCAATAGCAGCGCGATGACGCGCACGGCGCGGCTGGCCAGCACCGGCCGCAAGGCCCGAGCCAGGCGAGAGGCCGGGCCGCGAGAGGCCGGGCCGCGATCGGCCGGGCCGCGCGGGTTTGTCGAAGCAGACGTCAACATGAAAGATCCTCGTAGGCACCGCGGCGCCGGCCGGCGCCGCACAGATAGGGCAAGGCGCTCAAGCCATCCAGCACGAACACCCGAGCGCACCGAAAAACCCCTTCAGGTCGGAAGCCGGGGCTCGCGAGGCCCAGGCGCTGGCATGGTCGTGGCCATGCAGGCCGCACTGCGTGCCGCAAGCGCAAGCCGCCACCGGCTGATAACGCCGGTACGAGGACGAGAGCGATTGTTTGCCGGCGCCGTCCGGCTCGCCCCAGGCTGCGTAACCGCCAAACAGCCGGGTCGGCGACCAGTCGGGCATGGCCGGCGGCAGCGGGTTGTCGTCGTGCTCGGCGAATTCGCCTTCGCCGTAGACCACCCGGCCGCCGACTACCGTCAGATGCGAAGTCAGAAACGCGATCTCGTGCTCGGCGACGCTGAAGAAGTCCTTGCTCGGCACCACCATGTCGGCCAACTGGCCGACGCAGATACGGCCGCGCTGGCCTTCCTCGTTGCTGAACCAGGCGACGTTTTCGGTCCACATGCGCAGCGCCGTTTCGCGATCGAGCAGATTGCGTTGCGGGTATAGCTGCGTGCCGCCGACCGTCTTGCCGCTGATCATCCAGGACAGCGATACCCACGGGTTGTACGACGCCACCCGCGTGGCATCGGTGCCCGCCGAGACCCTGACGCCTTTTTCGAGCATGCGCTTGACCGGTGGCGTGGCCTGAGCGGCATCCGCGCCATAACGCTCGATGAAATACTCCCCCTGATACGCCATGCGGTGCTGCACGGCGATACCGCCGCCCAGCGCGGCGATCCGGTCGATCGATTGGTCGGAGATGGTCTCGGCGTGATCGAAGAACCAGTTGATGCCCTGCAAAGGAATGTCCTGATTGACCTTTTCGAACACATCCAGCGCACGGGTGATGGTTTCGTCGTAGGTGGCATGCAGCCGCCAGGGCCAGCGGTTCTCGGCCAGCACCCGCACCACTTCCTCGAGTTCGCCCTCCATTTCAGCCGGCATCTCGGGCCGCTCGATGCGAAAGTCCTCGAAGTCGGCCGCCGAATACACCAGCATCTCGCCGGCGCCGTTGTGGCGGAAATAATCGTCGCCCTGCTTGTATTTCACGCTGGCGGTCCACTTGAGAAAATCCTCTTTCTCTTCCTTGGGTTTCTGCGTGAACAGGTTGTAGGCCAGCCGGACGGTGATCTGCCCGGCGTCAGCCAGTTGCTGGATCACTTGGTAGTCTTCCGGGTAATTCTGGAAGCCACCGCCCGCATCTATGACGCCGGTGACGCCCAGCCGATTCAGCTCGCGCATGAAATGCCGGGTCGAGTTGACCTGATAATCCAGCGGCAGTTTCGGACCCTTGGCCAGGGTCGAATACAGAATCATCGCATTGGGTTTGGCCAACAGCAGGCCGGTAGGATTGCCCTGGCCATCCCGGCTGATCTGGCCGCCCGGCGGCTCGGGCGTGTCCTTGGTGTAGCCGACCGCGCGCAATGCCGCGCCGTTTAGCAGCGCCCGGTCGTACAGATGCAGCAGAAACACCGGCGTGTCGGGGGCAATGGCATTGATTTCCGCCAGCGTCGGCAAACGCTTCTCGACGAACTGGTGCTCGGTAAAACCGCCCACCACGCGCACCCATTGCGGCGCCGGCGTGATGGCGACTTGGCGTTTGAGCATGTCGAGCGCGTCGGCCAGCGAGCGCACGCCGTCCCAACGCAGCTCCAGGTTGAAGTTCAATCCGCCGCGCACCAGGTGTATATGGTTGTCGAACAATCCCGGCAGCACGCTGCGCCGTTTCAGGTCGATGACGCGGGTGGCGGTGCCGGCCAGCGGCAGGACTTCACGATCGTTGCCGACGGCGATGAACCTGCCATCCTTGACCGCCACCGCGCTGGCGACGGGATTGCTGCGATCCAGCGTGGTGATGCGGGCATTATGAAAGACCACATCAGGGATCAGATCGGACATGTGGGCTTGCTCCTATTTTTGACGGCGGCAACGCGACGCCGCGGTGGCATGGCTCATGCCTGATCTTTTTCCACGGCCCTGACCGTGTGACGGCCCGGCAACTGACCAAGCACATGATGCGTGGCCTGGCTTTTCTCGCAGGCGGCGTGAAACGCGCTGCCTGCCCAGAGGTGCTTGGCGACCGGCACGATCTGTTCGCCCACCAGAATGCCCAGCAGGCCCACCAGCGCGACCAGCGGCGGCGCCGGCGAGCGCACGCTGAGCAGGCTGTAGACGACACCGACCAGCAAGCCGGCCGCCAATGACAATACATAGAGCTTCATAGTCACCTCGATGGGTTGAAGGCAGACATGCCTGCACGGCTCGCCGCCGCGACGGCAAGGCGCACGGACGCCGCTCGGCTGCGCGGGCAGGCCCGGCGCCGTCAGGC
>JAEZBO010000219.1 GCA_023427085.1 Pseudomonadota bacterium
CCGCCGACGCGTCGCTGATCAACTGGGGCTGGCCCGCCAACGGCCCGATCATCCAGAACTTCACGGCGGCCACCAAGGGCATCGACATCTCGGGCAAGCCCGGCGATCCGATCATCGCGGCGGCCGACGGCAAGGTCATGTATAGCGGCAACGGCGTGCGCGGCCTGGGCAACCTGATCATCATCAACCACCAGAACGGCTTCATCACGGCCTACGCCCACAACCAGACGCTGCTGGTCAAGCCGGGCCAGGACGTCAAGCGCGGCACCCGCATCGCCGAGATGGGCAGCACCGACGCGGCCTCGCCGCGCCTGCACTTCGAACTGCGCCGCCAGGGCACGCCGGTCAATCCGCTGCAATACCTGCCCAAGCGATGACCCCGACGCTGGTCTTCGACCTCGAGACCCTGCCCGACGTGCAGGGTCTGCGCACGCTCAACGGCTGGGGGCCCGAGGTCTCCGACCTCGAGGTCGCCGAACGCGCCTTCGCGGCGCGCCGCGAGTCGCACGGCAACGATTTCCTGCCGCTGCACCTGCAGAAGATCGCCGTGATCGGCTGTGTGTTCCGCGACGACCGGGGCTTTCGGGTCAAGACGCTGGGCAACGCCGACGACAGCGAAGCCACGCTGATCGACCAGTTCTTCAAGACCATCGAACGCTACACCCCCAGGCTGGTCAGCTGGAACGGCTCGGGCTTCGACCTGCCGGTGCTGCACTACCGCAGCCTGATCCACGGCGTGCCGGCGCCGCGTTACTGGGACATCGGCGACGAAGACCGCGACTTCCGCTACAACAACTACATCTCGCGCTATCACACCCGCCATATCGACCTGATGGACCTGCTGGCCAAGTACAACGGCCGCGCCAACGCGCCGCTCGACGAACTGGCCAAACTGTGCGGTTTTCCAGGCAAGCTCGGCATGGACGGCAGCCAGGTCTGGCCGGCCTGGACCGGCGGCCGCGCCGACGAGGTGCGGGCCTATTGCGAGACCGACGTGGTCAACACCTGGCTGGTGTACTGCCGTTTCCGCTTCCTGCGTGGCGAGCTCGACCGCACCGCCTACGACGCCGAGGTGCAACTGGTGCGCGACACGCTGGCCGCCAGCGACGCGCCGCACTGGCGCGAATACCTGGCCGCCTGGGCGTAACCGGCTGAAGCAAGCCGCCCGGGCGCGGTAATTTTCGCGAAATCGCCGCCGCCGCACACTGTCGTCACGTCCCAACCCTAGGAGTGACGCCATGTCCCGTAGCCTGATTCGTCCCGCCCTTGCCGGTACTGCATTGGCCCTGTCTTCCATGATGCTGAGCGCCGCGGCGCTGGCGCAGCAGGCGCCTGCCGCCGCGCCGTCCGATGCCGCGGCGACCACCTCGGCGCCGGCCGCCGCCGCGCCCGCCGAGCGCCACGCCAAGCCCGGCAAGCCCGGCCACCATCGCGGTCAGGCGCACAGGATGCGCGACGGCATCCTGATCCCCGGCCTCGGTCCGATCCCGAAACAACTGGTCGAGCAGCTGCAACTGACGTCCGCGCAGCAGAAGCAGCTCGACGAGACCCGTGCCAGCCAGCGCGAGGCCGGCAAGGCCATGCACCAGGCTCGCCAGCAAGGGCGCGCCGCGCTCAAGGCCCAGCTCGACGCCGGCAAGCTCGATCCGCGTGCGCTGCTGGCCCAGCGCGAGACCGAGCGCGAGCGCTTCGAGGCCGGCCGCAAGGCCTCGCAGGACCGCTGGCTGGCCGTCTGGGACAGTCTCGATGCCAGCCAGCAGGCCAAGGTCGCCGAGTTCGTCAAGTCGCACCACGACCGTCGCGCCGAGCGCGGCGCCGCGCCGGCCAAGCCCGCAGCCTGATCGTCGCGTGATCGTCGCGTGATCGTCGCGTGATCGTCGCCGGCCCGCGGCGGATCGCAGGGCGGGCCGCCTTGCGATCCGTCGGTGGCAGGCGAACGAGCCGCGTCCTTCGACCGCTCAGATATCTCCGGCTGCGGTCTTGTCACCTTCCCACCCAGGCCCGGCTCGCCGGGCCTTTTCTTTTTGAAAACATTTTCCCCATTTTGATGCAAAACCTTCGCGATCTCGCGAGGGTCATGCCACGGCTTGGTGCAGCGATGGCACCAAAAACCGTCGGCGCCGATCCGTCGACGGGCAGAAAAGCAGTTGGCACGGAACGTGCTTTGGAAGGCTGGAACCCGCAATCAGCTACAGGTACGCGGGCCGTACCGGGGTGCTTCGCCCCATCCGCTTTTTATCCAGAAGCCTTCCAGGAAAAACATCATGAAGAAGACGCTGCTTGCCTCCTCGTTGTCCGCCGTGCTGGCCATGGGCTTTAGCGCGCCCAGCCTGGCTCAGGACGCCACCGACCTGGGCGCCGGTTTCAGCCTGACCGGCAACGCGACCATCGTCAACGACTACCGGTTCCGCGGCTACACGCAGACCAACTTCCGTCCGGCCATCCAGCTCGGCTTCGACATCGCCCACGAATCGGGCTTCTACGTCGGCAACTGGAACTCCAACGTGGCTGACAGCCTGTTCCCGGAAGGCAACCTCGAGATGGACTTCTACGGCGGCTGGACCGGCGAGCTGGGCAGCGGCATCGGCCTGGATGTCGGCGTGCTGCGTTACTGGTACCCGGGTTCGAGCTCGCCCAAGGGCGGTAACTACAACAACACCGACCTGTACGTCGGCCTGAGCTACGACGCCTACTCGGTCAAGTACTCGTACACGCCGAGCGACTTCTTCAGCACGCCTGACAGCAAGGGCACCTGGTACCTGCAGGGCGATGCCGAGTGGGATCTGGGCAATGGCTGGGGCCTGACCGCCCACGTCGGCTACCAGAAGCTCAAGAAGCAGGTCGACACCAACGGCGACTCGATCGGCCACTACGTCGACTACAGCGTCGGCGTGACCAAGGACCTGAAGGGCTGGGTGGTCGGCCTGGCCGCCGTCGGCGCGACCGATGACAACTGGTACGCGACCAAGAGCGGCAAGGACGCCGGCCGCCTGGGCGCGGTGCTGTCGGTGTCGCGCGCTTTCTAGGCCTGCGCACCGGTCGGGGGGGGGGCGCCCCGGCCCGCCGCGCCCCGGCGG
>JAEZBO010000267.1 GCA_023427085.1 Pseudomonadota bacterium
TGCCGGCGCCGCGCGGCGCTGCGCCGGGTTCGCCGCCAGCGGCAGCCGGCGCGCGCACCGGCGAGGCCGAGGATCCTTGGGAGGGCGAGGCGCCGGCGCCCGACGACATGGACATGAACTGGCAGCCGGCCCACGAACCGGCCCAGCCAGACTACGGCTACGAGCAGCCGGGCGCGCAGCGCGGATCAGGCAAGGGCAACTGGCGTGGCGGCGACAAGAAGCCTTTCAAACGCGGCGACTGGAAGGGACGCGACGATCGGGCCGACCAGGGGGCGCCGCCGCCGCCGGGACGGCGGCCGGTCACGCCGCTGGCCAAGCGCCTGCTGCGATTGCTGCTGTCGCATCCCGAAATGGTCGATCAGATGGGCGAGCAGCAGCTTGAAGTTCTGGACCGCGGCCCCCATCTGTCCCTGGTACGCGAACTGATCCTGCTGGCGCAGGGCAGCGGGGCCCGCCACCTGGGCGCCTTGCTGCAGGCCGCCGAGCCGGATTCGGATCTGCAGTTGGTATTGCAGCAGGCCTTGGCGGACGTGATGGCTCAGGAAGAGCTGCCGCATCCGCAGAAAGAATGGGAAGACGCGTTGCGGCGCATCGAACTCGACGCCTTGCGTGCCGAACAGATGGCGCTGGTGCAGCAGGGCGTCAACGACCCGGCCGTGCGGGCGCAGTACATGGAGTTGTCACAGCGTATTACGGTACTCAGCAAGGCTGCTGCACAGTAAATAATGCGGTAAAATCAAGGGTTTTCGTGCGGACATCTTTTGAAAAGTGTTCGTTAGCCGCCAAGCTTCCGACCCGATCAGGGACGACTGAAGGGGTACCTGCCGATCGATATCAATCATCGGACCCCAGCCGATTGGGCCAACACCCATCAGGCCGGAACTTGGAGCTGCCAGGCCAGCGATGCCCGGCGAACAGACAGGCGCGGCGCGCCTGTCGCAAAGGCTGTCGGCGAAAACGTGTCCTACGGTCCATTCGTGTTGCGCGGATGGCACTCAATAGTTAATGTGGCTGTCAATCCAGTCACGGAAGCGACCATGACCCAATCCATCGGCAAGAAATCCCCCGCTAGCACCCCGCTCGAACAGGCTAAGTCCGAGGCACTCGACAAGCCCGCGCGATTGGTGACGCGTGCAGCGGAGAAACCTGCCGCCAAGACGTCGGTGAAGGTTGCGGCCAAGACCGCCGCCAAGAAGACCGTGGCCAAGGCCGAGCCCAAGGCTGCCGCCAAGGCGCCGGCCAAGACCGCTCGCGCGGCCAAGGTCGCCACCAAGACCGCCGGCAAGCCCGGCCGTCCCGCCAAGACCGCTGCCGCCGATGACAGCGATGCCGAAGACCGCCTGGCCGACATGGTCACGCGTCCGACCGGCACCGGCCGCCGGCCGGGCCGTCCTTCCAAGAACGCCAATAACGACAGCGATTTCGACGACGGCGGCGACAACGACGGCGAAGGCGAAGTCGTGCCCGACTTCAAGCCCGCCAAGCGCGGCAAGCGCGGCAAGGCCGATCCCAAGGATCTGATCGCGCGCGGCCCGGTCTCGCCCGAAGAATACGAAGCCCGTCGCAACCGCCTCAAGCAGCTGATCAAGCTCGGCAAGGATCGTGGTTATCTCACCTATGGCGAGATCAACGACCACCTGCCCGACGACCTGGTCGACGCCGAGGCCATCGACGGCATCATCAGCACCTTCAGCGACATGGGCATCTCGGTCTACGACCAGGCGCCCGATGCCGAAACGCTGCTGATGAGCGAAAACGCGCCGGTGGCCGCCAACGACGACGACGTCGAGGACGAGGCCGAAGCCGCGTTGACCACCGTCGATTCCGACTTCGGCCGCACCACCGATCCGGTCCGCATGTACATGCGCGAGATGGGTTCGGTCGAGCTGCTGACGCGCGAAGGCGAAATCGAGATCGCCAAGCGCATCGAAGACGGCCTCAAGCACATGGTCATGGCGATCTCGGCTTGTCCGACCACGATCAACGAGATCATCAACCACATCGCCCGCGTCCGTGAGGGCACGGCGCAGATCGACGAGGTGGTCGACGGTCTGGTCGATCCGGAAGACGGCGAAGAATACGCAGGCGCCGGCGTCAGCGACGATTCGGACGATGACGGCCCCGCCGGTGGCATGAGCAGCCGCCAGCTCGAGGACTTGCGCGTCAAGGGCCTGAAGAAGTTCGACGACGTCGCCAAGTACTTCGAAGCCATGCGCCGTGCCTACGAGCGCGACGGCTACAAGTCGCCGCCTTACGTGCAGGCGCAGGAAGGCATCCAGAACGAGATGATGGGCATCCGCTTCACGGCCAAGATGGTCGAGCGGCTGGCCGACACGCTGCGCAGCCAGGTCGAAGAAGTCCGCCAGCTCGAGCGCGCCGTGCTGCATACCTGCGTCGATCGCGCCGGCATGCCGCGCAGCCATTTCATCAAGGTCTTCCCGGGCCGCGAAACCGACATGGCCTGGGTGACGGACGAAGTCGCCGCCGGCCACGATTACTCCGAGACGCTCGAGCGCCACGTGCCGGCCGTGCACGAGCTGCAGCAAAAGCTGATCGACCTGCAGTCGCGCGTGGTGCTGCCGCTCAAGGACCTCAAAGAGGTCAACAAGCGCATGGCCACCGGCGAAGCCAAGGCCCGCAAGGCCAAGCGCGAAATGACCGAGGCCAACCTGCGCCTGGTCATCTCGATCGCCAAGAAATACACCAACCGCGGCCTGCAATTCCTCGACCTGATCCAGGAAGGCAACATCGGCCTGATGAAGGCGGTGGACAAGTTCGAATACCGTCGCGGCTACAAGTTCTCGACCTATGCGACGTGGTGGATCCGTCAGGCCATCACGCGCTCGATCGCCGACCAGGCGCGCACCATCCGTATCCCGGTGCACATGATCGAGACCATCAACAAGATGAATCGCATCAGCCGTCAGATCCTGCAGGAGACCGGCGCCGAGCCCGATCCCGCGACGCTGGCCGCCAAGATGGACATGCCGGAAGACAAGATCCGCAAGATCTTGAAGATCGCCAAAGAGCCGATCTCGATGGAAACCCCGATCGGCGACGACGACGATTCGCACCTGGGTGATTTCATCGAGGACACCGCCACGCTGGCACCGTCCGACGCGGCCCTGCATGGCTCGATGCGCGACGTCGTCAAGGAAGTGCTAGACTCGCTGACCCCGCGCGAAGCCAAGGTGCTGCGCATGCGGTTCGGTATCGAGATGAGCACCGACCAGACGCTGGAAGAAGTCGGCAAACAGTTCGACGTGACGCGCGAGCGCATCCGTCAAATAGAAGCCAAGGCACTGCGCAAGCTGCGCCATCCCAGCCGCGCTGACAAGCTCAAGAGCTTCCTGGAAGGCCAATAAGCCTTTCAACGGGCCTCTAGCTCATGCCTGGTTAGAGCAGCGGACTCATAATCCGTTGGTGCCGAGTTCGACTCTCGGGGGGCCTACCAAAAAAGGCCTGGTAAATCAGGCCCCTACAGCCGCCAGCAATGGCGGCTGTTTTTTTTCAACGTCTGCTGTGACCAAAACGTGACCGCTTCGGCATCCTCAATCCTCATCCGCATCACGCTGCCCGCGCAGGTCGACCGAGCGCACCGCATACTGGCCTGCCGAATTCTTCACGATTGAAAACTCGGTGTCGCAGCAATCCTGCAATCGGGTGCGCAGGTCCGCCAGTTCGGGGTCGTCGGCGGCCAGCGCTTCGCCTTGGCGATTCAAGCGTTCGGCCAGCGCGTGCAACTGCGAAATCAATCTGTCCTTGTCGCTCAAGCGGCTCTCCCGGGTTCGTTCATTCATTGCAAAAGGCAGCGCACCGGCTGGTCCGGTCGCCGCGGCGGATCATTCGGCGGTGGCCGAATTGCCATCGTGCAGCGAGGTCACGACCAGTTCGAACTTGCCCGGTCCGCGCTCGACCACGGTCGCCTTGCACGCGTAATGCGTCAACAGGTCCTGTTCGAGCCGGCTCATCGCCTCGTGGGATTTCTTGTCGACAAAACCCTGCTGGCTCCAGATCCTGCAGACCTGAAGTGCAAGTGCGATCAAGTTCTCCCGCGAATGCATGAATGCTCCTTGTGGAAAACCCATTTAAGCATTCGAGGCCGCGCGCCAGATGTCCTGCGGTGTAGCACCTGTATCCCTTCACTGCCGGGCGCGGCGCCGCGGTTTTTCCTCCGGAGAAAATCGGTGCGCGGGTGGCGTTTTCAGGGGTCCAGGCTTTCGTACCAGTCTTTGTAGGGGGTGTACTTGACCAGCTTGCGATTGAAGTCAGGCGCACCGTCGTCCCACCAGACCGGTCCGCGTTCACCCAGCGCCTGTTTGGCCTGGTCGACGCGCTCGCGCGCCGCGCGGCGCTGCGCATCATCGGGTTCGCCCCGCAAGGCCCGCCGCGCATCCATCAACTGGGCCACCAGCGTGGCGCGCACGTCGGCGGGCAAGCCGGGATTCGACAGGCGCCACAGCCGGCCCCGCACGACGAAATAGCGGCCATCGGGGGTGGCCGGATATCCAGCTGTGTCGCTCATGCCTTGCGACCCAGGCGGATCGGCCCGCGCAGTGGCGTATCGGGTGATTGTGTGACGCCTTTCTGGCGGATCTCCAGTCGGCCCTGTCGGGCCATGCCGACCGCCACCTCGCGGATTTGCGGCATCAGCGGCCGCCAGCCGCTCGGCGCCAGATGACGTGCGACCTCGGACGGACAGATCGTCGCGTCGGTGGCGCGCTGATCCAGCAGCTCGACGATTGCGCCGCGGATCTGCGCGTCGGTCCAGGTCCGGGTCATCTGCCGCGTGTCATCGCTGTCAGGGCGCATCGGCCGGCCGGGCCGGGTTCGATTCGCGGCGCGCGTGCCATGCTGCCAACTGGTCGTCGGGGATCGCCGCGTACATCCCCGAATATTGCGTCAGCCCGCCGCCAGCCCAGGTCTCGACCGGCAACACAGCGACGTCGGTCTTGTACAGCCGGATGTCGCCGTCGACCACCAGGCCTTCGGGCAGGGCCTCGATGAAGGTGCCTTCGATATCCAGGTCGCCATGCACGACCAGGTTGGCCGGCAGTTGCTTCCAATCCCACGGGTGCTTGATCACCAGGTCGTTGGGCACCACGCAGTAGCGCTCGTTCACCAGCGTGGCGCCGTGGCTGGCCAGGCTGTCGCAACCCGGTGCACGGTTGTCGTAGACGTACCAGCCGGCCGCCGACGCGATGATGAAGGCGGCCGAGACAAGCAGCCGCAAGCCACGGCGTGAAGCCGGTTTGCGGGGTGTTAGGGTAGAGGGTGTCTGGCTCATGATCGGGTGACTATACGCCGGGCCGGCGGGGCGGGGCAAAAGGGAAAAAATCCTATGTACGAGATCACATCATCATGAGCGATAGCGAGTTCGAGTACCGCGGCTGCCGCGTCCGGATGACGCTCAGCGAAAGCGGCGCGGAGATCGGTTCGGGCGTCTATCGCTGCAGCGCCAGTTTTCAGCCGCTCGCGGTGGGCCAGGGCGAGGGCAAGGGCGAGTGGCGCCGCCTCGAGCGGGATCATCAAAGCATCCACCTGTCGGCTGATTCGGCGCTGCGCGAAGCCCGGTCGCGGCTGCAGAAACGGATCGATCAGTGGCTTGCTGCCTCATGAGCCCGACGATCCCCAATGCCGGAGCGGGCTATAGCGTCGAGATCGTCCGCCACGACGACCGCTGGTACCTGGTCGTCGATGTTCCATCGATGCCGTCTCAGGCCCATGGGCCGTACGCGGACCGAGCGTCGGCCGACCAGGCGCGGTGGCGTTATCTCGATGGCAAGGATCCCGGGCCGGCCGCGCCTGTGCCCGATCGCCAGCGGCGCTGATACGCGGGCAAGCGACCGCGGCAAGCCAGGACCTGCCTGCCCGCGCATCGGCCGTGCCTATAGAATGTCCGCAGTCGTATTTTTGTCGGACCAGGAAAAAGATGTCGATTCGAACCGTGAGCCACTGCAGCGCCGTGGTGCTGTCCCTCGTCCTGTTGTCGGCGTGCTCGTCCAGCGCACCGCCGCCGCAGGCCAGCCGTGACGACGATTGTGTCGCCGAACCCAGCAAGTGCCGCTACGAGCCGGGCGAGCGCCAATATGCCGAAGAAGAAGCCAAGCGCCTGAACAAGGAATCGGCGCGCCAGTTGCGACGCAAATCCAGCTGGTGGTGGTGAGGGCGGTCCGCCAGCGCTGAGCTGACGCCTAAAGCCGAGGCCGAAGCCGAAGGCAAAATCGAAGCCGAAGCCGAAGTCGAAGCCAGATCAGCGCGGATTCGCGGCGGAAACCGGCATGGTTATCGCTTTTTCGCCGACCAGGCCGGCAGCGGCCGTCGCGGCCTTTTTCCCTGCCATCGGCGGTAATCAGCCGCTGTCGTCAAAATTTAATATCTCGACGTTTTCGTCTGTCATGTTCCGGTATTGACAGCAACAGACAATCTGGCCTCCCGCGATCCCACGGAGTTCACATGTCTGGCCGTACCGACGACGTTTCGTTTCCTTCCGATGACAGTGCTGGCGTAGCCGATACGTCTGTCCAACAAGGCGCCCCGCAAGCCAAGCGCCGTTCCCTGCTCAAGCTGGGCGTTGGCGCCTGGCTGGTGCCCGGCGTCGGCGTGACCGGCCTGCTCAGCGCTTGCGGCGGCAGCGACGATGACGACGGCCGGTTCAGCGACGATCCCAGCCAGCCGACGCCGCAGCCGCCGCCCGCCGGTGACAATGGCCTGGTGTCGAGCTTCGGCTTGATGGTGCTGCCCGACACGCAGTTCTATTCGCGCTACGCCAGCGCCGAAGCCGGCAACCAGTTCGACCGTCTGTACGGCAGCGAGCCGTTCATCAGCCAGACCCGCTGGATCGCCCAGCACGCCGCGGACCTGAAGATTCCGTTCGTCATCCACGTCGGCGACATCGTCGACCAGGCCAGCCGGCCGCAGCAGTGGGAAATCGCCGACCAGGCCATGAAGGTGCTGGAAGACGCCAACCTGCCGTACTCGATCCTGGCCGGCAACCACGACATCAACGCGCCGATCGGTTATGGCTCGGATCCGGTCAACGGCACCGACGCCGATCGTGATCTGGCCACCGAGCCGTATCTGCAGTGGTTCGGCAAGGACCGCGCCGGCGCGCAAGCGACCTTCGGCCAGCGCGATGCCAGCGGCTTTCACGAGTACCACATCTTCAGCGCCGAGGGTCAGCGCTTTCTGGTGCTGTCGCTGTCCTGGCGCGTATCCGATGCCGGCATCGCGTGGGCACGCCAGGTATTGAACAGCCATCCGACGCTGCCGGCGATCCTGGTCAATCACGACCTGCTGTCGATCGACCGTGATGGCGTGACGCCGCTGGAAACGCCTTATGGCCTGATGCTGTGGGACAAGCTGATCCGCGACAACGACCAGATCTTCATGACGCTGAACGGCCACTTCCATGGCTCGGCGCACCTGACCAAACTGAACGACTACGGCAATGCGGTCGAGCAGATGGTGGTCGATTATCAAATGGCCTATCAAGGCGGCAACGGCCTGATGCGTTATTACGAGTTCGACTTGAGCAACCGCCGTATCCGGGCACTGAGCTTCTCGCCGTGGGTGCCGCAAAAACCCGCCGACACGCTCAACGAGTTCGATCAGGCGATGTTGACCGCGCCGAACGATCAATTCGAGATCGACATGGATTTCGGCGCGCGCTTCGCGCGATTCAGCCCTGATTTTTCGGTGCCCGAGGCCAGCAACGCGCCGTTGGCGGTCGCGGCCACTGCGTTGATCCTGGATGATTTCTCGGACATCGAGCCGCCGGTGCGCACGCCTGCGCAAGGCCCCGACGATTATCCGAAGATCGACGACACGCTGGCTCACTGGCGTTTCGCCGGCGGCGCGGCCGGCTCGGCCGTCGCGGCGGGCATGGTGATCGCCGACATCTCGGGCAAGGGCAACGACCTGACGCGCGCCGGCCTGAACGAGCCGCCCGGCAACGGCGCGCAGCTGGACGACCTGCTGTGGACCACCGACAAGCACTTCCTGTCGGCGGCGCCGGGCAGCGTCGAGTTCCGCCGTACGGTGGGCGGGCGCCTGAGCTATTTCAAGACCGCCGAGGGCGCGCCGCTGAATGCCGAGACCTTCACCGGCGGCTACACGGTCGAAGCCTTCATCAAGGTCGGCCGCGACTGGACCGCCACCGTCAACGCGTGGATGAACATCATGAGCCGCGGCGGCCGGCGCGGCAACATCCCGGGATTCCAGGGCGGGCCGCAGTCGCCGCCGGTTCAGTTCGCCATCTCGAACCTGCGCGAAGTGCAATGGGAGGTCGCCTCGCACACGCCGCCGATGTCGCGTACCAACTGGTCCGGTGAAATCATGGTCGATACCTGGTTGCACGTGGCCATCGTCAACGACGCACAGACCGGCGAGACCACGATGTTCGTCGAAGGCGCGCCGGTGCTGCGCAACATCGGCGGCTCGGTCGGCCTGGGCACGCTGGGGCTGCCGTGGTACGTCGGTGCCGGTTTCTGGGATGGCGGGGCGCCCAACAACGGCTTTCTGGGCACGGTCGGCGAGATTCGTATCGTCGCCCGGCCCTTGCAGCCCGCGCAGTGGCTGACCGCACGCGCGGCAGGCTGAATTCCGGCCGGATATGAACTGACGGACCTGCCCGCGCAGGTTCGTCAGCACACTGGCGCGCCGGCTGTCGTGCTCATGCAACGACGCGGCGCCCATCGCCTCTCTGCCGAAAAGTAATAGGCTTTTTCAGCCCGGATACTTGCGGCGTTCAGATAGACCCAGGTTTTGTGCGCCTCGGCGGCCGATATCCGTTGTCGGCCCGCACCAGCACTGGGTTGTTACGATTGACCCCAGGCCCACCCAGGGATATGCCCGCAGGCCACCAAACCCTGTAGCGATTATCTCCGCTTTATTTCCGTTTATGCGGATTTCCTCATTCAATTCAAGGACATGCGCTCAGTCCGTTTTAAGAATGAATTGATTAACATCCGGGTGTCAACGTTAACCCTTAGCCAAAATGACCCAGCACAACCTCGACGCTTTTATGCGTCAAGTTGCCAGTAACTCGACGCTGTGGGGCTGTGCCTCGCAGTTCGCCCACGGCCACCTGCACGACGCCGCCGCGCATCTGGCCACGATGGCCGAGATCATGGGCTGTCCATTCGACCCCCAAGAGTTTTCGCGACTGGCCTCCCAGTTCGAACCCGGCTGCTGAACGCCGGACCGGCCGCGCCCCACTTGATAAACTGCGTCGCATCGACAGCAGCACAAGACGCGATGGGGCAGGGCGCATGCAAGACGGATTTCTTTTTTTCGGCATGGTCGCCGTCGTCGGCGCGGCGGCGCTGGCGGGATTCGCCGCCAGTCGCGCGGCAACGATACTGCGCAGCCTGGCCGGTTGCGGCCTGGCGGCGGCAGCGGTCGCATTGATCGTGTTTTTTCTGATCAGGCCCGGTGAGCCCGATTACGCGCCGCTGCTGGGTATCGCAGCGGGCATGTTTTTCTGGGTCATCGCGTTTTCTGCATCGCTGCTGACCCGGCGCGTGCGCTCGGCGCAGGCCGGCCGCTGATGCCGCATCCTTGACCGGCCAGGTCGAATTAGGCCCGGCCGCGCATCACGGCCCGGGCCTCTACACAGTGACCGTCAGATCGTGGCCGCCACGTGTGCCAGCGGGGGCACCGGTATTTGCAGGCCTTTCTCGAGCGCGGCCATGCCGGTCGGCAGATCGACCTTCAGGCCCAGGTCGCGCATGCTCGAACCCAGCGCGTGCACGGTGCGGAACAGGTTGTGCGAACGGCATTGTTCGCCCATCTGGCCGATCCGCACGATCGGCAGGCCGAACGAGCTGGAAATCTCGACGTGGTAATGCTCGGAAATGTGCGCGCAGACCTGGCCGTTGTCCAGCGGCGCCGGCACCTCGATGCCAACCACCGAGCTCAAGCGCGACGCGGGTGCCGTGAACAGCTTCAGGCCCATCGCCTCGATGCTTTGCTGCAAGGCCTTCGAGCAGCGTGCGTGACGCTCGAAACGGGTCGGCAGCGTCTCGGCGCAGACCAGCCGCAATGCCTCATGCAACGCCAGCACGCCCGATACCGGCGCGGTGTAGTGATACGAGCCCTTGTGCCAGAAATTGGTCGCCAACCGGGCATCCAGGCACCAGTGGCTGTTGTGGCCCTCACGCCGGCCGATGCGTTCCCAGGCTTCGTTCGAAAACGCGATCAGCGACACGCCCGGAATCGACGACAGGCCTTTCTGGCCGCCGGTGATCACCGCGTCGATCTGCCAGGCGTCCATGTCCAGCGGCATCGTGCTCAGCGTGCAGACGGCATCGACGATCACCATGCAGCCGTGCTGCTTGGCCAACTTGGCGATGGCCGGCAGTTCACGATTGAACACGGTGTTTGAGGTCTCGCCCTGCACGATGGTCAGGCAGTCGGGCTTGTGCGCGCGCAGCGCGGCCTCGACTTCGTCGAGTTGGGCGGCGCGATGGCCCGGCACGTCGAGCACCGCCACGTCGGCGCCCAGGCGGCGGCTCATGTCAGCCATGCGCGCGCTGAAAAAGCCGTTGACCACGCACAGCACCTTGCTGCCCGGCGTGACCAGGTTGCAGATGGCCATCTCCATCGCGGCCGAGCCCGGGCCCGCCACGCCCAGCACCCAGTTCGAGCGCGTCTGGAACACATAACGCGCCATCTCCTTGACCTGGCTGATGATGGTCGACATGGTCGAGCCCAGGTGATTGATCACCACCGAATTGGCTCGCGCCACCGCGTCCGGGATCGGCACCGGACCGGCGCCCATCATCAGCAGCGGATCGTCAGGCAGGATCTCGTTGAGCGGACGCACGACCGGCGCGGCGACGGCGCCACGGGTGGTGAGGTCTTGAGGCACGGCGAGGTCACTGCCAGAGGGGGTCAATACGGGTGAGTGGGTTGCTTCGAGCATGGTCACTGCCAGGGGATGATGGAAAAGGCGCGGCATCGACGACATCGGGTCGGCCGCCGACGGCGCACCGCGGCGATCGTGCCGCAGCGCCGCGACGGGCGCGCCGGGATATCTGCGTGTCGGGTGCTCTATCATACTGCCGCGCGGCTTTTGCGCTGACCCTCATTCGTTCGTCATGACCGCCTATCTATCGAGTCTGCTGTCGCGCAGCCGCCGCCTGTTCTGGGCGCTGGCCAAGATCATGTTGCCGGTGATGCTGGCGGTACGTGTCGGCGAACTGCTCGGCTGGGTCGACGCGATCGGGGTGGCGCTCGGGCCGTTCATGGGCCTGCTCAATCTGCCGGCCGAGGCGGGTCTGGTCTGGATCGCCTGCGCCTTCGTCGGCATCTATGGCGGCATCGGCGCGCTGATCGGGCTGGCGCCGCAGATGGACATGAATGCGGCGCAACTGAGCGCGCTGGCCGCGATGATGCTGTTTGCGCACAACCTGCCGCTCGAGCAGGCCATCGTGCGCCGGGCCGGCGCGAGTTTTTGGTTCACCTGTTCGCTGCGCATCGTCGTGGCGCTGGGGTATGGCGGCGCGGTGGCGTGGGGCAGCCAGGCGCTGGGCGTGCTGCAGGAACCGGTCTCGCTGGGCTGGCTGCAAGGTTCGGAGTTCGCCAGCGCGCAAGATGGCCTCGGACATCTTGCGTGGGTGCGCGCCACGCTGGTGTCGCTGGTCGCCACCTATGTCGTGATCGTGGCCTTGCTGGTGCTGCTTGACGGCATGGAGCGGCTGGGCCTGACGCGCCGCATCACGCGGCTGCTGACGCCGGTGCTGCGGGTATCGGGATTGGACGCACGTGTCGCGCCGGTGACCACGGTCGGCGTGCTGCTGGGCCTGACCTATGGCGGAGCCTTGATCATTGAAGAGACCAGCAAGCAGGACCTTCCGGTGCGCGCTCGGCTGTTGGCGCTGAGCTGGCTCTCGCTGTCGCATTCGCTGATCGAGGACACCTTGCTGATGCTGGCGCTGGGCGCCGACATCTGGATCGTGCTGGTCGGCCGGGTGCTCGTGACGATGCTGGTCGTCAGCCTGATGGCGCGTGCCTGGCGCGGCCCGCGGCCGCAGCCGGCGAACAGTGCGACAGCCGCGTGAGCGGTGTGGCCGGTAACGTGCGCGGCGAGTCGACGAAGAAAGATTTTCGTAGCCCACTTGCACTCGTATTTCAAAATGGTGTATGATTCATTTCTCAGACGCGGGGTGGAGCAGTCTGGCAGCTCGTCGGGCTCATAACCCGAAGGTCACAGGTTCAAATCCTGTCCCCGCAACCAGATTACAAATGGCCTCGATGCTCACGCATCGAGGCCATTTTGTTTTTCAGCGTCGCCATGCTCCGGCGGCTGACCATCGGGCTGATGGCGCTGACAGGCAAGGCAGGAGACAGCGATTGAGCACATACCCATCAAAAGTCGATGCCTGGCTCATCGCCTTACTCACCGGCGTGGCCATCGCCTTGCTGGCAGCGTTCTGCAAAAGTCACGGCTTGGTCGCGGGATTGCTGGCACTGGTGGCGTGGGCGGCATTCGTATGCGTGCTCATCGTGCCTTGCCGATACGCGTTGCAGGACGATCACCTGACGATCCGCGCAGGGCTCAAGCGTTGGCACATCCCGTATGCGTCCATCCGCAACGTGAAGCCTTCGCGCAGTTTCCTGGCCGCTCCCGCACTGTCCTTGGATAGGGTGGAAATCTCCTACGGCCAGTTCGACAGCGTGCTGGTATCGCCTGTGAAGCGCCAGGCGTTCATCGACGCGCTATCGGCGCGCTTGCCCACGGCGACGGAAACTCGTTAAGCAGCCGATGCGAGACACGCAGCGAGCCCGCCCGGGTGCCGCCATTTTCATGCGCGGCCCACGCGCGATAGGTACGCCGCCCCGTGCTATGTTGCCCCAATGAACCCACCCGTCATCTTCCGCCGCGCCACCATCGCCGATCTCGAGCCGATCCTCGCTTTGCTCGCCGACGACAGCATCGCGGCCGAGCGCGAGGGCAGCCGATCCTTCGCGCCCGACGTCTACCATCAAGCCTTCGGCGAAATCGACCAGGACCCCAATCAATGGTTGGCGGTCGCGGACAGTGACGGCGAGATCGTCGGCACGCTCCAACTGACCTTCATTCCCGGGCTGCTGCAGGGCGGCGCATGGCGAGGTCAGATCGAGGCGGTCAGGGTGTCGGCCACGCATCGGGGCCAGGGGCTGGGCGCCGAGTTTCTGCAGTGGGCCGTCGAGACCTGCCGCGAGCGCGGCTGCCGGACCGTGCAGCTGACGACCGACAAGCGTCGGACCGATGCACACCGGTTCTATGAAAAGCTGGGTTTCCAAGGAACCCATTACGGCTACAAGCTGACGCTTCCGTAGCAGCCCGCCGCCGCCAGGTCAGTCTTCGGGCAATAGCGCCGGATTCCACACGATCTCCCAGACGTGGCCGTCGGGATCCTGGAAGTACGCCGCATAGCCGCCCCAGAACGTGTCGTGAGCTGGCTTGACGGCACGCGCCCCGGCCGCCAGCGCCTGGGCCATGACGCGGTCGACTTCGTCACGCGTGCGCACGTTGTGGCCCAGCGTAAAGGACGTCGGCGATGGCGGCGTCTTCGGCAGGCCGGTGTCGTGGGCCACGTCGTCCTGCGCCCAGATCGCCAGCTTGGCGCCGCCGTCCAGATCAAAGAACGCCACCGCGCCGTGCTCGAACTGCTGGCCGGTGATGCCGGCGCCGGGCAGGCCCAGGCCCTCGCGGTAAAAGCGGAATGACCGCTCGAGATCGGCCACGGCGAGCGTGATGACCGAGAGGCGCGGCTTCATCGCTTCAGGGCTTCAGTTCAGATCGGCCGGCGAACGTTCGCCTTCGTAGCCCAGCACGTCCAGCGCCGCGTCGTAGGTGTCGACGTCCGAGCACAAAAAGACCGCCACATCGCCCGGATTCATGTTCTCGAGCACCTCGCCGACCTCGTCGTATGCCTGCTCGATGCTGGTGACGGCGGCCGCATGGATCTCGGCGTCGCTTTCGAACTTCTCGGCCGGCACGACCTCGGCGACGGCGTTGAGGTCGGCCTCGCTGATCACGACATAGACGTTGATCGGGTGACCTTCGGCGGTGCATTGCAGTTCGATGCCACCGGGGGCATCGGCCATCTTGGTGCTGACGATATCCATGTTTGTATCCACTCGCGGGTTGCCGCGACGCAAGGGCGTGACGGCAGGGATTTCCTTGGGGCCAATATAACAGCGGGGTGGGCCGGCGCCGGGGGCGGCGGACGCGGACCGGGCGGCTCGCTCGCGCCATTGGACAGGTCCGATTTTTCGTCGTTGTGAAACTGTGCGTAATACAACATTTCAACGGTGCACTGCGGAAAGTTTAGGAAAAAAGACAGTTGTGCAAGATCTCGGGAGTATTCTGTCCTTTTCCGAGGGCGGCCCTATGTTCCCCAATCATTACGTTTACAAGGGTTATCGGCTATCGGCGAATCTGCAGCGGGTGTTGGCTGGCGATCCTGGTGCGGGTCTTGATGGCGTTACCTTTTTTGCGACGATCGTGGTGGCCCGCGCCGCCGACACCGACGAACCCGGCAACGAGTACGAAGTACCCGTCTTCACCGAAAGCGGCGGCATGCACAGCCCGCGAGAGGCCATCCACGTCGCGGTCCAGTACGGTTGCCGCCTGGTCGACGCCATGCCCCCCTCGGCCCTGGCATCCTGACGTCCCCGCTTTTATCTTTTAAGCAGGGGTTGACGCCGCCGGATTTCCCGTTCATAGTGCGCGAGCAGATCGTCAAGCGACGCGGTTTTCGTGCTCCAGTCGCCCTTGTTGGACCGTCGGTTGTTCTACTTCCCTTCCTTGATCGTTCTGGCAATCCTGGGCTCGCGCCTACAAATATCTAGGAAGTACATCATGGCAACCGGTATCGTTAAGTGGTTCAACCCGGAAAAGGGCTTCGGTTTCATCGTTCCCGATGAAGGCGGCAAAGACCTCTTCGCGCACTATTCTGAAATTCGTGCTGACGGCTTCAAGTCGTTGGAAGAAAACCAGCGTGTCAGCTACGAAGTTGGTGCAGGCCCCAAGGGTCCCAGCGCCAAGAACATCCAGCCGCTGTAAAGCGCCCGGACAGTTCAGCTGATCGGCAAAACCCGGCTTCGGCCGGGTTTTGTTTTGGGCGCTCGGATCCGGTCCTGCGCCCGCTTCATGGCTTGGCGGTCGCCGCGGGGCTGGCCGTCGACGACGGCCGCGCTGCCGCGGCGGGGCGGGCAGGCCGTGCCGGCGCGGGATCGCGCAGCAGCGGAAACGGATTGATCGCGCCACCCGCTTCATAGATGCCGTAATGCAGATGAGGCGGCGTGCCGCGCGCATTGCCGGTATTGCCGACCGTGCCCAATTGCGAGCCGACCTGCACGCGATCGCCCGGTTCGAGCTCGCTATGCTGGTCCAGATGCGCGTAGTAGTGCATCTGCCGACCCGGTCCCATCACCCAGATCATGTTGCCGCCCAGCTTGCCGGTGCCCTTGCGGGTGACGATGCCCTCGGTGGCGGACAGCACCGGCCGGCCGCGCGGCGCAAAGATGTCGACGCCTTCGTGACGCCGATCCCGGCCACGCGGCGCGCCCCAGGTATCGGTCAGTGCCGCGGGACGCACCCCGGCCACCGGCACCGGCAGGCGCTCGGGCACCGGCTTCATCGCCAGGCTGATCGCGTAGAACGGCGTGTTGGCGATCGGCGGCAGGATCGGCCACAGGCCCCACACCAGCAAGGCCAGGACGCCATAGCGGATCAGCCGCCAGAAACGCCGGCCCCAGCGGCCAGCGGGGCGGGGTGTCGGGCCATCGGAATTTTCAGGGCTGTGCTGCGGTCTATCCATGCTTGGCTGTCTGCGCCCGAGAGCGCGGCAAGATCCTGTGTCGGTGGTCTGACCGGTTCGACAGTGCCGCCCGGCTGGTCGTTCGCGAGGCTCGCAAGTGCATGCCTGTGGTTACATGCTGACAGCAATCGCAGCGGGCGCGGCCGCGGCAAGGCTAGAATCTGGCAATAGAAGAAAGAGGAACTCGCACAATGAAACGCTACAGTCTCGTCCTGGGCCTGACGATCCTGGCCGGTTGCGCATCGCAGTCGCCGGCGCCCGTCGATCGTGCCGGATCGCCGCAACTGCCCTCCGATCCGGTGCCGCCGGCCGCTGAATCGCTGCCGGTGCCTGGCGATCCCGGCGCGTCGACCTTGCCGGTCGAGCGCCTGCGTGGCGTCTACAGCAAGACGGCGGGCTGGATGCTGTGCGGCGCGCAGTCGCCCGCATCGATCGCAGCCGCAGAACCGGTCATGAGCGAGTTGGCCGGCTTCGCGCCGGGCGAGGATGCCTACTTTCTGGACGGCTGGGGCCGCCAGGGCCAGCAGGGCGGCGTCGAACTGGTCAACATCGAGCGTATGCACACCGAGGGGCCGGACTGCAGCGAGCCGCTCGAGGGCTTCGTCTGGGTGGCGCACGGACAGGAGCCGTTCTGGGCCTTCGGTATCACGACCCAGGGCATCCGATTCAAGCCGCAAGGCACGCAGTCGCGCACCTATGCCTATGTCGCGCCGCAAGCCGAGGGCTCCCGCGTCGTCTATCGCGGCGCGGATTTCGAGCTGGTGCTGAACAAGCAGGTCTGCCACAGCACCATGGCAATGGCGCGTTATGCTTGGCAGGCGCAGCTGAACACTCCCGATGGCAACTGGCAGGGCTGTGCCTGGCAAGGCACGCAATCCGAAGCGCCCACGCTGAATTGATCCGGCGCTGCGATATCGCTGAGCGCTGAATCGTCGCGTAATGCACCACTGAGCGCCGCGACCCGACCGGCCGCGGCACCGGCGTCCACCGGGCGGCTCCCAGCGCGCCGCCCGCTGCAAAGGAAGTCCACGCATGTCCGAGCAAGACTTCGATTACGAAGCAGCCATCGAGCGCTGTGCGCAGGCCGACGAAGCGGCCTTCAAGTCCATCTACGAACGTGAGGCGCCGCGCATGCTGGCGCTGGCCCGGCGCATGCTGGGCACCACCGGCCAGGCCGAAGAGGTCGTGCACGACGCCTTCGTGCTGGTCTGGCACCAGGCCGGGCGTTTCCGCCGCGAACTGGGCAGCGGCCGGGCCTGGCTGTACAGCATTCTGCGCTACCGTGCCTTGAACCGGCTGCGCAGCGCCGATCACGCCTTGCGCAAGGACGTGCCGGTGGGCGAGTCCGAGCAGGACGAACCGGCCTGCGAGGCCCCCAGTCCGCTCGAACAGTTGCAGGCCAGCCGCGAGAACCACGCGCTGGACCGCTGTATCGACAAGCTGGACGATCCGCGCAAGCGGCCGATCCTGATGGCCTTCTATCAAGGCTTCTCGCACGGCCAGATCGCCAACAGCCTGGCGATTCCATTGGGCACGATCAAGAGCCGCATACGCGCCGGCCTGCGTGCCCTGCAGGAGTGCATGCAAGCATGACCGATGACGAAAAGCAGTCGCAGAACGTCCTGATCGGCGAGTACGTGTTGGGCCTGCTCGAAGGCAGCGCCGCCACCGATGCCGCCGATCTGATCGAGCGGGATCCGCAGGCCGCGCGCCTGGCGCTCGAATGGGAGCGCCGTTTCCTGGCGCTGGCCGATCGGCTCGAACCGATCTCGCCGAATCCGAATCTCTGGCAGCGCGTGTCGCGCAGCGTGTTCGAGACCGTGGTGCCGTCGGCGCAGCCCGCCGTCGCGTCGGCGCCAGCGTCCGCGGCGCCGCGCAAGCCGCGTGCGCCGGTGCAGCCGTCGCTATGGGAGCGCCTGAGCGCCTGGCGCTGGCTCAGCGCCGGTCTGGCCACGGCCGTGTTGGCGCTGCTGTTGCTGTCGCCGGGCTGGTGGGCGGGCGGTGATGCCGATCGCACGCAGGTCGCGGTGCTGCAACCGCCCGGCGAGCCGGCCAAGCCAGGCTGGGTGCTGCGCGTGCGCGGCAACGGCGACGTCGAGCTGCAACCGCTGATGCCGCAGCCGACGCCGCAAGGCCAGTCGGTCGAATTGTGGACGCTGGCGCCCGGCGAAGCCAAGCCGCGTTCGCTGGGGCTGGTCGATCCAGGCCAACCGATCACGGTGCAGGCCGGCCAGATCGGCGACGTGGTGCCGGGGCAGTTGTTCGAGATGACCGTCGAACCCGCGGGCGGCTCGCCGACCGGCGGCCCGACCGGCCCGATCCTGTTCATCGGCCGCACGGTGGTGGCCGCGCTCGATTGACCTGACATCACCGGCGCGCACGCTCGGGCAACCGGGGGTGCCGTCCCTCAGGTTGCAAGACTTTGTAAATGGCGACATCCAGGCAGGGGTGTGGCGGGTAATAGCTATGAAGGCTCGTTCCTTCCTTGGCGCGCAACTGCGCACCCCTCACACGAACCACAAGGAAATCGCCATGAAAAAGACCATCCTCGCACGCACGTTGATCGGCCTGGCCGCCAGCCTGACCGTCGCCGGCGCCTCGGCTGCCGAAATCTGGGCGCTGTCGGCCGGTGGCGAGCTTGCCGCCATCGACACCGATGCCAAGAAAGTCACCGGTACCTGGAAAGTGAAGGGTGCCGACACGACGCTGCGCGGCATCGACGTGCGGCCGGCCAACGGCCAGTTGTACGCCGTGGGCGACAACAACATGATCTACACCATCGACCCCAAGACGGCTCAGGCCACCGCTGGCGCCAAGCTCAGCGAAGCGCTGCCGGGCAAGGGCTGGGCGATCGTCAGCTTCAATCCGGTGGCCGATCGGCTGCGTCTGATGGCACCCGATGGCACCAACTTCCGCGTCAATGTCGATAGCGGCGAAGTCGTGGTCGACAAGAAGCTGTCGTATGCCGCCGACGGCAAATACGCCGGCAAGACGCCCAAGGTCGTGGCGGGCGCCTACACGAACTCGTACAAGGGCACCAAGGAAACCGCGCTGTACGACATCGACGCTGCCACCGGCCGCCTGTTCCACCAGGCTCCGCCCAACGACGGCGTGCTGGTCGACAAGGCCGAAATCGCCAAGAAGGTCGAGCACGCCGCGTTCGATATCTGGTCCGACGGCAAGGGCGGCAATACCGGCTTCGTGCTGAAGGACGGCGTGCTGCACACGCTGTCGCTGCCTGACTTCAAGGCGACCGAAGTCGGCAAGATCGAAGGCCTGCCCGCCAAGGTCATCGACATCGCCGTGCCGCGCAACAACGCCATGTAATGCTGGGACGGACGGGACGCAGGTGTCCCGTCCGTCCGGTCGCCGATCATGGGCCCGGCAGTCTTCGGTAGTGGTGAAGCGGCCCGGCTTGCCAGCCGGGCCGGGGGATCATTTTTTCTCGCCGCCCAGGGCCAGCACCAGATCGTCGAGCAGCTTGGCGAGTTCGCCCGTCATCAGTGCCATGTCCGACTCGAACCGCTGGTCTTCGGCCAGGCCGGACGAGTCGGCATTTTCCTTGAGTACGTCCTGCGGGGCCAGGCGCTTGACGTCCAGGCCCTCGGTCAGCACGAACGACACACGATCGGCCCAGGTCATCGCCAGGCGGGTGCATTGTTTGCCCGACGCGATGTGGCGGCGCAAGTCCTCGACCTCGGGCGTGTGGCGTACGTAGCGCACCGCCGCGCGGCTGTCGCCGCCCGCGGCCAGTTCGGTGTCCTGGTCGACGGTGAAGTTGGCCGGCGCCTCGTCACCGGCCAGCCAGCCGGTCATCGCCGCGGACGGCGACTGTTCGACGTACAGCGGTTCGGCGGGGAAGGGGTCGATGCTCTTGGCCAGCAGGCCCAGCACTTCGTCGGCCTTGGCGGCCGCGGCCGCATCGATCACCAGCCAGTGGTTGACCGGGTCGATCCAGACCATGGTGTCGCGCGTGATGCTGAAGGCGCGCGGCAGCAGCTCGTCGAAGACCTGCTCCTTGAGCTCCTTCATCTGCTTGCGGCCCGGCTTGAAGCCTTGCTGGGCCTCGAGCTCCTGGGCACGCGCGCGGGCCACCTGGTTGACCACGGTGCTGGGCAGCAGCTTCTTTTCGGTACGCAGCTTGAGCAACAGCTGGCCACGCACCGAATAGACCAGCGGACCGTCGTCGCGCACCGGCACCCAGCCCAGCGTCTGGGCCTCGAGGGTGTTGCCCGGCGTGAAGGCCGCGGGGGCCAGCTTATCGGCCAGCGCCTCGTCGGACAGCGTCCAGGCGGTGGAAAGACGGAAGATCTTGAGATTCTTGAACCACATTGCAGGTTGCGCGCAAAAGGTCTGATTCTATACGACGCATCGCCAGCCCAGGCGTCGGGTCGCGCAGACAGATTCTGTCACTTGCGCGCGCGCCCGGCCGGCCGCGGCTGGAGTATCTTTTTGTGCATTTCATCGACCCCGGAGAACCGTGATGAAACCTGCCGTGCTCATCGGTGCAATCTTGATAGTGGCCGGTGCGGCCTCGCTGATCTACAAGGGCTTCAACTACACCAGCGAGGAAACCGTGCTGCAGATCGGGTCGGTCAAGGCGACCGCCGAGACCGAGAAGTCGGTGTTCATTCCGACCTGGGCCAGCGTCGCCGCCATCGTGGCCGGCGCGCTGGTGCTGGTGGTCGGCATGCGCCGCTAGCGTCAGCCTGGCCCCGCGCCGGCCTGCGGGCCCGGGGCCAGCCCGTAGAAACAGGTCTCGATCATGTATTCGACGATCTCTTCGTCCGAAAACGCGCCGCCCATCTTCAAAAAATCAGACACCGGGTCGCAAGAGCGCGCAAAGATCGTGTAGAGCACCACCTCGCCCGGCAGGCGCATCGACAACGTGCCTTGCGCCTGCGCCCGTTCGATCCAGTTTCCCAGTGCCTCGGTCACCTGCCTGAGCTCGTCCAGATAGCCCTGGTGCGAGGTCAGCGTGTTGTGGATGGTCGAGCGGGTCGACGGCAGCAGCGGCAGTTCGCCCTGCAGGTGCGAACGGATCGCCCAGCGCACCAGTTCCTTGAGTTTGTCCACTGGCCCGAGCGCCTCGGGCAGGTTGTCGATCACCTTGCGCGTGCTTTGCAGCAGGCGTGTCATCGATGCCGCGGCCAGCGCTTCCTTGGATTGGAAGTGCTTGTAGAGGCTCGCCTTGGCGATGCCCACTTCGGCCGCGACCTCGTCCATGGTCATCAGGTCATAGCCCTTGGCGGCCAGCAGCCGGTTGACCGCGTCCAGGATCGCGTCTTCGCGAAACTGCAATTGCTGTTGCTTGAAAGACAGCTTCTTCTTCGGAGCGTCGTTCATGTGACTTGAGTTTCCGAAATGATCGTAGTCTAATCAGTTCAATGTGTGAACTGGTTGGTATAAAAACACACTAGCTGGTAATGTTGCGCCCATCGGCGGAATAAATCCAGGCAATTGAGTATAGATTATGTATTCGACCATGCACGGGGATGAACACGGCGGTCAGGACGACGGCCCGGTTCCCGCCTGTCTGCTGGCAGAGCAAGAAAACTGGCATGCGGTGGGGCGCGGCACGTTCAAATGGAGCGTGTTCAATTATTATGAGGCGCAGCTGTATTGCAGCTCGCCGCGCTACGTCGCCGAAGAAACCTTCGCGCTGTCGCTGCACTATCTGCGCAAGATCGACGCGTCGACCATCGTCGGCGCCGCGGTCAAAGAGATGCAGCGCCTGGCCGATCCCCCCGCCACACAGCTCGCCGAATGGGAAAAAACCATGAATCGCGTGTTTCCATCGGTCGTGAAGGGCGATCGCATCACCGGGGTGTTCCTGGCCAGCGGTGCGGTGCATTTCTATTTCGGCAAGCTGCGCATCGGCGCGCTCGACGATGCCGGCTTCCGTTCCGCGTTCGCGGCGATCTGGCTCGATCCGCGCACCCAGGCGCCGGCACTGCGCCAGGCGCTGCTGGGCAGCGGGGCCTGACACGATGGACATCCAGGCTGGCAGCCGCGTCGCCGTGATTGGTTCAGGCATCTCCGGCCTGGCCGCCGCGTGGCTGCTGGCGCAACGCCATCAGGTCACGCTGTTCGAATCGCAGTCGCGCTTCGGCGGCCACACCAATACCGTCGACGTGACGCTGCAAGGTCGCACCCATGCGGTCGACACCGGCTTCCTGGTCCATAACGACCTGACCTATCCGAACCTGGTCGCGCTGTTGCGCCATCTGGCCGTCGGCGTCATCGATAGCGAAATGACGTTCTCGTTCTCGCTGGAGCAGCCCGACCTCGAGTGGGCCGGCAGCAATCTGGCCACCGTGTTCGCGCAGCCGGGCAATCTGCTGCGACCCGCGTTTCTGGGGATGCTGCGCGACATCGCGCGCATGAACCGCGAGGCGCCGCGTTACCTGAGCCTGGCCTCGCCGCAGCAGACGCTGGGGCAACTGCTCGATGCGCACGGTTATGGCCAGGCCATGCGCGACTGGTATCTGCTGCCGATGGCCGCGGCGATCTGGTCGGCGCCGGTGCGCGAGATCCTCGATTTCCCCGCGCATACCTTTCTGTCGTTCTGCCTGAACCATCGGCTGATGCAGGTCAACGGTCGGCCGGTCTGGAAGACCGTGCGCGGCGGCGCGCGCAGCTACGTCGACAAGCTGCTCGCTGGCATCCAGCAGACCCGCAGCAGCTGCGCGGTCTCGGCCGTGTTGCCGCAGGCCGATGGCGTGCGGATCGTATCGGTGGCCGGCAGCGAACACTTCGATGCCGTGGTGTTGGCCTGTCACGCGCCGACGTCGCACCGCCTGCTCGCGGCCGATGCGCCGGCCCGGGCCGTGCTGCAGGCGTTTCGCTGCGCGCCCAACCGCGCGGTGCTGCATACCGATCCGGCGCTGCTGCCGCGCCGGCGCAAGGTCTGGTCGGCCTGGAACTACCTGGCCGCGCCAGCGCAAGGCGCCGACCGGCCGGTCGCGGTCAGCTATCTGATCAACGCGCTGCAGCCCTTGCCGGACGAGACGCCGGTGGTCGTGACCCTCAACCCTCACCGCGAGCCCGCCGACGCGCACTTCATCGCCGCATTCGATTATCAGCATCCGATCCTCGATGCCGCGGCGGTGGCGGCGCAGCAGGCCTTGCCCGCGGTGCAGGGGCAGGGCGGCGTGTGGTTGTGCGGCGCCTGGACCGGCTACGGCTTTCACGAAGACGGCCTGGCGTCCGCGCTGCGGGTCGCCAACGCGCTGGGAGTGACGGCGCCGTGGCAACAGGAGCTGCGATGAGCGACGCCGGCCTCGCCCCACAGGCAGCCGTGTGGCTGGGCCGCGGCAAGGTCATGCACGCGCGCAGCCGGCCGGTCGCGCATGCCTTCTCGTACCCGGTGTTCTATCTGCGCCTGCGCATCGACCAGCCGCAGGCGCTGGCCGCGAGCGGCTCGTGGCTGCTGGGCATCAACCGCCGACGGCCGGTGGCCTTCTTCGATCGCGATCATGGCGCGCGCGACGGCTCCGACCTGAACGACTGGCTGGGCCAGCGACTGGCGCAGGCCGATGTCGGCTTCGAGACCGGCGAGGTCTGGCTGCAGACTTTTCCGCGTGTGTTCGGCTATCTGTTCAGCCCGGTCAGCTTCTGGTTCGTGCACGATCGGCAAGGGGTTCTGCGGGCGCTGCTGGCCGAGGTCAACAACACCTTCGGCGAACGCCACGATTACGTGCTGACCGCGCCGGCGCTGGCGCCCATCGGGGTCGGCACCGAACTAGTGTGCCGCAAGCGTTTTTTCGTGTCGCCGTTCTGCGAGGTGCGCGGCAGCTATCGATTCCGCCTGTTCGAGCGCGCCGGCGTGCGGCGCATGGCGATCGACTACTTCGACACGACACCCGATGCGCCGGCCGGTGAGGCGCCCGACGACCAGCCGCTGCTGCGCACGGCGATCTGGGGACACGAACAGGTGTTGCGTCAGCCCACTTTGCTGCGGACCTTGCTGGCGATGCCCTTGCTGACGCTGGGCGTGATCTGGCGTATTCATTGGCAGGCCTTGCGGCTGTGGTTGCGCGGCGTTCCGCTGCAACGCAAGCCCGGGCCCGGCGGTTCGGATTCATCCACGGAGGCGTTACGGTGAGCACCAATGATCTCAGGCTGGGCTTTCCAGCTTTGCCGCTGTCGCCCTGGGTGCGGGGCTTCGTCAAGCTGCTCGATGCCGTGCAACTGGGCTCGCTCGAGGTGGCGGCGCCGGATGGCTCGGTGCGGCAGTTCGGCCAGCCCGGCAGCGGGCCGCATGCCCAGTTGCAGATCCGCGACTGGCGTGCGGCCGGACTGATCCTGCGCGAATCCGACGTCGGTTTCGCATTGGCGTATTCGCGCGACTGGATCGACAGCCCCGACCTGCATGCCTTGTTCCAGCTGGCGTTGCGCAACGCGCAGGCGCTCGAGGCCGCGTACCGCGGCCGTTGGTGGGCGATGCTGGCCAAGCGCCTGTCGCACCGCGTGCTGCGTGACAACAGCCGGCGCGGCAGCCGCCGCAACATCCTCAGCCACTATGACCTGGGCAACGATTTTTATGCCTTGTGGCTGGACCCGACCATGACCTATTCGGCGGCCTGGTTCGACGCGGCGCCCGGCCTGAGCCTGGAGCAGGCCCAGCAGGCCAAGTACGACCGCATCCTCGACGAGCTCGATGCGCAGCCTGGCCAGACCATCCTGGAGGTCGGTTGCGGCTGGGGCGGCTTCGCCGAGCGCGCCGCCCGCCGCGGCATCCACGTGCACGGCGTGACGCTGTCCGACGCGCAACTGGCATGGGCCCGTCAGCGTATCGAGGCGGCCGGCCTGCAGGACCGCGCCACGCTGGCCCTGTGCGACTATCGCGACCTGCAGGGCCAGTACGATCACATCGTCTCGATCGAGATGTTCGAAGCGGTGGGCGAGCGCCGCTGGGCGCCTTACTTCGAGCAGCTGTCGCGTTGCCTCAAGCCCGGTGGCCGGGTGCTGATCCAGTCGATCGACATCGCCGAGCCGTATTTCGACGACTACCGTCGCAACACCGATTTCATCCAGCAGTGCGTGTTCCCCGGCGGCATGTTGCCCAGCCCCGAACGGCTGGCGCGGACGGCGGCGAGCGCGGGGCTGACGCAGCGCAATGTGCTGGCCTTCGGGCTCGACTACGCCAGGACGCTGTGCTGCTGGCGCAGCGCGTTCGAGGCGGCCTTGCCGGCCGTGCAGCGGCAGGGTTTCGACACCGCGTTCGTTCGGATGTGGCGCATGTACCTGTGTTATTGCGAGGCCGGCTTCCGCGAAGGCCGCATCGACGTGCGGCAATGGACTTTCAGCAAGGCCTGAGGTGGCCTGGCTGCCCGACACTCGCCGCCCGACACTCGCCACTCGCCACCCGACGCCCGACACCCAGGCCAGGACATGACCGAACCTCTCTCATCTGCCAGCCACGACGGCGCCGAACGCATCCAGGCCATCGCACGCTGGTTCGGCGCCTTGCAGCGCGACACGCTCGGCGAGATAGACGGTATCTATGCGCCCCAGGCACGCTTCCAGGATCCGTTCCATGCGGTGCAGGGCCTGCCGGCCATCGAGGCCATCTATGCACGAATGTTCGACAACCTGCAGTCGCCGCGTTTCCTGATCGAAGCCGTGGTCGCGCGGGCGGGGCAGGGCTTCGTCACGTGGCGCTTCGTGTTCGGCTACCGTGGCCGCGAACACACCGTCAGCGGCGCCTCGCACCTGGTGCTGGACGCGCAGGGGCTGATTGCCGAGCATCGCGACTACTGGGATGCCGCGCAGGAGGTCTATGAAAAGGTGCCGCTGCTGGGCGCCGTGCTGCGCCGGCTGCGTCGGCGCATCGCCGGCCAGGCCTGAGGTCGCCGCGGCGATCACCGGGCCGGCGCGAAATTCTTCCGGAACGCCGTACATTCAGGCGAAAGTCAGATGCGCGGCGCTAGACTGGCCGCTCGGCATCAAGACATGGC
The DNA here is from genome assembly GCA_023427085.1 of Pseudomonadota bacterium. GTDB lineage: Bacteria > Pseudomonadota > Gammaproteobacteria > Burkholderiales > Burkholderiaceae_B > Orrella. Next base: position 25,778 of record JAEZBO010000267.1, read on the forward strand.
AGTGACTTCCCAGACATGTTGGATCCCCCAGTGACTGGCGGAGCATGACTTGGTACCGACGCCGATATCGCGTCCCCGCGAGCCTTTTTCTTAAGCGCGATATCGTGTGCTCCCGTGACGGCCTGGCTGCCTGCAGCCAGGCCGCTTTTTTTTGCGCGTGCAGGCACCGTTGCGCTCGTCCTTACCGCGGCGGTCGTTCGGTCGGACGCAGCGTCAGCGCCGCAACACCGTTGCGCTTGCGGTCACTGCGGTGCGTTCGCGGCCACCGCCGCGGCCACCGCCACCGCCACCGCCGCGGCCTCGGTCACTGCGGCAGCTGTTCACCCGGACGCCGCGTCAGCACCCGTACCCCGTCGTGTGTCACCGCCACCGTGTGTTCGAACTGCGCCGACAGGCCGCCGTCGCAGGTGACCACGGTCCAGCCGTCGGCTTCGGTCCTGACGTCATGGCCGCCCTGATTGAGCATCGGTTCGATCGTGAATACCATGCCCTCGCGCAAGGCCAGGCCGGTGCGCGGCCGTCCCCAGTGCAGCACCTGCGGCGCTTCGTGCATCTCGCGGCCGATGCCGTGACCACAGTATTCCCGGACCACCGAGTAGCCGTGCTGGCGCGCGTGGCGTTCGATCGCGTGCCCGACGTCGCCGAGCCGGGCGCCGGGCCGCACCGCGGCGATGCCTTTGCACAAGGCCTCGTAGGTCACCTGCACCAGCCGCCGGGCCGGCGCCGCGACTTCGCCGACCAAGTAGGTCTTGCTGGAGTCGGCCAGGTAGCCGTGCTTTTCGAGCGTGATGTCGAAGTTGACGATGTCACCGCTGCGCAGCGTGTCGCCGGCCGACGGCATGCCATGGCAGACCACTTCGTTGCGCGAGGCGTTGAGTGCGTAGGCATAGCCGTACTGGCCCTTGCTGGCCGGCCGGGCCTGCAGCTCGCGCACGATGAAATCGTCGACCAGGTCGTTGACCTGCATCGTCGTCATGCCGACCAGCTCGAGCTGATCCAGCCGCGCAAACACGCTGGCCAATAGCTGGCCGCTGCTTGCCATCAGGGCGATTTCCTCGGGTCGTTTGGTCATGCCATGCTGCCTTGAATATACGTTTCGTATACGAAGTGTATAAACGAATGGCCGTTGGCGGCAAGCCGGGGGGCCCGATATCGCTGGCGGGGCAGGCGGGGCAGGCCAAAAAAAAGGCCCCGGATCGGGGCCTCGAAAGCCGGATGAGCGCAGCAGTCCCATCCAGCGGGGGAAGCGTCGTCGTCAGTCGGTGATCCGGTTGTCCTTGGTCTCGCGCACGAACAGCGCGCCGATGACCAGGGTCATGACTGCGATGATGATCGGGTACCACAGGCCGTCGTAGATGTTGCCGGTGGCTGCCACGACCGCGAAGGCGACCGGAGGCAGGAAACCGCCGAACCAGCCGTTGCCGATGTGATACGGCAGGCTCATCGAGGTGTAGCGGATCCGCGTCGGGAACATTTCGACCAGCATGGCGGCGATCGGGCCGTAGACCATGGTCACGTACAGCACCAGGATGAACAGCAGCAGCACCACCATCGGCCGGTTGATCTCGGCCGGGTTGGCCGATGCCGGATAGCCGGCATCACGGATGGCCGCGGTCAGTGCCTTGTTCAGTTCAGCCGTGCGGGTCTTGAACTCGGCCGGCGACAGCGCCGCGCCTTCGAAGGACTCGTACTGGGTCGAACCGATGCGCACGATGGCCGTGGAGCCTGCCGGCGCCGACTGGTTGTCGTAGTTCACCGAATTGCGGGCCATGAACGACTTGACGATGTCGCACGAGCTGGTGAACGACGCGGTGCCGACCGGGTTGAACTGGAACGAGCAGGTCGACGCGTCGGCGATGATGGTCACCGGCGCGTTGGCCTGGGCACGTTCGAGCGCCGGATTGGCGTAGTGCGTGATGGCGCTGAAGATCGGGAAGTAGGTCAGTGCGGCGATCAGGCAGCCACCCAGGATGATGGGCTTGCGGCCGATCTTGTCCGACAGCCAGCCCCAGAACACGAAGAACGGGGTGGCCAGCAGCAGCGCGATGGCGATCATGATGTTGGCCGAATTGGCCTCGACCTTGAGCGTCTGCGTCAGGAAGAACAGCGCGTAGAACTGACCGGTGTACCAGACCACGGCTTGACCGGCGGCCAGGCCGAACAGCGCCAGCAGTACCAGCTTGAGGTTGGTCCAGTTGCCGAACGAGTCCTTGATCGGCGACTTCGAGCCCTTGCCCTCGGCCTTCATGCGCTTGAAGGTCGGCGATTCGCTCAGCTGCATCCGGATCCACACCGAGATGCCCAGCAGCACGATCGAGATCAGGAAGGGGATGCGCCAGCCCCAGGCGCGGAAGGCTTCCTCGCCCAGCACCGTGCGCACGCCCAGGATCACCAGCAGCGACAGGAACAGGCCCATCGTCGCGGTGGTCTGGATCCAGCTGGTGAACAGGCCGCGGCGGCCTTCCGGCGCGTGTTCGGCCACGTAGGTGGCGGCACCGCCGTATTCGCCACCCAGCGCCAGGCCTTGCAGCAGCCGCAGGATGATCAGGATGATCGGCGCCGCGATGCCGATCGTTTCGTAGGTCGGCAGGATGCCGACCAGGAAGGTCGAGGCGCCCATCAGCACGATGGTCACCAGGAAAGTGTACTTACGGCCGACCAGGTCGCCGAGACGACCGAACACCAGTGCGCCGAATGGCCGCACCGCAAAACCGGCGGCAAACGCCAGCAGCGCGAAGATGAACGCCGCCGTCGGGTTCACGCCCGAGAAGAAGTGCACGGCGATGATGGCCGCCAGCGAGCCGTACAGGTAGAAGTCGTACCACTCGAAAACCGTCCCCAGCGACGACGCGAGAATTACGCGTTTCTCGTCACGGGTGATGGGCCTGGGCGCGCCGGACGGCGCCGTTTGGGCGTTGGTGCTCATGTTGTCTCCTCGTTCTTGCAGCAAGGCTGGTTTATTAGGGAGCCATGCGTGAGTCCCTTCTGTTGGGACTGCGCTTACGGTAGGCGCGCACACTGACTCGTGTCTGACGCGCTACTTACGCCAAACTTAAATTTGTAATCGTTTGTTATTGCTGCGCGGGGGCTTAAGGGTAAGCCCCAGGGCTCAGTCGGCGAGCCGCAGCAGTGTCACGCGCATGCAGGTGCCGGGGGTGCCGGCGTCCGCGGCCACGATCACCTCGCCCTGATGTTTCTGGGCGATCTCGCGCACGATCGCCAGCCCCAGTCCGCTGCCGCTGACGCCGCTGCCGAGCACGCGGTAGAAGCGATCGAACACGCGCTCGCGCTCGGCCGCCGCGATGCCGGGGCCGGTGTCGATGACCTCGAGCACCGCGTGGCTGCGCTGCTGTGTCAGCCTGATCGTCACATGGCCGCCGGCCGGGGTGTAGCGCAGCGCATTGTCGAGCAGGTTGTTGAGCAGTTCGGCCAGCAGCAGCGCATTGCCGTAGACCCAGATCGGCAGGTCCGGGCCTTCGAAGCCCAGGTCGATACCGGTCGCCATGGCTTGCGGCACCCAGTACTGCGCCTGTTCGCGCGCCAGCGCGTCCAGATCGAGGCGTTGCATCGGCACCTCGCCGGCGTTTTCGGCGCGCGCCAGCAACAGCAGCTGGTTGACCACGCGGGTCGCGTGTTCGGAGCCGGCCACCAGGTGGCGCAGGCTGGATCTGATGTCTTCGGGGCTGGCGTTGTGCAGCGCCAGTTCGGCCTGGGTGCGCAGCCCGGCCAGCGGTGTCTTGAGCTGGTGCGCCGCATCGGCGACGAAGCGGCGCTGCGCCTGCACGTTGGCCGACAGCCGTCCCAGCAGTTCGTTGACCGCCTCGACCAGCGGCGCGATCTCGGTCGGCGCGGCGTTTTCGTCCAGCGGCGACAGGTCGTCCGGCCGGCGCTCGCGCAGCCGCTGCTGCAGCGCATTGAGCGGCGCGACGCCGCGCGACAGGCCGAACCACACCAGCAGCACCGCGATCGGCAGCACCACGAACTGAGGAATGATCACACCCTTGATGATGTCGTTGGCCAGCTGTTCGCGCTTCTCGAGCGTCTCGGCCACGATCAGCAGCGTGGGCTGGGCCTCGGGCGAGGCCGGCTCCATCCAGGTATAGGCCAGCCGGATGCCAAAGTCGCGCAGCGTGTCGTCGCGGTAGTGCACCGGGCCGGGCCGCGCCGGCGTGCCGGCCGGCGGCAGCGGCAGTTCGCGATCGCCGCCCAGGTACTGGCCACGGCTGCCCAGCACCATCCAGAACACGCTGTCGGATTCGTCGGTGCGCAGCAGCCGCCGCGCCGGCGGCGTCAGATTGAGGCGGGCCTGGTCGCCATCGAATTCGACCTGTTCGGCGAGCACGTGCAGGTAGTTCGACAGCGTCCGGTCGTAAGGTACGTTGGCGATGTTCTGCGCCACCACGTAGGTGATCGCCACGCTCATCGGCCACAGCAGGAACAGCGGCGCCAGCATCCAGTCGAGGATCTCGCCCAGCAGCGAGCGGCGCGGCGGCGCGAAATTGGGTTCGGCGTGGCCGCGTTGCAGGATGTCCAGCGCTTCCTGGTTCAGGCCCGGCTTGCGGGCCGGGGGTGACTCAATGCGCGGCAGCGGCTGGCGCGACGGCACTCTGGTCCCGTTCGAGGCAATAGCCCAGGCCGCGCACCGTGGCGATCTTCACGCCGCTGGGTTCGAGCTTCTTGCGCAGCCGGTGCACGTAGACCTCGATGGCGTTGGAGCTGACTTCCTCGCCCCATTCGCACAGGTGATCGACGATCTGGTTCTTGTTGACCATGCGGCCGCTGCGCGTGAGCAGGATCTCGAGCAGGCTGACTTCGCGCGCGGACAGGTCGAGCGTCTGGTCGTCGACCTGCGCGACCCGGCCGATCTGATCGAACACCAGCCGGCCGTGCCGCAGCACCGTGGCGCCGCCGCCGGCGCCGCGGCGCGTCAACGCACGCACGCGGGCTTCGAGTTCGGACAACGCGAAAGGTTTGGCCATGTAGTCGTCGGCGCCCAGGTCCAGGCCCTTGACGCGTTGTTCGATGCTGTCGGCGGCGGTCAGGATCAGCACCGGCAGGCGCGAGTTGCGTGCCCGCAGCCGCCGCAGCACCTCGAGGCCCGGCAGCTGGGGCAGGCCCAGGTCGAGGATCAGCAGGTCGAAGGCCTGGGCGCTGAGCGCCGAATCGGCGGCCAGGCCGTCGTGGACGGTGTCGACCGCGCAGCCGTTGCGCCGCAGCGAACGGGACAGGCCGTCGGCCAGAATGCTGTCGTCTTCGGCGATGAGTATGCGCATGGCGGGAAACCGGGGCCGGCCTGGGCGGCGATGGCAGATTCTGGCACAGCGTCGCCCGCCTTGCCCAGCCGGGATAACGCGGAAAATTTTGTCATACTGTTCGTATATACAGTACAATCCAGTGCAATAATTTCGGCATTGAATCAGCGAACCGCCGAGCGAACCGCTCGCTGCCCTGATCACCGATCACCTAGTCAAGGAAACTCATGGACGACAAAAACAGCAAGGCCGCCGCGGCGGAGAAGAGCAAGGCGTTGGCCGCCGCGCTGTCGCAGATCGAAAAGCAGTTCGGCAAGGGCTCGATCATGCTGTACGGCGGCAACGAGGTCGAGCACGATATCCAGGTCGTGTCGACCGGTTCGCTGGGTCTGGACATCGCGCTGGGCGTCGGCGGCCTGCCGCGCGGCCGCGTGGTCGAGATCTACGGTCCCGAATCCTCGGGCAAGACCACGCTGACGCTGCAGGTCATCGCCGAGATGCAAAAGGTCGGTGGCACCTGCGCCTTCGTCGACGCCGAACACGCGCTCGACGTGCAGTACGCCTCCAAGCTCGGCGTCAAGCTCACCGAACTGCTGATCTCGCAACCCGATACCGGCGAACAGGCACTCGAAATCACCGATGCGCTGGTGCGCTCGGGCTCGGTCGACCTGATCGTCATCGACTCGGTCGCCGCGCTGGTGCCCAAGGCCGAAATCGAAGGCGAGATGGGTGATTCGCTGCCCGGCCTGCAGGCCCGCCTGATGAGCCAGGCGCTGCGCAAGCTCACCGCCACGATCAAGCGCACCAATTGCATGGTCATCTTCATCAACCAGATCCGCATGAAGATCGGCGTGATGTTCGGCAACCCCGAGACCACCACCGGCGGCAACGCGCTCAAGTTCTATTCCTCGGTTCGCCTGGACATTCGCCGTACCGGCTCGATCAAGCGTGGCGAAGAGGTCGTCGGCAACGAGACCCGCGTCAAGGTCGTCAAGAACAAGGTCGCGCCGCCGTTCAAGCAGGCCGAGTTCGACATCATGTACGGCGCCGGCATCTCGCGCGAAGGCGAGATCATCGATCTGGGCGTGCAGGCAGGCGTGGTCGACAAGGCCGGTGCCTGGTACAGCTACAGCGGCAACCGCATCGGCCAGGGCAAGGACAACGTGCGTGAATACCTGCGCGAAAATCCCGCGCTGGCGTTCGAGATCGAGAACAAGGTCCGTGCCAACATGGGTGTGGTCAGCCGCGCCATGAGCATCGACGCGGCCACGGCCGAAGCCGGCGACGAGTGATCGTCAGGCGCCGCCCCAGCCGCGCGGACCGGGATGCGGATATCGCGCCGCATCCCGGCGATCCGGCCGAGACGCCGGGCTCGCCAGATGCGGCCCGGCCCGCGCGGCGCGGCCCCAGCCTCAAGGCCAGGGCGGTCGATTTCCTGTCCCGCCGCGAACACGGCCGCCTCGAGCTGTCGCGCAAGCTGGCCCGCCACAGCGACGATCCGCAAGAGATCGAGACCTTGCTCGACAGCCTGCAAAAAGAAGGCTGGCTGTCCGAAAGCCGCTATGCCGAAGGTTTGCTGCGCAAGCACCGCGAGCGCCAGGGCACTGCGCGCATCGTGCAGACGCTGCGCAGCAGCGGAGTCGACGAAGACTTCATACGCGATGCGCGGGATTCTTTGCAGGCCAGCGAATACGAGCGCGCGCTGGCCGTCTGGCAAAAACGCTACGCCGACCAGCCGGCACAGACCCAGGCCGAGTTCGCCCGGCAGGCGCGTTTTCTGGCCTCGCGCGGTTTCAGTGCCGAGGTCGTCGGCAAGATCGTCAAGCGCGGTGCGCGTGGCCTCGACGACCTGGCCGATACCGAATCAGCCTAGCTGACCTGACGGCCGCCCGCGACAGGCTGGCGCATCGCAGGCTGGTTCATCGGGTCTTGCGCCGGCGAGCAGGCCAAGGCGATTCCGCCGCCCTCAGCGGGCCACGCCCCTCAGCCCTTGACCGACCTGATGCCGGCCAACGTGCGAAAGCAGACTTCCTTGGCGATCTGCAGGAAGTCCTGCACGTAAGACGATTCGGCGTCTTCGCTGCGCACCGCGGCATACAAGGTGCACCAGACACCTTGCGGACCCAGCCGGCACAGATGCATCCAGCCCTGGCCCAGATATTCGGTCAGCGCCCAGTTGGGCAGCGCCGCGATGCCGCGGTTGCTGGCGATCAGTTGCACGATGATCGGCGTCAGTTCGGCGCGGCGCACCGCGGCCGGCTCGACGTCGGCCGGGTCCAGGAATGCCGTGAAGACGTCCAGCCGCTGTTTGTCGACCGGATAGGTGATCAGCACCTGGTCGGCCAATTGCCGCGGTTCGACGTGTTTGAAGGCTGCCAGCGGATTGTTCTGCGCGACCGCCAACATGACCTCGTAGCGAAACAGCGGCAGGTATTCGACTGCATCGAGCGGCTGCGGATCGGACGTGATGACCAGATCCAGGTCGCCGCGCACCAGCGCCGGCAAGGGCGCGAACGAAAACGCCGCCGACAGATCCAGCGCCACCTCGGGCCATTGGCTGCGGAAGTTGTCCAGCGCCGGCATCAACCACTGGAAACACGAGTGGCATTCGATCGCCAGATGCAGCCGGCCGGTGCGCCCGGCCGCCAGCCGCTGCAACTCGCGCTCGGTGGCCTTCAGCCGCGGCAAGACATCCTCGGCCAGCGCCAGCACCCGCAAGCCGGCGGTGGTCAGTCGGGCAGGGCGGGTGCGCCGGTTCAGCAGCGACACACCGAGCCGGGTTTCGAGATCGCGCAATTGATGCGACAGCGCCGACTGGGTCAGATGCAGCCGTTCGGCGGCCTCGAGCAGGCTGCCGCCGTCGCGTATCGCGACCAGGGTTTCCAGGTGTCGTATTTCGAGCATGGTTCTTGAATGAGGGCGGTACCCGCCTGCCGCTCTTAGTCCGGGCGGGCGTGGAATCGTTATTTTATGAGTTTTTCTCAATCAATCCTTGCAGGATTTGATTTTGACTCATGCGAGCGTCATCGCAGAATAGTTGCCTGACTTGATTCGATTTCATTTTGACAGGCGGCTTCCATGACGACCATTCATAACCTGGGCTTTCCCCGTATCGGCGTGCAGCGCGAACTCAAACGCGCCGTCGAGGCCTACTGGGCCGGCAAGCAAAGCGCCGATGAGCTCGAGGCCACCGGCCGCACGCTGCGGGCACGTCATTGGCAGGTGCAGGCCGATGCCGGGCTGGACTTCGTGCCGGTGGGCGATTTTGCCTGGTACGACCAGATACTCGAATGGACCACGCTGCTGGGCGCGGTACCGGCCCGTTTCGGCCAGCCGCAGGACCAGCCGGTCGGGCTGGATACGCTGTTTCGCATGGGCCGGGGCCGCGCACCGACCGGCACGCCGGCGGCCGCCTGCGAGATGACCAAGTGGTTCGACACCAACTACCACTACATCGTGCCCGAGCTGGTGCCGGGCCAGACCTTCCGGATCGCGCGCGACAGCCTGTTCGAGCAGGTCGCCGAGGCGCAGGCCGCGGGTCACGCCGTCAAGGCCGTGATCCCCGGCCCGCTGACATGGCTGTGGCTGGGCAAGGGCGACCGCTACAGTGGCGCCGACGACGCCGCCAAGCTCGAGCTGCTGGCCAATCTGCTGCCGGTCTACGAGCAGGTGCTGCAACGGCTGGCCGGGCAGGGCGTGCAGTGGGTGCAGATCGACGAGCCGATCCTGGTGCTGGATCTGCCGTCGGCCTGGCGCCAGGCGCTGCAGCACGCCTATGCACGGCTGGGCCAGGCACCCGTCAAGCTGCTGCTGGCCACGTATTTCGGCGGGCTGCAGGACAACCTGGCTGCCGTGGCGACGCTGCCGGTCGCCGGCCTGCACATCGATCTGGTGCGCGCGCCGGGCCAACTGGCCGACGTGCTGGCCGCGCTGGGCGATGATCAGATCCTGTCGGCGGGTGTGATCGATGGCCGCAATATCTGGCGCACCGACCTGGACGCGGCGGCCGCCGCGGTGGCCCAGGCCCGCGCGCAGCTGGGCGAGCGTCTATGGCTGGCGCCGTCGTGCTCGCTGCTGCATGTGCCGGTCGACCTCGAACAGGAGACCGAACTCGACGGCGAATTGCGCAGCTGGCTGTCGTTCGCGATCCAGAAGCTCGGCGAGCTGCGTCTGCTGGGGGTCGCGGTCGGCGGCAGCCAGGAGCCGGAAGTCGGCGATGCACTGCGGTCGCAGCGCGAGGCGCTGGCATTGCGCCGCCAGTCGCCGCGCATCCACAACCCGGCGGTGGCCGAGCGCATGCAGCGCGCGGCCCAGGTCTCACGCGACCGCGCGCCGTTCGCCGAACGCATCGCCGCGCAGCAGCGCACGCTCAAGCTGCCGGCCTATCCGACCACCACCATCGGTTCGTTCCCGCAGACCAACGAGATTCGCGCGTTGCGGCGCGACTGGAAGGGCGGCGCGCTGAGCGACTCGGCCTACGCGCAGCAGATCCGCGCCGAGATCGAGAAGGTCGTGCGTTTCCAGGAAAACGTCGGCCTGGACGTGCTGGTGCATGGCGAGCCCGAGCGCAATGACATGGTCGAGTACTTTGGCGAGCTGTTGGCCGGCTTCGCGTTCACGCGCAACGGCTGGGTGCAGAGCTACGGCTCGCGCTGCGTCAAGCCGCCGGTGATCTTCGGCGACGTGGCCCGTCCGGCGCCGATGACGGTGGGCTGGTCCGCCTACGCGCAGTCGCTGACCGACCGGCCGATGAAGGGCATGCTGACCGGCCCGGTCACGATTCTGCAGTGGTCCTTCGTGCGTGACGACCAGCCGCGCGAACAGACCTGCCGCCAGCTGGCGCTGGCGCTGCGCGACGAGGTGGTCGATCTCGAGCAGGCCGGCATCCGCGTCATCCAGATCGACGAGCCGGCCATCCGCGAAGGCCTGCCGCTGCGCCGCGCCGACTGGCAAGCCTACCTCGACTGGGCGGTCGATTGCTTTCGCCTGTCGACCGCGGGTGTCGCCGACGACACGCAGATCCACACCCATATGTGCTATTCCGAGTTCAACGACATCATCGAGTCGATCGCCGCGATGGACGCCGACGTGATCACGATCGAGACCTCGCGCTCGAACATGGAGTTGCTCGAGGCCTTCGAGCGCTTCAGCTATCCAAACGACATCGGACCGGGCGTCTATGACATCCACTCGCCCAACGTGCCCGACGTCGACTGGATGGTCGGCCTGATGCAGCGTGCCGCCCAGCGCCTGCCCAAGGAGCGGCTGTGGGTCAATCCGGATTGCGGCCTCAAGACCCGCGGCTGGTCCGAGACCGAGGCGGCGCTGGCCTGCATGGTCGAGGCAGCCCGGCAGTTGCGCCAGTCAGCCTGACGAGCCGGCCCGTGCGCTACGCTGTGCTGGGTCCGTGACCAGCACAGTTCCGGCGCTGCGCTATACTTTGAAACTTTGTTGCCCCGCAGCAACTTCAGTATCGCGCTATTTCATGCCGCTTTCCCCGTCGACCGTCGAACGCCAGCCGCTGCACACGCGTTCCATACGCATCCAGTCCTACGGACGGGCGGACGGGCTTTTCGACCTGGAAGCCGAGCTCATCGACAGCAAGTCCTACGACTTCGATATGCGCGGAACGCTGCATCGGGCAGGCCAGCCGGTCCACCACATGCACCTGCGCATCACCATCGATGCCGAATTCACCATCGTCGCCGCCGAGGCGGCCTACGACGCCGCGCCCTATGGGCAGGCCTGTTCCTGTATCGAACCGGCCTACCAAAGGCTGGTAGGCTTGAACCTTATGCGTGGTTTTCGCCAGCGCGTGCGCGAACGCTTCGGGCGCGTCGACGGCTGTACGCACATGACCGAGCTGTCGTTCGTGCTGCCTACCGCCGCCGTCCAGAGCATGGCCAACCGCCGGCGCGCGGCGCCCGACGACGGCACGCGGCCGTTTCAGCTGGACGGCTGTCACGCGCTGCGCATCGACGGCCCGGTCGCGCAGCAGCATTACCCACGCTGGTATCAGGCCCCCCAAGGCGCTAGGCCGCATCAAGGCGCCGATGTTCATTCCTCTTCCTCTCATCCGACCGACAGGTAACACATGAAAATCCACGAGTACCAGGGCAAGGAACTGCTGAAGCAATTTGGCGTCCCCGTGCCGCGCGGGATTCCCGCTTTTTCCGTCGAAGAGGCCGTCGCCGCCGCTGAAAAGCTGGGCGGCCCGGTCTGGGTCGTCAAGGCACAGATCCATGCGGGCGGCCGCGGCAAGGGCGGCGGCGTCAAGCTGGCCCGCTCGATCGACGACGTCAAGAAGCTGGCCGGTGAAATCCTCGGCATGCAGCTCAAGACGCACCAGACCGGCCCCGAAGGCCAGAAGGTCAACCGCCTGTACATCGAGGAAGGCGCGGACATCCAGAAGGAATACTACGTTTCGCTGGTGACCGATCGTGCGACCCAGAAGATCGCCTTCATCGCGTCGAGCGAAGGCGGCATGGACATCGAGGAAGTCGCTCACGCCACGCCCGAAAAGATCATCACCGAATACATCGATCCGCTGACCGGTCTGCAAGACGCGCAAGCCAAGAAGATCGCCGATGCGATCGGCCTGCCGGCCGACTCGACCGCACAAGCCGTCGACGTCTTCAAGAAGCTGTACCAGTGCTACATGGACACCGACGCGTCGCTGGTCGAGATCAACCCGCTGAACCGTGACGGCAAGGGCAACATCATCGCCCTGGACGCCAAGTTCAACTTCGACTCGAACGCGCTGTTCCGCCACCCCGAAATCGTCGCCTATCGCGACCTCGACGAAGAAGACCCGGCCGAAGTCGAAGCCAGCAAGTTCGATCTGGCCTACATCCAGCTCGACGGCAACATCGGCTGCCTGGTCAACGGCGCCGGCCTGGCGATGGCCACCATGGACACCATCAAGCTGTTCGGCGGCGAGCCGGCCAACTTCCTGGACGTGGGCGGCGGCGCGACGGCCGAGAAGGTCACCGAAGCCTTCAAGATCATGCTCAAGAACGAAGGCACCAAGGCCATCCTGGTCAACATCTTCGGCGGCATCATGCGCTGCGACGTCATCGCCGAAGGCGTGATCGCCGCGTGCAAGGCCGTCAACCTCAGCGTGCCGCTGGTCGTCCGCATGAAGGGCACCAACGAAGAGCTGGGCAAGAAGATGCTGGCCGACTCGGGCCTGCCGATCATCAGCGCCGACACGATGGCCGAAGCCGCCACCAAAGTCGTTGCCGCCGTCAAGTAAGAATCTGCCAAGGAAACCGTAAATGTCGATTCTGATCAACAAGGACACCAAGGTCATTACCCAGGGCATCACGGGTAAGACTGGTCAGTTCCATACCCGCATGTGCCGTGAGTACGCCAACGGCAAGAACGCCTTCGTGGCGGGCGTCAACCCCAAGAAGGCCGGTGAGGACTTCGAAGGCGTGCCCATCTACGCGACCGTCAGCGACGCCAAGGCCGACACCGGCGCGACCGTCTCGGTGATCTACGTGCCGCCCGCCGGCGCCGCCGCCGCGATCTGGGAAGCCGTCGAAGCCGACCTGGACCTGGTCATCTGCATCACCGAAGGCATCCCCGTTCGCGACATGCTGCAGCTGCGCAACAAGATGAAGGCCAAGAACAGCAAGACGCTGCTGCTGGGCCCGAACTGCCCCGGCCTGATCACCCCCGACGAAATCAAGATCGGCATCATGCCCGGCCACATCCATCGCAAGGGCCGCATCGGCATCGTCAGCCGCTCCGGCACGCTGACGTACGAAGCGGTCGGCCAAGTGACCGGCCTGGGTCTGGGCCAGTCGAGCGCCGTGGGTATCGGCGGCGATCCCATCAACGGCCTGAAGCACGTCGACGTGCTCAAGCTGTTCAATGACGATCCCGACACCGACGCCGTCATCATGATCGGCGAGATCGGCGGTCCGGACGAAGTCGCCGCCGCCGAGTGGGCCAAGGACAACATGAAGAAGCCGGTGGTCGGCTTCATCGCCGGTGTCACCGCTCCTCCCGGAAAGCGCATGGGCCACGCCGGCGCGCTGATCTCGGGCGGCGCCGACACCGCCGATGCCAAGCTCGAAGCGATGGAAGCTTGCGGCATCCGCACCACGCGCGATCCGTCCGAAATGGGCAAGTTGCTCAAGTCGGTGCTGTAAAAGCGTTCGTGCCGTCCTGCTCGCCGTCTTGCCCCTCGGGGTCAGCGGCGGGCGAGGGCGATCAGTACCAGACAAGGCCCCGGCGTTCGCGCCGGGGCCTTGTCGTTTGCGGGTGGGTGGCGCTCGCCAGAGGGTAGGGTGATGCTGCGGCGGCCCGCGGCAGGGCTGCGCGATGGCCGCAAAGCCACCGGATAGCCTGCGCGGCAAGCTGTCATCGCCCTGAAAGCCTTGATTGGCGCGGCTCTCCGGTCAGCGGCTTGAAATTATAATGAAAGCAAATTCGGCACAAGAATTGACTTAGCCTGCATATCGTCCCCCTCGGCTCGCACAAGACGAAAAGCGCCAGGCATCACAAGACAGCCGCCAGCCGGCATCATCGGACCGAGGGATATGGAACTGACTTCCACCGCTTTCTGGATCGCCCTGATCCAGATCATCTGGGTAAACATACTGCTTTCCGGCGACAACGCCGTGGTCATCGCGCTGGCGGCGCGCTCGTTGCCGCCGCATCAGCAAAAGCGCGCCATCGTGGCCGGCTCGGTGGCCGCCATCGTGATGCGCATCGTGCTGACGCTGGTCGCCGCGCAGTTGCTGCTGCTGCCGTGGCTCAAGACGGTCGGCGCCTTGCTGCTGGTCTACATCGGCGTGACGCTGCTGCTGCCCGAGGGCGATCACGACGAGCAGGGCGCCGGCACCGGCACGCTTGCCGCGGCGATCCGCACCATCATGGTGGCCGACCTGGTCATGAGCCTGGATAACGTGGTGGCGGTGGCCGCGGCGGCGATGGGCGACATGACGCTGCTGGTGCTGGGCCTGGCGATCAGCATCCCGCTGGTCATCTTCGGCAGTTCGCTGCTGCTCAAGATCATCGGCCGCTACCCGGTCATCGTCTGGGTCGGCGCGGCGCTGCTGGGCTTCGTGGCGGGGGAGATGCTGGTGGGCGATCCGGCGCTCGAGGCGCCGTTGCAACGCTTCGACGCGATGATGGGCATCTCGCATCACACGCTGGCGCTGATGGCTGGCGGCATCGGTGCACTGTTGGTATTGGGGCTGGGAAAAATCTTTCTGGTGCGTCACCAAAAAGCTTAATGAAAGCTGAACTACAATCGCGGGCTTGATCCGGCACGCGCGATCGTCGCACCGGGTCAAGCGTGGTTCATATGATATCTGAATTCTTACTAAATCCTTAAAGGGGGATCAACGTGCTTGAGTTTTTCCAGACACTGAGCTGGGCAGCGGTCTTTCAGATCATTCTGATCGACATCCTGCTCGGCGGAGACAATGCGGTCGTCATCGCACTGGCTTGCCGCAACCTCGAGCCCAAGCATCGCATGCAGGGCATCCTGTGGGGCACGGCCGGCGCGATCCTGCTGCGCGTGATCCTGATCTTCTTCGCGCTGACCCTGCTGACGATCCCGTTCCTGAAGGTCGTGGGCGCATTGCTGCTGCTGTGGATCGGTGTCAAGCTGTTGATTCCCGAGGATGATGCGCACGGCAACATCGAGGGCGGCACGTCGATCATGTCCGCGATCAAGACCATCATCATCGCCGACTTCGTCATGAGCCTGGACAACGTGATCGCCATCGCCGGCGCCGCGCAGAACGCCCACGCCGATCATCAGCTGGGTCTGGTGATCTTCGGCCTGGTCGTCAGCGTGCCGATCATCATCTGGGGCAGCACCATCGTGCTCAAGCTGATCGACCGCTTCCCGATGGTCGTCACCTTCGGTGCCGCACTGCTGGGCTGGATCGCCGGCGGCATGCTGGTGACCGATGTCGTGATCGAGAACAACTTCGGTGTGCAGCCGGCCGTGGTCAAATACGCTGCTGCAATCATCGGCGCCGCCTTCGTTGTCGTCCTCGGACGCGTGCTGGCTGCCCGCAAGAAAACCGTCGTCAAGGAAGCCTGAGTACCATGAGCCTGCGCAAGACCAGCCACCCCCGCCAGAATGAATCCGGCCTGAGCCTGTTGGCCGGGCTGATGGTCCTGGCGATCATCGGTATCGTGCTCGCGGTGGCCGCCAAAGCCCTGATGTAAGGGGCTAGCCACCGTGTCCGCTCCCGATCGTCTGGTCATTGCGACCCGCGCGAGCCGGCTTGCCCTGTGGCAAGCCGAGCACGTGCGGGCCCGGCTGCAAACGCTGTACCCCGCCTGTCGGGTCGAGCTGCTCGAGCTCACGACCCGCGGCGATCAGATCCTCGACCGCACCCTTTCCAAGGTCGGCGGCAAGGGTCTGTTCATCAAAGAGCTCGAAACCGCACTGCTGGACGGCCGCGCCGATCTGGCGGTGCATTCGCTCAAGGATGTACCGGTCGACATGGCCGAGCCGTTCGCGCTCGCCGCCATCCTCGAACGGGCCGACCCGCGCGACGCGCTGGTCTCCAATCTCTATCCCGATCTTTCCTCGCTGCCCGCCGGCGCGGTGGTAGGCACCTCCAGCCTGCGCCGCGAGTCGCAGGTGCGCGAGCGCCACCCGCATCTGCAGGTCAAGCCGTTGCGCGGCAACCTCGACACCCGCCTGGGCAAGCTGGACGCCGGCCAATACGACGCGATCGTGCTGGCTGCCGCCGGCCTGCAGCGCCTGGGTCTGGCCGAGCGCATCCGCTGCGTGCTCGATCCGCAAGAAAGCCTGCCGGCAGCCGGGCAGGGCGCGCTGGGCATCGAGATCCTCGCCAGCCGTGACGACCTGCGCCAGGTGCTGGCGCCGCTGGTCTGCGAACGCACCACCGCGTGCGCGCTGGCCGAACGGGCCGTCTCGCGGGCATTGGGCGGTTCGTGCCAGGTGCCGCTGGCCGCCTACGCGCAGGTCGAAGGCGATACGCTGTCGCTGCGCGCGCTGGTGGCGATGCCCGATGCCAGCCGCGTGCTGCGTGCCGAGGCCCGCGGCAATATTGATGAAGCCGAGCGCGTGGGCGCCGACGCCGCGCAGACGCTGCTGGCGGGCGGCGCGCTCGACATGCTGGCCGGGCTGTTGTCCGCCGAGGACGACTAGCATGGCCGGCCGCAAGCCGGAACTTGCGGTGCTGACCCGGCCCGAAGGCCGCAACGAGGCGCTGGCCGCCCGGCTGCATGAGACCGGCTGGCCGGTGCTGGTGCTGCCGGCGCTGCGGCTCGAGCCGACCGGGGTGGTCGATCTGCCGCACCCGGGCGACTTCGACCTGGTGGTGCTGGTCAGCGGCAATGCCGCGCGCCTGTACCTGGCGGCGCTCGGCCGTGCCCACGCGGGATTCCAATGGCCCTCGACCACGCCAGCCGCGCTGGTCGGTTCGGCCAGTGCCGCCGTGCTGTGCCAGCAGGCCGGCTGGCATGCTCAGGCCAGATTGATTCAGCCGGCGCCCGACGCCGCCACCCACGACTCGGAAGCGTTGTGGGCGCAGTTGTCGGCCAGCGGGCTGGCGCCGCGCCGCGTGCTGATCGTGCGCGGCGAACAGGGGCGCGACTGGTTGGCGCAGCGGCTGCGCGACGACGGCGCCGAGGTGACGTTCCTGCCGCTGTATCGTCGCCGCGCCCATCCCTGGGCCGACGCCGACGTCGCCCGCCTGCGTGCGTTGCACGACGCGGGCGAAACCGCCGCCTGGCTGTTGAGCAGCGCCGAGAGCATCGCGGCGGTGCGCCGCCGGCTCGCCACGGCCGGGCTGGGCGACTGGCTGTCGGCCTGCCCGACGGTAGTGACCCATCCCCGGCTGGCCGACTTGTTGCGGCAAGGCGGCGCCGATACCATCCGTAATGACGGGGCGGCCGGGCCGATGGTAAAAATCAGCTTGCCCACAGAACAGGCCTTGTTCGACAGCTTCATGGCCTTGCGCTGAGCGCATCTCCACGCGCTCAAGCATGGCTGCAGCAATGCTCGCTTGACCGCGGCAACGACTACAATCGCGACATGACAGAAATAACACCTGACGGCGCTTCGGGCGCCAAGCCCACCCCCGGTAGCGCGGCGTCGACCACGCCTGCCGCTGCGGTGCCGCCGGTCAGCCCGGGACCGACCGTGACCCAGACGCCGCCACCGCCGCCGCCGCCGTCCGGCAAGAAGCCGGCACCGGCCGCGCGCCGGGCCCCCGGGTTTGGCGTTGCCGTGATCGTGCTGCTGGTACTGGCGGGCGGCGCGGGCGCCGGCTGGTGGATGCAATACCAGAAATCCGAACGCAACGTCCGCGAGCTGGCCAGCCGCATCGACGGCATGTCGTCCGAGGTCGGCCAGTTGCGCAGCGACGCGCGCCAGGCCTTGTCGCTGGTGCAGACCCAGGGCAGCCGCGTGGCCGCGCTCGAAAGCGCGCTGCAGGACGCCCAGACGCAGTTCGACGGCCTTGAGCAGTCGCTGCAGAATTTCTCCGACAACTCCGGCGAAGCCGTGTTGATCAACGACGTCGATCGCATGCTGGCGCTCGCCAGCCAGCAGTTGCGGCTGGCCGGCAACGTCAGCAACGCGGTGGTGGCGCTCGAGACCGCCCAGGCACGCCTGGCGCGGGCCGATCGTCCGCGGCTGGCGCCGTTGCAACAGGCGATCAACGGCGATCTCGATCGTCTGCGCGCGGTGCCGCTGGTAGACGTGCCTGCGGTGGCCGGCCGCCTCGATCGCCTGATCGAGCTGGTCAGCCGCGCGCCGCTCGTGGTGCCCGACGCCGCGGTGTCGGGCGTCGCCGAATCGCCGGCGACGGCCAAGCCGGCGCCTGCGCCGGCCCCCGCTCCGGTGGTCGATCCGGCCGCGCCCTGGTGGGACCGCGTGCGCGCCGAAATCACCGCCTGGCCTGGCCGTGCGTGGACTGCGATGGGTCACGAAATGGGCGACCTGATCAGCATCCAGCGCGTCGACGACTCCGACGCCTTGCTGTTCTCGCCCGAGCAGGGTTCGCAGCTGCGCGGCAATCTGCGCATGCGGCTGCTGACCGCGCAACTGGCGCTGTTGATGCGCCAGACCCCCGTGTGGGAAAGCGAGATGAGCGCGGTCGACTCGGCGCTGGCGACGCGCTTCGACACCCGTGCGGCCGATACGCAAGCGGCCCAGCGGCTGGTGCGCGAACTGTCGGGCACCAACATCGCCGTGCGTGTCCCGGACATCGCCGACAGCCTGAGCGCCCTGGCCGCCGTGCGTGCCGCGGCCAGCCAGCAAAGCGGAGACTGACGCATGCGGACCTGGTTCTGGACGCTGTTGCTGGCAGTCGTCGCCGTCGCCCTGGCGGTATTTTTGCGCGAGCACGAAGGCAATGTGCTCATCCTGGTCGAACCCTGGCGCATCCAGGTGTCGTTGACGCTGGCGGTATTGCTGCTGGTGGCGACCTTCGTCGGCCTGTACGTCGGCCTGCGCCTGCTGGGCTGGCTGGTCTCGATTCCCAGCCGCGTGCGGGCGTGGCGCGGACGCCGCGCGCAGATGCGTGACCACGAGTTGCTCGAGCGTGGCTGGATCGGCTTTCTCGAAGGCCGCTACGCCCATGCCGAAAAAGACCTGACCAAGCTACTGGGCCAGACCCGCGATCAGCACCGCAAGGTGCTGGCAGCCTTGTCCGCGGCGCGCGCCGCCCACGGCCTGGGCGAGTTCGGCCGACGTGACGGCCTGCTCGATCAGGCGATGGAACACGCCCAGGATGACGCCGGCCTCAAGGAGGCCGTCACCACCGTCGCGGCCGACATGCTGCTCGACCAGGGCCAGGCCGACGCCGCGCTGCGCCGCCTCGAGCCGCTGCAGGACGGCGGCGTGCGGCATCTGCACACCCAGCGCCTGCTGCTGCGCGCGCATGGCGCGCTGGGTCATCACGAACAGACCTTCGGGCTGTCGCGCAGCCTGCTGCGCCGGGGCGTGCTGGCGCAGGACGAAGGCCGTGGCCTGCTCGAGCAGGCTGCCGCCGCGCGGTTGCGCGCCGCGCCCGACTCGGAAGCCTTCCGCGCCGTCTGGAAAGACCTCAAGGCCGAAGAGCGCACCTATCCGGAAGTCGCGCTGGCAGGCGCGGCCCGTTTCGAAGAAGCCGGCCTGCCCGACGAGGCCGCCAAGGCGCTCGAGGCGGCCGTGGCCGTGCGCATGGACGAGCGGCTGGTGATGGCCTATGCGCGTTGCGAACCCGCGCAGGTCAAGCGCCGCCTGGCCAAGGCCGAAGAATGGCTGGCCAAGCACCCCGAACATCCCGACCTGCTGTGCGTGCTGGGCATGTTGTGCCTGGCCGGCCAACTGTGGGGCCAGGCCGAGCGCTACCTGCTGCGTTCGGTGCAGCGGCGCAATGATGCGCGCGCCCATGCCTTGCTGGGCAGTCTCTACGACCGCCTCGATCGGGCGCAGGACGCCGCGCGCCACTGGCGCCTGGCCACCGCGGCGGGCATGCCGCTGCCGGTGCTGGCGTCCGATGGCTCGCTGCCGGCGGCTGACACCCGATCCGATCCCGCTCTGCTGGCCGGCGACGGCATGAACGACTACCTGCTCGAGGACACCGGCGCCGTGGCGTCCACGGGGGCGGCTGCCGCAGCGTACGTCGCCGAGCCGGTCGACGCCGCCAGTGTTGCCGACTACGTGCTCGATCCCGATGCCCGCGACCTCGAGGACACTGCTGCGCGCGCCGAGCCGGTCGTGGCGCAGTCGCCGGTCAGCCAGCGCCCGACCGAAGAGCTCGACGAGTACTTCGACAGCGCACCGATTCCGGGCGTCGATTTCGACGAGCGTGAGGCCGAGCCGGTGCGCCGGCCCGACGCCGACAAGCCCACCGATAAAACCTGATGTTTTCTTTTCACCCCAACAAGGTTGAACAATGAGTCTTGATCGTGTGCCCGCGGGCAGCAAGCTGCCCGACGAATTCAACGTCATCATCGAAATCCCGGCCAACTCCGATCCGGTCAAGTACGAAGTCGACAAGGACACCGGTGCGGTGTTCGTCGACCGTTTCATGCTGACCGCGATGCACTATCCCTGCAACTACGGCTACATCCCGCAGACGCTGTCGGATGATGGTGATCCCGCCGACGTGCTGGTGGTCACGCCGTTCCCGATCCAGATCGGTGCGGTGATCAAGTGCCGTCCGCTGGGTGTGCTGCACATGGACGACGAAGGCGGCGGCGACGCCAAGCTGCTGGCGGTGCCGGTCGACAAGCTCTATCCGGTCTATCGCGATATCAAGAAGCCGGAGGACCTGCCGGCCGAAGACCTGGCGCGCATCCAGCACTTCTTCGAGCACTACAAGGATCTCGAGAAGGGCAAGTGGGTCAAGATCAAGGGCTGGGGCGGCATCGACGAGGCCCGTGCCGAAGTCGAAAAGAGCGCCGCGCGCTACCAGGCCGGCAACAAGTAAAAGAAAGGCAGCGGAAAGCAGGCTGCTTTCCGCGCGCTGGGTGTTGGAGCAACAAGCAGCCTGCGGGCTGCTTTTTTATTGAAGGTTGGTTCAGTCATGGAATTTGTATTCGAGCCTCAGGCCATCGTCGCCTTGCCGGTCGCTGGCAGCGACGCCCGTTTCCCGGTGCGCCGTGTCTATTGCGTCGGTCGCAACTATGCCGAGCACGCCAAGGAAATGGGTTTCAGCGGCCGCGAGGATCCGTTCTTCTTCAGCAAGCCGGCCAATGCGCTGCTGCCAGTGGCCGACGGCCAGACCGGCAAGATGCCTTACCCGGCCAAGACCTCGAATCTGCACTACGAGATGGAGCTCGTCGTGGCGATCGGCAAGGGCGGCAAGGACATCGCCGTCGAGCAGGCCAACCAGCACGTCTGGGGCTACGCGCTGGGCCTGGACATGACGCGCCGCGACCTGCAGGCCGAAGCCAAGAAGCAGGGCCGCCCGTGGGAAGTCGCCAAGGGCTTCGACCTGTCCGGCCCGATCGGCCCGGTGCATCCGGTCAGCAAGACCGGCCTGATCGACCAGGGCGCGATCTGGCTGGATGTCGACGGCACGCGCCGCCAGGTCAGCGACATTCGTGAACTGATCTGGAACATTCCCGAGACCATCGCCTATCTGTCGGGTCTGTTCGAACTGCAGCCTGGCGACCTGATCTTCACCGGCACGCCGGAAGGCGTGGGCGCGGTCACGCGCGGCAATGTCATGGTCGGCGGCGTCGACGGCCTGGGCGAGCTGCGCGTCGAGATCGTCTGATCGCTGCCAGTGTGCGCGGGCGCGCACACTGCACTTGCTTACAGCTTCGGCGACGCGCGGCCGGTACAGTGGCACGCGTTCTCACCGAAGCGAGTGCCCTATGCGTATCGTCAAGCTCTCCGCCGCCCTGGTCCTGGCCGGGCTGGGCGCTGGTGTTGCTCAGGCCGACCTGCGCACGCAGTTGCCGGGGTGTGCGATGGCCTACGGTGCCAGTCCGAAGGTCCACGAGGTCATGCGGCAGGGTTTCGATCTGCCGCGCTACGATGAAATCTGCGAGGCCTTGCAATCTGCCGACGCCGCCTTGCGCATCATCGGTGAATGGACCGTCATCGAAGGCCGCTCGATCGCCTGGGTGGCGGTCGACGTCATCGACCGCCACCGGCCGATCCTGGCCGACGGGGGCGGCGGCAACATGACCTACGTCAGTCCGGTCGCTAGCGAGGAGCGCGCCCGCGCGATGCTGCGCGAGCTGGTCAACGATGCGATCGGCAGCCTGGATATCAAGGCGGATCTGGGCATCCTCGAGCAGGCCCGCAAGGAAGCCTTGAGCGACCGATAGGTGGCGCACCAGCGCTGCCGTCCTGCCATCCGACTTTCCTGCAGTGGCCGCGGGATCGTGCGTCGAGCACGAGGATCCGGCTCGCCCGCGCCTGATTCATCAGGGTTGGTCTGCAATTAAAAAACATGACCCGCCGGTCACCGGTTAGGCTGACAGTCATCCATCACCTGCCTGTCAAGCTCGAAGGAGTGGTCGACCATGATGAGACCCAAGGAAACCGGATACCGCGGCTACCGGATCGTCACTCAGGTACATCCTCTGAATGTGGACTTTGTCTCTGGTGTATTCGTCGGCATCGCGACCTACTGGAAAGACGTCTATACCGGCTACGACGGCCAGAAACACGAGATTCCCGAGCGACCGGCGGACGTGTTTCTCAGCCCCGTCGCCGCCCGTCGTGATGCGCTCGAACGCGCTCAGGCAGAAATCGACCATACGCTGGATGACCCGCCGGCGGCATCCGAAGACAACGACGACGCTGATGGCGGCTGAATCCCGCGCTGCCCGGGATGGGTCGGCGTGGATGGGGACAGGGCCGTTCCGAGTTCATGTGCCACTTCAGCGCCGCTGTATTATTGCCTTAAAAATCATACTATTGCGTTAGTTTGCATCCTTACCAAAAGTAGGAGTTGCCTTGCTGGTAGCCGGATAGAGTCCAGGCTCGCTACCAGGAAGAAAAATGCAAATTTGCGATAGGTGCAAGGCGCAGCGGGGCCGCAGTTGGTTGACCCCGCCGCATGTCGATCTGGCTTTGCAGGGCAGGCTTCCCACCCAGGGGACGGGTGTCGACGGGCCGGTGTTCCATCGGCTCTTTCTTTGCCTGGCCTGTGGGACCGCATGGAGCGTGCCGGATGGTGAGCAGGGCGAGGTGGACCGGCACGCCAAGTGGGTCGTGCTCGCGTCCGATGCGAGCGGAACAGGCAGTGCGGGCTGATGCGCTCGTGGGGATCTCCGAATCCCAGCCCGTCCACCTGCACAATCATGACGACTGCGCACTGACCTCTTGTCAGGCACGCCGCTGCGACATTCCGGTCCAACTCGGCAGCTCCGTATAGCGACATCCCCGGTCGCGCCGCAGACTGGCTCCATGCTGTTCATCACGCATGGAGCCAACATGAAATCACTCTCTCTGCAGCGCGGCCAGGGGATGACCGAGTACATCATCGTCGTCGCCCTGATCGCCGTTGCCGCGATCGCCGTTTATCAACTGTTCGGCCAGGTAGTCCGTTCGCAGACCGCCGCCATGGCGCGCGAGCTCGCTGGCGAAGACGGCTCGACGCAATCGCGCGCGGCGCAAAAGGCGGCCGGCAACGCGTCCAAACAAACCGACGCACGCGGCCTGAAGGCCTTCACGGGCAATGCTGGCGCGGCCAAATGATGCGCGCCGCCGGCTCAGGTCGCCTATTCGGTCCGGTCCGACAGCAAGGACAGGCGCTGCCATTGGCATTGTTGCTGGCTGCCGCAGGCATCGCGGCCTGGCTGTACAACCAGGGCGTCGGCAGCACCGCCGCAGCGCGTCTGCGCTTGACGCACGCCGCCGATGCCACTGCGTATAGCGGCGCCGTGGTGCAGGCCCGCAGTCTCAATCTGCTGGCGACGATCCAGCGCGCCCAGATCGCGCATCAGGTCGGTCTGGCGCACCTGGCCAGCCTGGCGGCATGGGCCCAGCATGGCCAGGCCCAGCGCCAGCGCGTTGCAAGAGGCAATCCGCCCGCCTATCTGATCGGTATGCTGTTCGGCGGAATATACGGCAGCGCCTACGGTGCGTCTCGCAGCGTTTCGCCTGGCGCGGTCGGCGCGATTGCGCAGGCCCAGGTCGAACACGAGCGTCTCATCAACGACGTGCTGGATGTCGCCCGCCGCGCCATCGTCCAGGACATGCCCCGTGCTCGGCAGCAAGCGATGCTCGAGGTCCTGGCGGCCAATTTTCCCGAACTGCCGGCCAGCCAGGTGCAGATGCTGACGCCCACGATGTCCGCCATCAACCCGCCTGCCTTGTCGATGCAATTGACTGGCGATACGTTGCCCGGGTTCGTGGTCAATCATGCGCCGTCGGCGCGTGGCAGCCTGCGCGATGCGGTCGATGCCGCGGTGTTGCCCTATGGATTCCTGCGGCCGCGCCAGCGCACCGTGCGTAATCCCTGGTCCGTTTCCAAACAATGCCCGTTGCTGCGCCACGAGTTGCGCCGCCGCGGACAGACCCGTATGGATGCTGCGGGCCGGTGGCGTGCGCACGACACGCTGTCGTATCACGCGCTACGCAGCAATCGTAAGGTGGGGTGCTACTTCCGTGAGTACCCGATGGGGTGGGGCTTGATGCGGTCGAGCGACTCGTCCGACACCAGCCTGGTGCATCACGACGCGCCGCCCGAGGACTTCTCCGGGCAGGATTTCTGGCGCTGGGTGCGCGATGCCACCGATTGGGGACTGCTCGACGGCAGCGACAATTTCCTGGCCAACTCCTACGCGGTGATGCGTGGCGCGCGTTGGTCATCGAGCGGCCTGCCGGGCCTGTCGGCCTTGGCCGAACGCGGCGATGCGACGCAGTCATTGCGCTTCCGGATTCAATTGCGCCAGCGTGTCGACAGTGTCCGGCTGCCGGGTCTGGCGGGCAGTCGGGTAGGCAGCGGGCTCGCCAACGATGCCCTGCTGGCGCCCGATGCGGCCATCACGGTCGACGCGGCCGCCCACACTTATTTCTTGCGGCCGCAAGCACGTCAGGACGGCCGGCTCGAGCAGCCGAACCTGTTCCATCCTTATTGGCAGCCGGCCTTGCTGAGTGCGGAGCGATCATGAGTCGGCTGTCGATTGCGCAGGCTGCCCGCCCGTTGGCTCCACAGCGCGGCCAGGCATTGACTGAAGCGATTCTGGTCCTGCCGGTGCTGATGGGACTCTGGTGGGCGGTTGGCCTCGGCGGCGACTTGCAGCATTCGGGTATGCAAGCGAGCGGTGTCAGCCGTTTGCAGGCATTTCGCGCCGCCGCAAACAGCGATCCGCTGGCGCCTGACCGGTTGCGCGTCGCGGTCGCTTCGTCGCCCGTGGCGTCGGCTTCCAACGTGCGACCGTTCGGACAGGTCGAGCGACTGCAAGGCCGCTACGAGCCCGGCGCAGGATCGCGTCAGCCCGCCGCGCGCTTGCTGCGCGTGCAATGGATGGCCGATGAACGAGGTCTGTTGCGTGCGACCGCGCGGCGCGAAGTGGTTGATCGCCTCGGCCTGGGTCGCGACGACAGCCTTGCCAGCCTTGCCAGCCTTGCCATCACACGCTTCACGGTGCTTGCCAGCGGCGCGGCGCATAGCAGCGACGATACACAGGCGCAGGCTCGTATCGGGCTGTCGCAGGCCGGCTGGCAGAGCGCGGCCAGCCGGTCTGTCCGTGCTGGCGCGAGTCTGGCGGCGGCCATGCAACGCGTGGATCGACCCTGGCGGCGCGCTGCGCTCGATCTGGATTGGCTGATGCGCTGGCAGTCCGTGGTGCCAGGCCGCTACGTTGCACGACGCGCGCGCTGAGGCCGATCATGTCCACGCTTCGAATCCGATGGCGCTTGCAGATGCCGCACAGGGGCGCGCGGCCAAGCCGCCCACCTTGCGGTACAAGACCTGCCCGCGCGCTGCTTCAATCCTGCTCCCTGGCGCTGTGCTTGGTATTCTGGCCGGCTCCAGCCGCCTCGGTGTCAGAGCCGCTGGCCGAGTTGGGCGCGGCCAGCTTGCGACTGTCGCTACCGACGGGTTCGCAACGCACGCCAACGGTGATGCTGCAATGGCTGGGCCATCCCTTGTCGTGGCAACCGTTCACCGTGCCATTGCCGATCGACGAGGCCGCGCAAGCCCTGTTGCGGCAATTTCCGGCCTCCTTGCGGCCCGTGCTGCAGGTCGAGCCGGGCATGGCGATGCTGACGTGGTTTGACACCGGCACCCACTGGCTGCTGCGTCTGACGGGTGCGCGCCTGGATCGTGGAGGGTGGCAGACCACTGGCAATCTGTCGGGCTGGCGCGTCAGCGCTCAGACCGGCGCCGCGGCTTGCGTGGAAAGCCCGGGACCTGCGCCACTAGTCGTGCCCACGAGCATGTCGGCCGAACTGCGCTGCCTGTTCGGCTACGACATGCCCCGAACCGGGATACGCGCCTCGATCCGCGTGTATGCCGGCCCCGCGGCACGCGCACAGCGGCTGCTGGCACTGATGGCCGACGCAGGCTGGTTGCCTTGCAGCGCGGCGCTCGATGTGGCCTGGCGATGCCGCGGACGCGCTCGCGCGCGGATCGACTGCGCCACGGATGCGAGCCGGCAGGCTTGCGTCGTGACGACCGAGGAGCCCGCATGAGCCGAAGACACTGGCGCGACTGGCTGCGGTCCGGGGCGGGTCGGCACATGCTGGTCCTGTCGCTGGCGGCGTGCGCCGGCTTGCTGGCCGCGTGGTCGGCGGCGCGCCAGATACAAGGTCGCATGGACGATCTCACGCAACAGGCCCAGGTGCCGCTGGCCGACCGTCTGGTGGCGGCGCAGGATCTGCCGGAAGGCATCCGGCTGGATCCGGGCTCGCTGGCGGTGCGGGCGTTTCCGCAGGCCTGGATCAGCGCGGATGCCTTGCCTGCCGACGCGCAGGCGCAGCTCGACGGCAAGGTGTTGGCCCATGCGGTGCGCGGCGGCGACCCTGTCACGTTGGCGCATCTGGCGCAGCCGCGGCTGCTGTCCTTGTCGGCCCGCCTGGCGCCTGGGCGACGCGCCGTCAGTGTGCCCGCCAGTGATCTGGGCCTGGAGCCCGGCCTACTGTCGCCGGGTGACAAACTCGATATCTACGTGTCGTTCGACCGGCTGGACCAGCGCGTCACGGCGCCGCTGCTGCAAAGCGCCACGGTGATCGCGACCGGTACCCGGCAGGATGTCGATGCCGCGGCCAGCGAGACCGACTACGCCAGCGTGACGTTCGACCTGGCTCCGCCCGAGGCGGTCAAGCTGCTGGCGGCGCGTGAAAGCGGCAGTCTCACGTCGATTCTGCGCCATCCTGACGACGTGGGCCCCGGCGGCGCGGTCGCAACGGGTGGCTTGGCCGCACTGCTGGGCATGCCGCCGCCCGCCGCCGCCAAGCCTGCGCCACAGGTGCTGTATGGCGACGCGCCCGGACTGTCATCCGAGCTCGCCACCGACTTCGCCAGCGAGTTCGCCCCCGAGCTGGCCATCGCACCGGATCAAGCCGACGGCGACATGTCGTCGTGGGCCGGCGCTGCGCGTCCGGCCGGGGCCGTCGCCCCACCAACGCCGCGCCGTGGACGGGGACAACGATGACAGCGGCCCGTCTGTGCACGGTGTGGGCGCTGTTTGCATTGGTGCTCGGCGACGCCGGCCAGCCAGCTTGGCCCGGTACGCTCGAGCCCGAGCGCCTGATTCTGCAGGTGGGCGAAACCGCCGTGCTGCAGGCCCAGGGCGTGCGCAGGGTGGCCGTCGGCGACAGCCAGGTGGTTCAGGCCACCACCGCCGACGAGCGGGAGGTCTTGGTGTTCGCGCGCGGCGCCGGCAGCACCTCGCTGCACGTCTGGACCGACAAAGGCGGCAGGCGTGCCTATGTCATCGACGTGGCGCCGGCCGGCATGCGGCGCGTGCGGCAAGAACTCGACGCATTGCTGGCGCAGACGCCCGGCGCCCGCAGCCGCACGGTCGGTGAAAAAATCGTGATCGAGGGTGAAGGCATCTCCGATGCCGACCAGGCGCGCATCGCTGCGTTGGCACAGCGCTATCCCGAGGTGATCGACTTCACCAGCCGGGTGGGCTGGGACAGCATGGTGATGCTGGATGTTCAGGTCATCGAAGTCCCCAGTTCGCGCCTGCGAGAGCTCGGTGTGCGCTGGGATGGCACGGCGCTGGGCGGCGTGCAGGCAGGGCTGGCCTGGGAGGCCGCCAGCCGCGGTGTGACGGCGCCGCCGGGCGAGCCGCCGCTGGCGGCGGGCTATCCCGCGCGGCCCATGGTCGGTTATTTCGGTCTGAACGCCGTGCTGCCCGCGCGCCTGCAGGCCCTGGCGCAGAGTGGCGAGGCAGTGGTGCTGGCGCAGCCGCAACTGATGGCGCGCAGTGGGTCGACGGCCACGTTCCTGGCAGGGGGCGAGGTCCCTTATGCGACCACCGACCAAGAGGGGCGCTCGACCACGGTGTTCAAACCTTACGGCGTGTCCTTGTCCATCACGCCACGTGCCGAGCGCAACGGTACGGTGCGCTCCCGCATCGACGTCGAGGTCAGCTCTGTCGACGCCTCGGTCAGCACCCCATCCGGCCCGGCCCTGAGCATTCGCCGCGCCAGTACCGAGTTCAACGTGCGTTCGGGCCACACCCTGGTTCTGGGCGGCTTCATCTCGCGCGAGCAATCGCGCGACATCTCGCAGGTGCCCGGTCTGGGCAGCCTGCCGGTGCTGGGCGCCTTGTTCCGGTCCGAACGATTCCAGCAACGCGAGACCGAGCTGGCGATCTTTGTGACGCCGGTGCTGGTCGGGCAAGATGATCCCGACATGGCCGAGCGAGTGCGGCGCGGCCGCGCGGAAATCGATGGCGTGTTCACCGAGACGCCGCGCATCAACGGGCCGATCCGGGGCTACACCGGCCCGGCCGATGCAGCCGCTTTGCCGGACCGGCCGGCCTGGGATCCCTATCGCGACCCTGGCTCGCAGTGGCAGGCCGAGCCCCCAAGCCAGAGTCCATTCGATGTCAGGAGCTGATCTCATGATTTCCGACCCTAGCCGGGCAGCCGGGTATGCAACCGCCGACGACGCGGCGGCACGCTTGCGTCTGCACCTGCAGTTCCAGGATGGCAGGCAACGCACCGAAGTCGTACGGGTGCCGTGCACGATCGGCCGGGATGCCGGCTGCGACGTCAGGATCCGGCATTGGCGCGTCGCGCGCGTGCACGCTCGGCTCGACAGCGTCGAAGCGGGCGCATTGATCGAGGACCTGGGCTCCCTGGCGGGCACCACGGTCAATGGCCGGCGGGTGGCTCGTCATGCGCCGCTGGCGCCCAGGGACGCCATCGTCATCGGGCCGTGCCTGATCCGGGTCGAAGTCCTGTCGGCCCAGGCCGATGGCGCCTTTGACGAGTTGGTGCAGGCAAAGCCGGCCGCAGAATTCCGCCGCGCCGTCCAAGATGCCGTTGCCCACGGGCGTGACGGGTCGGCCTTCGCGGCAGCGAACCACCTGGCAGCGGAAACGAATACGGCCTGCGCCTCGGACGAGTGGGGGGCGCCGGGCCTGATCGCATCGCCATACCGCCGTGGGGTCGATAGTCGTCGCGCGGGTGCGCGGCGAACTCAACAGGACTCGACTGGCGCTGACCGCCATGTCGGCGGGGCAGCATCGGTCGCCGCCGCTGCGGACGCTATCGATGGCGCCACCGTGGCGGCGTGGGCTGCTTCCAAGGACGGCGCTCCGGCGCGCGTCGGAGCGTTCGATCCGTCTGGGTTACAGCCTGCCTCGCAGTCGTCCGCGACCGCGATGGTCGAGTGCGCGAGCCCCGCCACGCTGGCCGCTGCCGCTGCCGCTGCCGGTGCCGCTACCGCTACTGCTACCGCTGCCGCTACTGGTGCCGCTACCGCTGCCGCGAGCCTGTGCCGCCAGCGCGACGAACTGCGCCATGCCTTGTTGCAGGCGCTCGACCTGCGCCGCCGCGACGTTGCCAACATGAGCGACGCGATGCTGCGTGCCGAGGCCGCCGGCGTGCTGGACGGCATCGTCACGGGCCTGCCCGAGGCGGGACGGCCCGCCGCCGATCTCGTCAGGGACGTGCTCGACGAGGCAGTGGGGCTGGGGCCGCTCGAACGCCTGATCGAGGATGCCGCGGTGACCGAGGTGATGGTCAACCGCTACGACCAGATCTACGTCGAACGCGCGGGCCGGCTCGAGCCGCACGATGCGGTGTTCAGCAGCGAACAATCTTTGCTCGGCGTGATCGAAAAGATCGTGACGCCGCTGGGACGCCGGATCGACGAAAGTTCACCGATGGTCGACGCCCGCCTGCCCGATGGCTCGCGGGTGCATGCGATCATCGCGCCGGTGGCGCTCAAAGGGGCCGCGCTGACCTTGCGCAAGTTTCCGCAACGTCGGCCCACGATGCAGGACCTGCTCGCCGCCGGGGCCTTCGATGCCCGCATGGCCGATTTCCTCGCGCTGTGCGTCAGGCATCGCAAGAACCTTGTGGTGGCAGGCGGCACCGGCTCGGGCAAGACCACGTTGATCAACGTGCTGTCGCACTGCGTGCCCGAAGGCGAACGCATCGTCACGATCGAGGACGCCGCCGAGCTTCGGCTGCAGCATCGCCATCTGATCGCGCTCGAGGCGCGGCCGCCCAATCTCGAAGGCAAGGGCGGCGTCAGCATCCGCGAGCTGGTCCGCAATGCGCTGCGCATGCGCCCTGATCGCATCATCGTCGGCGAATGCCGCGGCGCCGAAGCCTTCGACATGCTGGCCGCGATGAACACCGGCCACGAAGGTTCGCTGACCAGCCTGCATGCGAACAATCCCCGCGATGCGCTGGCCCGGCTCGAGACCATGATCCTGATGGCCGGCATGTCCTTGCCCTTGCAGGCGGTGCGCGAGCACATCGCCTCGAGCATCGACCTGATCGTGCAGCAGGCGCGGCTGCCCTCCGGCCGACGGCTGATCAGCGCGATCGTCGAGGTCACCGGTATCGAAAGCGCCTGCATCCAGCTGCAGGAGATCTATCGCTACGATCGCCGCGACGACGTGTTCCGGGCCAGTGGCCTGGTGCCGGATTTTGTCGATCTCTGGCGCGAGCAGGGCCTGGCCTGCGACATGTCCCTGTTCGGTCCCGAGCCGTCGGCAGGGCACACGCAAGCGCTGCCGGGCGAGGCAGCGGCATGCTGAGTCTGACCTTGCTCGCGGGCGCGCTGGCGGCCGGCTTGCTGGCGTGGCTGGCGCAGGCTTGGGCGCAACAGGGCTGGAAGCACTATCGCCAGGTCTTCACCACCGAGGCCAGGCTGCGCCTGAGCGAGTTCTTCGTATTCATCGACCCGTTGCCGCTGTGGCTGTTGACGATCGGCCTGTGCGGGGTGTCAGCCTTGATCGCGTACGCGGCGAGCGGCAGCATCGCGCTGGCGGGCATCTGGGCCGGGCTGGGTCTGGCAATGCCGCGCTGGCTGGCCGCGCGCGCCCGGCGCCTGCGTCGCGGGCGCTTCGACGAGCAACTGCCGACCGCACTGTTGTCGATGGCCTGGACCTTGCGCGCGGGGGCCAGTCTGCCGGTCGCGCTGCGTGCCGTCGTCGCGCAAGGTGAGGTGCCGCTCGCGCAAGAGTTCGGCTTGCTGCTGCGCGAACAGCGCATGGGCATTGCGCTCGATCAATGTCTGGCGCAACTGCACCAAAGGATGCCGACCGAGGCCTGCGGCCTGATGTGTGCTGCGTTGCGGATCGCCTCGCGTACCGGCGGCAACCTGTCCGACGCGCTCGAACGCATGTCGGTGAACCTGCAGGCACGTCTGCTGATCCATCGCCGTATCCATGCGCTGACCTCGCAGGGCCGTTTGCAGGCGTGGGTGGTCGGGGCCTTGCCGCTGTTGTTGCTGGCCGTGCTCGACAAGCTCGAGCCGCAGGCGATGGCGCCTCTGTGGAGCACGCCGGCGGGCTGGTCGGTGCTGGGCCTGGTGCTGGTGCTCGAGCTGGCCGGCATCGCGATGATCCGGCGATTGACGCGTATCGAGGTCTAGATGACAGCCGCGACGGAGTGGGCCATGAGCTGGGCGACGCTGAGCGTGATGGCGACCGGTGTCGCGGTGTTGCTGGCGACTTACTGGTTGTGCTGGCCCTGGCGGCGGTCAGCGCAGCAACCCGCCGC
The DNA here is from genome assembly GCA_023427085.1 of Pseudomonadota bacterium. Classification (GTDB taxonomy): domain Bacteria; phylum Pseudomonadota; class Gammaproteobacteria; order Burkholderiales; family Burkholderiaceae_B; genus Orrella. The sequence continues at coordinate 57,635 of JAEZBO010000267.1, forward strand.
GCCGTTCGAGCTGTCGCCGCCATGGCGCTTGGCGTGGCCTTGGCTGGACGCATGCGCGGCGCCAGCCTTGCGCGGGCTCGGCTGGCGCCGGCGCGAGCGGCTCGAGCGCGCCATCGAACGGGCAGGCCTGGCGAGTCGGCTGCCGCTGGGGCATCTGGTCGCGGCGCAATGGCTGGCCGGTGTCGTCGCCGCGGCAACTGCCGCCGGGGTCGCGGGGCTGGCCGGCTGGTGGGACGGCAGCGGCGCGGCGCTGGGCTGGACCGTGGCGGCTGCGGGCGCCTTGGCGGCCAGTCTGCCTCTTCGGTGGCTGAGCAACCTGCGCAGGCAGCGGTCGCGCCGCATGCTGCGCGAACTGCCTTTTCTGCTGGACATGATCACGCTCTGCATGGACGCCGGCCTGAATGTCCATGGCGCCTTGCAGCAGGCGGTCGAACGTGGGCCATCGGGGCCGCTTCGCGATGAGTTCCAGATCGTGCTGGCCGATGTGCGGGCCAGCCGCGGTCGCCACGAAGCGCTCCAGGCGCTGGCCGACCGTGTCGGGCTGCCGGCCGTGCAAGGGCTGGTCGCGGCGATCGTGCAGGCCGACACATTGGGCATGAGCCTGGGGCCGGTGCTGCATGCGCAATCCGAGCGCCAACGCAGCGAACGCCTGTTGCGTGCCGAACAGCAGGCGCTCGAGGCACCGGTAAAAATGCTGTTCCCACTGATCGTCTTCATCTTCCCTTGCACCTTCCTGGTACTCGGGTTTCCGATCGTCCAGCGTCTGCTGCAGGTGGCGGGATGAGCCGCGCGCTGGTCTTGCGCGAAGCCACCGGCGTCTGGCAGCGAATGGGGGGCTGGTTCTGGCGCGCGCCGCGCAATGGTCACGAGGGTTTGTGGCTGCGGCCTTGCTGGGCCATCCATACCTGCGGGATGCGTCGGCCGATCGCGGTCTGCTTTTTGGACGCCGAAGGCCGGCTGCTGCGCTGCGTCAGCAAGTTGCCGGCTTGGCGCGTCGCAGCTTGCAAGAAGGCATCCTCTGTCGTCGAGCTGCTGCCGGGCGCACTGGCTGCGCGGCGAGGCGGGCCGGCGCGGGTCGAGCAGGCGGTGCGGCTGGCCTTGTCAGCGTGCGGCCGGCGTCACCGATCCGAATCCGGGGGTGGCTCAGTGGCGGGCAGGGTCGTCGCGCCTGGTGTCGCCAGGCTCGGGGCTCGTATCCGCATGCGTCGTATCGCCGTCCGCGCGCGTCGTATCGCCGTCAGGGCGCGTCGCGGCATTGTCGGCGTGCGTCGCGTCGCTGTCGGAGCGCTTCGTGTCGTCCACCGGTTGTGCCTCATCGGCGTCGACCGCCTGGTCCGGCGGCGTGCCGTCGTAGTCGTCACGCGTGCCCAGAAACACAGACGCATAGTTGGTGTACAGGCTGCAGTAGATCACCGCGCCCAGCACGATGTTGAGCGGCGTGCGCAGCGTCAGCACCCACTGCCCGGGCACGCCCATGACCACCAGCAATACACCGATCAGCTCGAGCGCCATAAAGGCGCCGCCGACCACCACGCCGTAGACCAGAAAGGCCCACTTGTTGCGCCAACAGGCCACGGTCGAATAGAACAGCGACTGCACCAGCCGCGTGTCGTGGAAGGCCACCAGCGGCGGGGCGTACCAGAACAGCGTCGCCAGGATGATGTACAGCACGCCGAAGATGATCAGCGGTGCGCGCACCGCCATCATCAGCGGCAAGGGGTCGTCGCTGCTCATGGCGGTGTCGACCGCCACCCGCAAGGTATCGGCGTAGGGCAGAAACGCCGCCAGGCCGGCCAGCAGGCTCAGACCCATGAACAGGCTGCCCAGGCCGGTCAGCTTCTTGAAGACGCCGGGCCGTTGCAGCGGCTCGGACCATTGCCCCAGCTGCATCGTCTGGCCTTCGCTGATGCGCCGCGCCGCGGCGATGCTGATGACCGTGACGACGGGCATCAGCGCCATGAACAGCAGTGGTCCGATGGGGGCGAGCGCGGCAGCGACCATCATGACCAGGCCGACCAGCATGGCCCAGGTGAACATGGCCAGCGGTTGGCGCCGGAACAGGATCCAGCCGTCCAGGGCCCAACGTAAACCGGCCAGGGCGGGGAGGTTAGCAGCTTGCATGCGTGGGCGAATCTATCAGGTCAGACGGGCAGGCCGGGCAGGTCGGCCTGCCGGGCGCGCAACACGCGCTCGAAATGCCGCGGATCGTGCGGCTTGAGCGTCTGCGCGGGGCGTGGCAGGTAGTAATCATATAAGCGCGAGAGCCAGAAGCGCAGCGCGGCCGCGCGCAGCATCGGTCCCCAGGCCGCGCGTTCGTCGTCGGTGAAGGGCCGCTGGGCATGGTAGGCGCGCAGCCAGGCATCCAGGCGCGCGGCATCGAAGCGGCCGGTACCCAAATCGATGCACCAGTCGTTGACGGCCACGGCCACGTCGAATAACCAATGGTCCCAGCCGGCGAAATAGAAGTCGATGAAGCCGCCCATCTGCGGCGACTCGAAGGTGCCGGCAAACAGGACGTTGTCGCGGAACAGGTCGCAATGCGAGGGGCCTTGCGGCAGGCTTTGCCACGCCGGGCTGGCCGACAGCGTGCGTTGTTCGTCCAGCGCGTCCTGCAGCAACCGGGCCTGCTCGGCTGCCAGGAACGGCAGCACCTTGGGGGCCGTCTCGAGACGCCAGGGCAGGCCACGCAGATTCGGCTGACGGTTGGCGAAATCCTGGGCGGCCAGATGGGTGCGGGCCAGCGTCTGTCCGGCCAGCGCGCAATGGGCTGGCGAGGGGGCCGGCTCATAACCGCCGGTCAGGCGCGTGACGATGGCGCAAGGTTTGCCGTGCAGCGTGGTCAGGCGGCCGCCGGCGCGCAAGGTCTGCGGCTGCGGCACCGGGATGCGGCGTTCGGCCAGATGGTGCATCAGGTCGATGTAGAACGGCAGCTCGTCGGCCTTGAGCACCTCGAACAGCGTCAGCACATAGCTGCCGCGTGTGGTGTCCAGGAAGAAGTTGCTGTTTTCGATGCCGGCCGTGATGCCGCGCAGCGCGACCAGTTCGCCGATGTCGTACTGCAACAGCAGTGCCCGGGCGTCTTGCAGGGATACGGAAGTGAAAACGGCCATCGTGGCAATGAGTTCGAAGCGTAGGTGAAAGGCGCAGAGCTGCGGCAAGCTCGGAATTTTAGACCATGCGCCGTCGCGGCGCTGTGCCGCCAGGGTCGCGCGCCGCGATGCGTCAGCGGCTGCGTGACTGGCTGCGCAGCTGGCTGTGCAGCGTCTGCACTTCCTGCACCAGCACGTCCCAGGCCCAATAGGCAAGCAGCGTGGCGCTGTCCTGCCGGGGCTTGCCATCGGCTTCGGCACCGGCGTCGCAGCGCGACGGCTGCCCGGTGGCGCGATCCGGCACCGCGGCGGATCCGGCACGGGCCGCCTTTTCGCCCTCAGCAGCAGCCTTGGCTTCGATCCCTGCGGGGGCCTGAGCGGCGGCCTCAGAGCGGGCCTCGGCAGAGGCCCCAGGGCGGGCTTCGACAACCCCCGCAGGGAGCACGTCCGCAGCGGCCGCGGAACTGGCATACGCAGCGGCATCTGAGCGGGCCTGCCCAGCGGTCCTCACGGCGGCCTCAGGGCGGGCCTCGGCAGCCGCCTCGATACCATCCTCGGTACCCGCCGCGGTCTCTTCGTCGGCATCCTCCGGCGCCGGCCGCAGCGCGCGGCTGACCGCCGCTTCGTCGAACAGCGCCCAGGACAGTTGCTCACGCGCCGGCACGCAGGCCAGCGGCCGTGGTTCGCTGCCGCGCTGGTTCAGCAGCGACGCCATGTGCCGCAGGTCGCGGCGTACCGCCGAGGCCAGGGCGCCGAAGGACTCGGCATGCCGGGTGCAGGCTTGCTCGGACAGCGGCCGCTCGGTCGCGCGATCAAGCAGCGGCAATGTGCGCCACAGGCCGTCGACACATTCGAGCAGCTTGGTGACGGCGTGGCTGTCGGTATGCGCCGACCAGCGTGGCAGCCGGGTATGCAGCAAGATTTCGCGGGCGGCCTCGGCATCGGGATGCACCGAACGGTGACGGGTCTGCCGTTGCGGCGCATGGCAGTCGAGCAGGGTCTTGGCGCAGATGTCGACCGAATCCGCCAGCGCGTGCAGCGATCGCGCCAGCGCCTGGCGCGCCTGGCGGCCGGCCGACAAGGGCAGCACCGCCAGCGCCGCCAGCACGCCCGACAGCGAGCCGACCATGATGGCGGTGCTCTTGCCCCACGCGTCGCCGAGCAGGTTGGCGTCCGGCTCGACGGTGATGATGGCGACCGTGACCAGGCCGTAATTGAGGATCGGCCAGCGGGCCGCCACCACACCCATGATGCCGACGCCGGCCGCCACGATGGCCCAGCGCGCGTCGCCATCGAGCGGTTGCCACGACACCAGTGCGACGCCGATCAGCACACCGACCAGCGCGCCGGCGACCCGCGTCCAGGCTTCGGTGGCGGTGCCTTCCATGCTGGCCCGTACCACGAACAGCGCCGAGAACGCGGCCCAGCTGAGGTCGGGATGGTCGAGCCAGCGCATCGCGAAGTACGCGCACAGCACGGCGGCAACAGTTTGCAGGGGCAGGCGGACGGTGTCGGGCAGGCTGCGCGACTGGCGACGGCGATGGTCGCGATGCAGCCGGGCCAGGGTCCAGCGAAGACTTGAACGCATAAGCGCCATTATGCGATCCGGGGGGCCCGGCTGGCAGTGACGGCACTGTGCAAATGGTAAAGGCAGGTACGGCCATGCCGCCGCCGTATGCCTATGTACGCGCTGCGCGTCGCGTTACTTGGTGCGCTACTTGACGCGTTACTTGACGCGCTGCTTGACCAGCTTGCGGGCCAGCGTGCGGCGGTGCATGCCCAGCCGCCGCGCGGTCTCGGATATGTTGAAGCCGGTCTCGGCCAGCGTTTCGTGGATGCGTTCCCACTCGAGCGTCTTGATCGAGGTGGTACGTTCGGTGACTTCGACGCCGGTGTCGCCCTCGGCGCGCTCGAAGGCGGCTTCGATGTCGTCGGTGTTCGACGGCTTGGCCAGGTAATGACAGGCGCCCAGCTTGATGGCCTCGACCGCGGTCGCGATGCTGGCAAAGCCGGTCAGCACGACGATCAGCATCTGGTCGTCGTGGGCGTGCAGCGCTTGCACACAGGCCAGCCCCGAGGCTTCGCCCTTGAGCTTGAGATCGACCACCGCATAGCCGGGATCCTCGGTCAACAACAGCTCGGTCAGCGAGTCCAGGCCGGCCGCGTGCAGCACGCGATAGCCGCGCCGCTCGAACGAGCGGCCCAGCGTACGCGCAAAGGCCGCATCGTCCTCGACGATCAGCAGCGAGCGGTCGGCGGCTTCGGCATCGGCCGCCGCCTGCGCCGCGCGTGCCGCATCGGTATCAGGATTCATCGTCTTCCTCTTCTTGGTAATCGAGCGTGATCGTCGACAGCGGCAGCGTCAGCATCACCGAGGCGCCGCCATCGGGCAGGTTGGCCGCGGTGACGTGTCCGCCCAGCGTGCGCGCGACGTTGACGACCAGGAACAGGCCCAGGCCGCCGCCCGGTCGCCCCTTGCTGGACTGGTAGGGCTTGCCCAGGCGCTTGAGCATGTCGGGCGCGAAGCCGGCGCCGCGGTCGGTGACGGTGATGCGCAGCCGGTCGTCGACCCGGCTGGCCTGCAGGCCGACCCAGCCGGGCGAGGATTCGAGCGCGTTGTCCAGCACGTTGCCGATCATCTGCTTGATGGCCGAGTCCGAGACCATCGGCAGGTCCTTGCCGAACTGGTTATCGTAGTCCAGCTGCGCGGCCGGGCGCGTCGACAGCCATTCCTGCACCAGATCGTCAAGGAAGGTGCGCACCGTGGTCTGCTCCAGCGATTCGCTGCGCGCCTCGCCGGCCGACAGCAGGATGCCGCTGACGATGGATTTGCAGCGCAGCACCTGCGCCTGCATCTCGGCCAGCTCCTGCATCAGCTCGGGGTTGGCGGTGAACGGCGGCATGCGGCGCCAGTCGCCCAGGATGACCGCCAGCGTGGCCAGCGGCGTGCCCAGCTCGTGGGCGGCGCCCGAAGCCAGCAGGCCCATGCGCACGATGTGTTCTTCCTCGGCGGCGCGCTGGCGCAGGTCGGCCAGCCGGGCGTCGCGGCGCCGCAGGTTCTGGTTGATGCGGGTGATGAAGATGACCAGCAGCGCGGCGTTCAGCGCGAAGCAGATCAGCATGCCCTGGATGTAGGGGCTGCCGAGCCCCTCGTCGTGGTCGGGCGGCAAGGCCAGCGGCGCACCGGTCAGCGCCAGGCCGGCGAAGCACAGTGCGGTGACGCCGACGATCGCCCAGGTCGACCAGGGCTTGAGCAACACCGCGCCCAGGCTGACCTGCAGCAGGTACAGAAAGACGAAGGGGTTGGTGGCGCCGCCGCTGAGGTAGAGCTGCACCGTAAGCATCGCCACGTCGACCAGCAGCGCGGCCATCAGTTCGAAGTTGGCGACTTCGCGGCGGATGCGCAGGCGCAGCACGCTGGCGACGTTGAAGGCCACCAGTACCAGCAGGACCACCAGCATGGCGTCCAGCGGCAAGGTGATGCCGAATACCGAATGCACCACCGAGATCGTCGCGACCTGGCCCAGCACGGCCAGCCAGCGCAGCTGGATCAGCACATGCATGTTGCGCCGGCCGGTGTTGTCGCCGATGAAGCCCGAGCCGGCGGGCAGGGTGAGGTCGGCGCTGTCGGCCGGCTTGGGGGTCTTGCGCATCGCTATCTCCGTAGGGGCGGAGTATAGGCTGCTGCCGGTCTCATGCCTGGCGGCGCAGGCGCATTTCGTCGCGGATGACGTAGAAGGCGGCGCCGGCCACCATCAGCGCCAGGATGTACCAAGTGACGGCGTAGACCAGATGGTTGTCGGTGAACGAGACGACGGTCAGGCCGGCGGCCGGCCAGGTTCGGGTGTCGGGCCCGGCGACCGGCGCCGCCCCGGCCTCGGCGTCGATGAAGAAGGGCGCGGCCGGCTGAGGCGCTGCCGTCCCCACACCCAGCCCGCGCGCCTGCAGGATCGCCGCGACGTCGCGTGAGTGCCAGCGATCGGCGGCCGGATCATTCTTGCGCAGGAAGCCGCCCTCGGGCTCGCTCAGGCGCAGCAGCCCGGTCAGCGTGACCGGCCCCGGGGGCGGCGGTTTGCCGCGCGCGGCCGGATCGCGCCGTTCGGGCGGCACGAAGCCGCGGTTGATCAGCACGGTGCCGCCGCTGCGCAGGTGCAAGGGCGTCATGACCCAGAAACCGCTGCCCAGCGCGGTGGTGGCCTGGACCAGCGTCTCTTTCTGATGATCGTAGGTGCCGCTGACCTGGACCCGCCGATATTCGTCCTGCGCCGCGGCCACGCTAGGCCACAGCGACGGATCCGGCAGCGCGGCCGGCGGCGCGTGGACCCGCGCGTGCACCCGTTCGATCAGGTCGTGCTTCCAGGCGCGCCGCTCGACCTGCCAGTTGCCCAGCGAGACCAGGCCGATAAAAGCAAAGGCGGCCAAGGCCGCCAGCAGGATCAGCACGCCGCTGCCGCGCGGCCCCCGGGAGGGCGGGGCGGCAGCGGCGGAGCGGTCGTGGTGGGTAGTCATGCGAGCCAGTGGCCTACATGTTCTGCATGTCGTGCATCATCGGCATCATGTTCGCGTTCAGGTGGAACATGACCCACAGCGAGCCGGCCAGTGTGATCACCACGATGACGACCGTGAAGATCAGCGCCAGCATGGTCCAGCCGCCTTCGACGCGGGTGTTCATGTGCAGGAAATAGATCATGTGGACCACGATCTGCACGGCGGCGAAACCCAGCACGACCAGCGCGGTGGTGGAGGAGTTCGAGAACACGTCGGCCATCACCACCCAGAACGGGATCGCGGTGAGGATGACCGACAGCACGAAGCCGGTCACGTAGCCCTTGACGTCGGCATGGTAGGCGGCTTCGCCGTCATCGTGGTGATGATCGTCGTGGCCGTGGTGGTCGTGGCCGTGATCGAGCTTGTCGGTGTGGGCGCTCATGGCAGCACTCCCATCAGGTAAACGAAGGTGAAGACGCCGATCCAGACGACGTCCAGGAAGTGCCAGAACATCGACAGGCACATCAGGCGGCGGCGGTTCTCGGCGATCAGGCCGTACTTCTTGACCTGGAACATCAGCGTGACCAGCCAGATCAGGCCGAACAGCACGTGCAGGCCGTGCGTGCCGACCAGCGCGAAGAAGGCCGACAGGAAGCCGCTGCGCTGGGGCGTGGCGCCCAGGTGGATGAAGTGCGCGAACTCGTAGATTTCGATCGCCAGGAAGGCCAGGCCGAAGAAACCGGTGATGCCGAGCCACATCAACGTCTTGGCGACGTTGCGGTTCTGCATCTGGATCATCGCCATGCCGTAGGTGATCGACGAGAACAGCAGCATGGCCGTGTTCAACGCGACCAGGTTCAGGTCGAACAGGTCGGCGCCCGACGGGCCGGCCGCGTAGTTGCGGCCGATCACGCCATAGACGGCGAACAGCGCGGCGAAGATGAGGCAGTCGCTCATCAGGTACAGCCAGAAGCCGAACAGCGTGCCGTTCTGCGGGTGGTGTTCGCCCGGGACGTAGAAACGCAGCTGGTCCGGCTTGTGCACGCCGGTTGCGTCGAGGGTAGCGGTGTTATCAGACATTTTGTGCGGCCAACAGGCGGGTGCGTTCAGACTCGACGCGGATCACGTCCTCGGTCGGGATGTAGTAGTCGCGCTTGTAGTTGAAGGTGTGATAGATCGTGTAGCCGACCAGCGCCACGAAGGTCAGCGCGGCCAGCGGCCACATGTGCCAGATCAGCGCGAAACCCAGCAGCGTGCTCAGGGCCGACAGGACCACGCCCGCCTCGGTGTTCTTGGGCATGTGGATGGGCATGAAGCCTTCGGACGGACGCTGGTAGTTGCGGTCCTTCATCTGCCACCACGCGTCCAGGTCATGGATCTGCGGGGTGAACGCGAAGTTGTAGGCCGGCGGCGGCGACGAGGTCGACCACTCGAGCGTGCGGCCGTTCCAGGGGTCGCCGGTGTGGTCGCGCAGCTGGTCGCGGCGCAGGAAGCTGACCACCAGCTGGATCAGGAACGCGGCGATGCCCAGCGCGATGATGAAGGCGCCGACCGCGGCGATCTGGAACCAGATCTGCAGCGAGGGATCGTCGAAGCGGCTCATGCGGCGCGTGACGCCCATCAGGCCGAGGATGTAGACCGGCATGAAGGCGACCCAGAAACCGATCAGCCAACACCAGAACGAACACTTGCCCCAGAACGGATCGAGCTTGTAGCCGAAGGCCTTGGGGAACCAGTAGGTGATGCCGGCCATCATGCCGAACAGCACGCCGCCGATGATGACGTTGTGGAAGTGGGCGATCAGGAACAGGCTGTTGTGCAGCACGAAGTCGGCCGGGGGCACCGCCAGCAGCACGCCGGTCATGCCGCCGATCACGAAGGTGACCATGAAGCCGAGGGTCCACAGCATCGGCACGTCGAACTGGATGCGGCCACGGTACATCGTGAACAGCCAGTTGAAGATCTTCGCGCCGGTCGGGATCGAGATGATCATCGTCGTGATGCCGAAGAACGAGTTGACGCTCGCCCCCGATCCCATCGTGAAGAAGTGGTGCAGCCAGACCAGGTAGGACAGCACGGTGATGACGACCGTGGCGTAGACCATCGAGGCGTAGCCGAACAGGCGCTTGCGGCTGAAGGTCGAGACCACTTCGGAGAACACGCCGAAGGCCGGCAGGATCAGGATGTAGACCTCGGGGTGGCCCCAGATCCAGATCAGGTTCACGTACATCATGACGTTGCCGCCAAGATCGTTCGTGAAGAAGTTGGTGCCGACGTAGCGATCCAGCGTCAGCAGCGCCAGCACGGCGGTCAGCACCGGGAAGGCGGCCACGATCAGCACGTTGGTGCACAGCGAGGTCCACGTGAAGACCGGCATCTTCATCAGCGTCATGCCCGGTGCGCGCATCTTGACGATGGTCACCAGCAGGTTGATGCCTGACAGCAATGTGCCGACCCCCGCTATCTGCAAGGCCCAGATGTAGTAGTCGACCCCGGTGCCCGGACTGTGCAGGATGCCCGACAGCGGCGGATAGGCCAGCCAGCCGGTCTTGGCGAACTCGCCCAGGAACAGCGAGACCATCACCAGGCCGGCGCCGCTGGTGGTCATCCAGAAGCTGAAGTTGTTCAGGAACGGGAAGGCCACGTCGCGCGCGCCGATCTGCAGCGGCACGACGTAGTTCATCAGGCCGGTGACCAGCGGCATCGCCACGAAGAAGATCATGATCACGCCGTGGGCGGTGAAGATCTGGTCGTAGTGTTCGGGCGGCAGGTAGCCGGCCGAGCCGTTGAACGCGATGGCCTGCTGGATCCGCATCATGATGGCGTCGGCGAAGCCGCGCAGCAGCATGACCAGCGCCAGGATGATGTACATGATCCCGATCTTCTTGTGGTCGATCGAGGTGAACCACTCGCGCCAGAGATAACCCCAGACTTTGTAGTAGGTGAGGGCGCCGACGAGCGCGAGGCCGCCGATCATGACCATCACGAAGGTGGCCAGGATGATCGGGTCGTGCGTCATCGGGATCACGTCCCAGCTGAGCCGGCCGAATAACAGCGATTGCAGGTTGGTTTCAGACATCTTGGTTTACCGGTACCGAGGGCACTTGGTGAGTAAGGGGCACGGGAGGCCCGACTACAGCGTGGGAGCGGCTTGCGCGGCCACCGCGAAGGAAGGATCGTCGGTGGTGCAGAACGCGGCGACGTAGGTGCGCACCGGCGCACGCTGCAGGCCCAGCGCTTCGCGGGTCACGTCGTCCAGCGAGGTGATCGCGTAGGTGCCGGTGATGCCCAGGCCGCCGCGTGCGTCGATGGCCATCATTTCGTCCATGCACATGCGGTTGGGCTCGACGCAACGGTTCAGGATGGCGTGGAACATGTCGGGCATGACCTGGCCGTAGCGGCGCACCGGATCACGCTTGCTGGGCTGCTCGAGCTGCAGGTAGGTGGCGCGGTCGAGCGTCTCGCCGCTGTCGCGGTTGGTCGCGATCCACTGGTCGAAGTCGCCGTCGCTCATGCCCAGGAACTTGAAGCGCATGTCCGAGAAGCCGGCGCCGCTGTAGTTGGCCGAGAAGCCTTCGTACTGGCCGGGGCGGTTGATGACCGCGTGCAGCGTGGTCTGCATGCCGGCCATCGAGTAGATCTGGCCGGCCAGCGCCGGGATGAAGAACGAGTTCATGACCGCCGACGAGGTGATCTTGAACTGGATCGGACGATCGACCGGGGCGGCCAGCTCGTTGACGACGGCGATGCCTTGCTCGGGATAGATGAACAGCCACTTCCAGTCGAGCGAGACCACCTCGACCACCAGCGGCTCGGTGTCGGCCGCCACCTGGCGCTGCGCGTCGATGCGGTCGAGCGGGCGGTAGGGGTCGAGCAGGTGGGTGCTGGTCCAGGTCAGCGCGCCCAGCGCGATGATGATCAGCAGCGGGATGGCCCAGATCAGCAGTTCGAGCAGCGTGGAATGATCCCAGTCGGGGGAGTATTCTTTCTCGGCATGGGCGCTTTTCTCGCGGTAGCGCCAGGCGAAGACGAACGTCAGGATGATGACCGGGACGATCACGATCAGCATCAGGTACGTCGAGTAAAGGATCAGGTCGCGTTGCTGTATTGCAACATCGCCGGACGGGGACATTACCACCCAGCTACACCCTGAGAGCAGGGAGAGGGCGGCCAGCGCGGCCAGGGCGCGTAGGGGCTTCTGTAGTGACATTGCCGAATGTATCTAGATAGCGTGGGCAGGAAAATGCGACGCTGACTGTACGATGGAGCGCCGGTTCCGGGGAATTGGACATTTTGTCCTATGGCGCGGCGCAGCAAGTAATGAGATTCTTCGGGTCCGCGTAAAGCGCCAACCGCGTTATACGATACGCCGAGAACAACAACTCCGCAGCGAATCACGAGCAAAGCAAGATGTCCAGCACGACGCACACCGCCTCCGAACCCTCTTCCCGCCAGGCCGAACGCGACCTCCGGCAGATCTCCGCCGACGGCCATTCCAAGGTCGCGCCGGGCGAGATCGCCATCGGCGTGGTGATCGGCCGGGCCTCCGAATACTTCGACTTCTTCGTTTTCGGGATCGCCTGCGTCCTGGTGTTTCCGGCGGTGTTCTTTCCGTTCGCCGAGCCGCTGCAGGGCACGCTGTATTCGTTCACGATCTTTGCGCTGGCGTTCATTGCCCGCCCGTTCGGCACCTCGCTGTTCATGGCGGCGCAGCGCCGCTTCGGTCGCGGCTTCAAGCTGACCGCCGCGCTGTTCCTGCTGGGCACCGCGACCGCCGGCATGGCCTTCCTGCCCGGCCACGGCACCATCGGCAACTATGCGATCTTCCTGCTGGCCGTGTTCCGCATCCTGCAGGGCATCGCCTTCGGCGGCTCGTGGGACGGCCTGCCGTCGCTGCTGTCCTTGAACGCGCCGCGCAGCAAGCGCGGCTGGTACGCGATGCTGGGTCAGCTGGGCGCCCCGGTCGGCTTCCTGATCGCCAGCGCGCTGTTCCTGTACCTGCACTCGACGCTGTCGACCCAGGACTTCCTCGACTGGGGCTGGCGTTATCCGTTCTTCGTGGCGTTCGCGATCAACGTGGTGGCGCTGTTCGCCCGGCTGCGGCTGGTCGTGACCCACGAATACACCAAGCTGCTCGAAGAGGGCCAGCTCGAACCCATCGGCACGATCGAGATGATTCGCGGCCAGGGCTACAACGTGTTCCTGGGCGCCTTCGCCGCGCTGGCCAGCTATGCGCTGTTCCACATCGTCACGGTGTTCCCGCTTTCCTGGATCGCGCTCAACGACGGCCAGGCCATCGAGGGCGTGCTGCTGGTGCAGGTCTGGGGCGCCTTCGTGTGTATCGTCGCGACGATCGCGTCCGGCAAGCTGGCCGACAAGTTCGGCCGCCGCAACACGCTGGGCACGCTGGCGGTGCTGATCGGCGTGTTCGCCGTCGTGATGCCGTGGATGCTCGACCGCGGCCCGGTCGCGCAGGATGCCTTCATCCTGGTCGGCTTCGCGCTGCTGGGCCTGTCCTACGGCCAGGCCTCGGGCACCGTGACCGCCAACTTCTCGCGCCGCTTCCGCTACACCGGCGCGGCGCTGAGCTCGGATCTGGCCTGGTTGTTCGGCGCCGCCTTCGCGCCGCTGGTCGCGCTGGGCCTGTCGTCGCGCTTCGGTCTCGTATCCGTCAGCGTCTATCTGTTGTCGGGCGCTGCATGTACCTTGCTGGCGCTGCGCATCAACAAGTCCATCGAAGGCCGCTATTGAAGTAGCCACCGGCGGGCCGCGCAGCAGGGAAGCCCCCTGCGCCGGTCTTGTCCCCGATTCCACGCCGGCCGCCGGCGCCCAGACGCCGCCTCGCTGTCACAGCGAAGGCGGCGTTTACGCGTTTACAGATACTGTTTCATCCCCGGCGCCGTCGCGGCGATAGCATGGGTCCTGTCGAACCGTCTGAGTGCCCCCCCACCCGCTACAGGAGCCGGACCATGGACTACGACCCCGATGCAGTTGCCGAAAAGACCTGCGTGCGCTTCACGCTCAAGGACGCCAAACGGGCCTATCCTGCCGCGATCAGCTCCAAGGCGCTGGTCGAATGCTTCGGCGCCGAGATGACCGAGGCCGGCCTGATCGCCACCTACCGGGCCAATTCGCGGCTGATCCACCAGGTCGCGCGCAGCCAGGCCGGTGCGACGCTCGACAAGGGCCTGTTGCTGACTGGCGCCGACCTGGCCGGCCAGACCCGGATGACGGTGAATTGATCGGTGTCCCGGGTGGCGTGACGCCCGGCCGCCTGGGCCGGGCGCCGTCCGTGGTGCCGCGGTCAATGAGGCCGGCGGGCCGCGATATAGTCTAGCCATGGACAACATCGATTCACCGATGCGCCGCCGCTGGCTGCGGCGCACGCTTGCGGCGGGCGCGGCCGGACTCGGGGCGCAGGCCCTGTCGGCCCCGGCCCTTGCCGCCAATTCCGTCTCATCCGCGATCCCGTCGGCGGCGCCGCTGGCCGGCAGCGTGCCGGCGCGTGCGCTGGTCATCCGTGGCGCCCATGTGCTGTCGATGGACCCGACGTTGGGCGAACAGCGCGATTGCGACGTGCTGATCCACGGCTCGCGCATCATGGCGGTGGGCGCCAAGCTGGTGGCCGGCGAGGCGACCGAGATCGATGGGCGCGGCAAGATCCTGCTGCCGGGGCTGGTCGACGCGCACTGGCACATGTGGAACAGCCTGGGACGCAATAGCGGCCCGGCGCAGGACGGCGGCGCGTTTTTCCCCACCATCGTCGCGCTGGGCGCCCGCTACACGCCCGAGATTGCCCAGTTGGCGGTGCGGCTGTCGGCCGCCCAGGCGCGCCGGGCCGGTGTCACGACGTTGAACAACTGGTCGCACAACCTGCGCAGCCCCGAATTCGCCGATGCCGAATATGGCGCGATGGTGGCCAGCGGCCTGCGCGGCCGCTTCTGGTACGGTTATCCGCAGGACCTGGCGGCCGACGCCACGATGGACCTGCCGGCGGTGATCCAGTGGCAACGCAGCGTGTCGCAGCAGCGCGAGAGCCGCATCGACCTGGGCATGGCGGTGCGCGGGCCCGAGCGCACGCCCGAGGCGGTCTGGCGCAAGGAGTTCGAGACCGCGCGCGAGCTCAAGCTGCCGATCTCGGCGCACGTGGCCGTTACCCGCGCGCTGCAGCAGCAGCATCGCGCCATCGCCAGGCTGGCCGAGCTCGACCTGCTGCGCCCCGGCGTGCAGCTGGTGCATGCCACCCACGCCAGCGATGAGGATTTCCAGCGCATCGCCGCGGCCGGCGCGACGGTGTGCCTGACGCCCATCACCGAGATGCGGGTGGGTTACGGCTTTCCGCCGATTCCGGCGCTGTTGCGCGCCAAGGTCAGGCTCAGCCTGGGCATCGACACGACGGTGTTGGCCGGTTCGGCCAATCCTTATGCCGGCATGCAGGCGGCGCTGAACGTCGCGGCCGCCAGCGCGCACGACGAACTGGCGCTGCGGGCCGAGGACGTGCTGTATTGGGCGACCCAGGGCGGCGCCGACGAAATGGGCTGGGGCGACCGGATCGGTTCGGTGACGCCCGGCAAGCAGGCCGACCTGGTGCTGATCGACGCCGGCCATCCCGATCTGGCGCCGGTCACCTACGCCGCCGCGGCGGTGGTGCAATCGGCCAGCCCGGCGGCGGTGACCCATGTGATCGCCAACGGGCGGGTCCACGAGGCCGGCGCGATGCAGGCCGAGCTGCGCGAACTGTCGGCGCAGGCGGCCGCGGTCTGGCCGGGACTGGCGGTACAGCCGGCGCCGCGTACCTGAGTTCAGGCGGGCCGGGCGTCGTAGCAGACGAAGGCCAGCTTGTTGCCGTCGGGGTCGCGCACGTAGGCCGCATAGAAGGTCGGGCTGTATTGCGGCCGCAGGCCTGGCGCCCCTTCGCAACTGCCGCCGCGCTCGAGTGCAACGGCATGCAGGCGCTGCACCCGTTCGGCGCTGGGCAACTGGAACGCCGTCATGGCACCATTGCCGACGCCGGCCGGGCGCCCGTCGAACGGCAGGCCGGCGAAGAAGCGCGGAATCCACGGTTCCTTTTCGCGGCCCCACGAGGTCGTGGTGGCGTCGCGCCAGCAGGATTCCAGGCCCATCTCCGCCATCAGCGGATCGTAGAAACGCCGGGCCTGTTCGAGGTCGGCGACGCCGACCATGGTGTATGCGATCATCGTTGTGGCTCCTTGCCGGGGTGTCCTGTGCCATTGTTGCGCGGGGTCGGCCGGCGCGCAGCGACAAAGCGTATCCACGAGACAGGGCCCAGGCCTACAGGAGGCAGGCATGCAAAAAGTGATGTTGGTGACCGGCGGCGGCCGGGGCATCGGCGCGGCGACCGCGTCGATGGCGGCGCGCCGCGGCTATGCGGTGTGTGTCAACTATCGCCGCGACGAGGCGGCCGCGCAGGCGGTGGTCGAGGCGATCCGCGCGGCGGGCGGCACGGCGATCGCGGTGGCGGCCGACGTGTCGCGCGAGGCCGACGTGCTGCGCCTGTTCGAGACCGTCGACCGCGAGCTGGGCCGGCTGGACGTGCTGGTCAACAACGCCGGCATCCTGTCGCGCCAGATCCGCGTCGAGGACATCGATGCCGAGCGGCTGACGCGGATCCTGGCGACCAACGTGACCGGCAGCTTTTTGTGCGCACGCGAGGCGGTGCGCCGCATGTCGACGCGCCGCGGCGGGCAGGGCGGCGCGATCGTCAACGTGTCGTCGGCCGCGGCGCGGCTGGGCGCGGCTGGCGAGTACGTCGATTACGCGGCGTCCAAGGGGGCGCTCGACACCATGACCATCGGCCTGGCCAACGAGGTGGCCGGCGAAGGCATCCGGGTCAATGGCGTGCGGCCGGGCTTCATCTATACCGACATGCACGCCGACGGCGGCGAGCCGGGCCGGGTCGACCGGGTCAAGGCCAACGTGCCGCTCAAGCGCGGCGGCCAGCCCGAGGAGGTCGCCGCGGCGATATTGTGGCTGGCGTCGGACGAGTCGACGTACACCACCGGCGGCTTCATCGAGGTGGCCGGCGGGCGCTGAACGCCCCCGACCGCCGTCACGGCAGCGGCAGCAGGCGCCCGGGCATGCCCGCATGCACTGTGGCATCGGTCAGCCAATCGGCCACGATCGGCCACAGCGTCTGCGCGTGGCGCGCATGAAAGAAGGCGAAATGGCCGATCTCGTCGACACCGATGTCGGCCGGTTCGATGCGCAGGTGGCGGCGCCGGCTGTTGGGATATAACGCCAGCTGGCGCGCGGTGGCGGCCACGGTGCCATAGGGATCGTCGCCGATGCTGATGGCCAGCATGTCGCAACGCAACTGCTCGAACGGCAAGGTCTGGCCTTGCGCGGCCAGCTGCCTGGCGCTGGGCCGGTCCTGGTAGCGCGGCGTGCGGGCGGTCCAGTCGCGCACGACGCCGGCCGGCGTGTCCTCGAGCCAGCCCAGCCGCTTGCCGGGGAAATACCCGCAAGCGCGCGTCAACAGCGGCATCAGCAGGTGCCAGCGCCATAGCATGCCGAGCCGCTGGCGTGCGGCGTAGTCGCGCCAATAGGCGAACTGCGCGCCCACGGTGACGACGCGGCGGATCCGCGCCGCGCCCGCGGCCATGCCGATCGCGGTGCCGCCGAAGCTGTGCGCCACCACGTCGATTGGGGCGCCGGGAAACTGTCCGGCGGCCCAGTCCAGCGCCGCGCCGAAATCGAGCCGGCCCCAGTCGGTCCATGATGCGGCGAAGCCGCGCAGGCCGGCACCGCGCGACAGGCCGATGCCGCGGTAGTCGTAGGTCAGCACGTGGCGGCCCTGCGCATGCAGGTAGGCCGCCAGGCGGGCGTAATAGCGCGAGTGCACCGAGGTGGCGCAATTGATCAGCACCACCGGCGCCGCGGCTTCGCGGGCGTCGGCCAGGCGCCACAATGTGCCGCCGAGCCGATAGCCGTCCCGCGCCGCGAAGGTCACCGGGGTGCCGGATGGGCTGTCAGAGGTGCGCATCGGAGATCGTATTCCTGGGAAGCCGGCCGCAACGCCGCCGTGCTTCGCATTGCAGACCATTGCGCGGCCGCCTTCAAGCGCTATTTGCGCCGGCCTGGCATGACGGTGGCGCATGCGTGGCCTGGCTGGTGGCGATCTCGGCCAGCAGCCAATGCCGCAGTTCGGCCAGGCCCGGCAGGTCGGCGCTGGCGGTGCGCGTGGCGAGCCAGATCCCGTGGCCGGTGCGCACGAAGCCCAGCGGCGCGACCAGGCGGCCTTCGGCCAGTTCGCGGCTGACCAGCAGCGACGGCACCACGCCGACGCCCAGGCCCGCGATGGCGGCCTGGATCAGGTACATGAAGTGGCCGTAGCGCTGGCTGGCCGCGGCCGGTGGCGCCAGGCCCCGTGCCTGGGCCCAGTAGCGCCAGGCCTGCGGATGCGAGTCGCTGGCCAGCAGCGGCCGCGCCAGCAGCGTGCGCGGCGTCGGGACGCGCTTGCCGGGGGCCGGCGCGCAGATCGGCCCCAGGTCGTTGTCGGCCAGCCGCAGCACCGAGAGCTCGGCGCCGGCCGGGGCCTGTTGCCGGAACACCAGCAGCGCGTCGATGCGGCCGGCATGCAGTTGCGCCAGGTCGGCATCGGCCTGCAGCCGCAAGGTCACGCCTGGGTGGCGGCGGTGGAAGGCGTCCAGCCGCGGGATCAGCCACTGCATCAGGAAACTGCCGGGGCAGGCCAGCGTGACGGTGGGATGGCTGTGGCGCGCCTGCAGTTGCTGGCAGGCCTGCTCGATGTCGGCCAGCGCGCGGCCACTGACCGCGTACAGCGAGCGGCCGGCCTCGGTCAGGCTGACGCCGTGGCTGTGACGGTCGAACAGCACGCAGCCCAGCGCCTCCTCGAGCAGGCGGATCTGGTGGCTGACCGCGCTGTGGCTGACGCACAGCCGCTCGCCGGCCGTGGTCAGGCTGCCGGCCTGCGCGGCGGCGGTGAAGGCGCGGATGGCGGTCAAGGACGGCGTGGACATGGCGATGCTGTGAATGGAATTGACAGGCTGATGTATGCAATGGTCGCTGGTGGCGCGCCGCCGGCCTCGTTATGCTGCGAGGCTCGCGCGGCCACCGTGGCCGCCACGCCAACCATTATCTATCAGCGAGGATGCCATCATGCCCGTCCAGGCCGCCGTCCGGCAAGATCTCGGCGCGCGCCATGCCAGCGCGCTGCTGGCGTTCGTGGTGCTGGCCTGGGGTGTGAACTGGACTGTCAACAAGGCCTTGCTCGGCCACGTCTCGCCGTGGTGGGCCAGCGCGTCGCGGTCCTTGCTGGCCTGCGTGCTGCTGTGGGCGGTGTGCCTGGCACGCGGCCTGATCGTGCGGCCGGCGCGCGCCGACCTGCCGCTGATCCTGAGCGTGGCGCTGCTGCACATGGTGGCATTCTCGCTGCTGGCCAGCCTGGGCCTGCAGCATCTGCCGGCCGGGCGTTCGGTGGTGCTGGCCTACACCACGCCGCTGTGGGTGCTGCCGGCCGCGCGGCTGTTCCTGGGCGAAGCGCTGGGCTGGCGGCGCGTGACGGCGCTGCTGGCCGGACTGGCGGCCTTGCTGGTGCTGCTGCGGCCGTCGGCCTTCGACTGGCACGATCCCGCCACGCTGACCGGCCACGGGCTGATCCTGGCCGCGGCCTTGTGCTGGGCTGGCTGCATCGTCTACGGCCGCGCGCACCGCGGCACCACCACGGCGTTCGCGCTGCTGCCGTGGCAGATCCTGCTGGCCACCATTGTGTTGACCGCGGTCGCCTGGGCCATCGAGGGCTGGCCGGGCCTGCCCGCCGAGGCGCAGTTCTGGGGCCTGCTCGGCTACACCAGCGGCATCGGCACGGTGTTGGCCTATTGGGCCATGAACACCGTCAACCGGGGCCTGCCGGCCTCGTTGACGGCGATGGCGCTGCTGGGCGTGCCGCTGGTCGGCCTGCTGTTCGCCAGCGTGATGCTGAACGAGCCGTTCGAGCTCGACCTGCTGCTGGCGGCGCTGCTGATCATCGCTGGCGTGGCGCTGGCCGCTAGGCCGGCAGCGCGCCGTCCATGAGATCCACGGCGCCGTCGTCACGGCTGCGTGGCCGCCCCGACGGCCCGATGCCCGGCGCCGGGCCGTTGCAACGGCGGATGAAGGCGGCCAGCTCGGCCATCGGCATCGGTTTGGCGAACACCCAGCCTTGCGCATATTGCACGCCGCGCTCGCGCAGGATCAGCCGCTGCGCGTCGGTTTCGACGCCTTCGGCGATCATCTTCAGGCCCAGCGAACGGGCCATCTCGATGATGTGGAAGGCGACCCGCGTGCCGGCCTCGTCGACGCCAAGCGCGTCGACGAAGGATTTGTCGATCTTCAGGTAGTCGAGGTCGTAGGTGGCCAGGTAGGACAGGCTGGAATTGCCGGTGCCAAAATCGTCGATGGCGACCTTGAAGCCCTGTGCGCGCACCGAGATCAGCACGTCGCGGGCCTTCTCGGGGAACATGAAGCCGCGTTCGGTGGCTTCGACCAGGATGTTGTCGGCGCTCAGCCCGGCGGTCTCGATCAGCTCGCGCAGCCGCGTCTCGGTCTCGGCGGTGTGCAGGTCCTCGGCCGAGACGTTGATGGCGATGTGGGTCCGCGGGTACTGGCGGATCACGTCGGCGGCCTCGAGCGCGACCATTTCCATGACCTGGCCGGTGACCTGCCGGATCAGGCCGTTGGCCTCGGCGGCCGGGATGAACACCGCCGGGCTGACCGGCTGGCCGTCCTCGCGGCTCCAGCGGATCAGCGCCTCGGCGCCGACGCAGCGGCCGTTGCGCAGGTCCATCACCGGCTGGTACAGCAGGTAGAACTCCTTGCGGTCGAGCGCGCCTTGCAGTTCGGCCTTGACCGACGCCAGCCGGCGCGCCAGCAGCGCGATGCCGCCTGCCAGCAGCAGGCCGGCCAACAGGCCGACCGGCAAGGCGCGCCACCGCGCGGCGCGGATCGCCGCGGCCACGCCGGCCTCGGGCATCGCCGCCAGCACCGCTGTTTCCCCGCTGCGTGACGGTGTCACGGCGACCCGGTAGCCGCCTTCCGAGAACGTGGCGGCCTGGCCGTCATAACGGCTCAGCCACTGCGCACGCGCTTGGCCGTGGCTGCGCAACAGATGGCGCGCGCCGGTCGCGAATTCGGCCAGCACGATCTCGCTGCTCTCGGGCAGGATGTCGATCACCAGTCCCGGCACCACGATGGCGGCATAGCCATTGCGCTCGGTCAGGTTGAAGCGCGTGCCGGGCGAACCCGGCAGCGTGACGTCGCTCCAGGCGCGGGTGCCGTCGCGCGCCACCGCGTCGGCCGGCCCCAGCGGCAGCGCGGCGGCTGCCTGGCTGCTCAGCGTGGTGCACAGCACGGTGTCGCCGCTGACCACCGCCAGCGCCTGCAGATAGCTCGAGCCGGCCGCCATGCTGCGCAGCCGGTCGATGTGCGGCGGCGTGCAGGTCTCGTACTGCGTGCCGGTGGTCATGCCGTACAGCGCGGTGTGGATCTGCTTGCGCGCCGCGTCCGAGCGGCGCAACACGTCGGTGCTCAGTTGTTCGAGTTCGCGCACCGCGCCGCGTTCGCCGCTGCGTTGCGCCCATAGCGCCGACAGCGCGATCGGTAGCAGCAGGGCCGCCAGCCCCGCCATGGCCGCCAGCCAAAGCAATCTTTTTCTTCTCATCGGCAGCCTCTTGCTGTGGTCTCGATGCGTCTCTCTATAAAAATCAGTCTACGCCCGCGACCACGGCTGCCAGTGGGCCTGTTACGCGCCATTTACAAGCATTGCGGCGCCGCGCGGCTTCATGTCCCTGTATTGCGGATTCTGTCGTGCCGCGGCGCGCGGCTGTGGCGAAAACCGCAACAGGCGCCGCGGCGGCGCGCTAGCGCAGCAGCTCGAACGAACAGCTGCCCAGCCGTTCGCCGTTGACCAGCAGGTCGATCACGTGGCGCCCCGGGTGGTGCTTGCGGGTGCTGAAGTCCTGGATCAGCTGGCTGCGCGACAATGCCACCGTCCCGTGCGCTGGCAGGTCCAGCGTCTTGAGCTTGAAGACCTTGGGTGCGCTGGCGCCGCTCTGCTTGACGTAGTGGATGGCGTAGTCGATCACCAGCCGCTGCGGCGCCGGCGACGTCGATGCCAGTTCGAATGCGAGCGTCAGCCGCTCGCCCAGCGTCAGCCGCGCGGGCAGGGCGCTCAGCGCCCGCAGCGTCACGCGGGCCGGTTCGCCGGCGCCGACGATCGCCAGCGCGCGCCGGTCGCCCTGCTTGATCAGCGTGCGCAGTGCATGGCGTACGATCCACGCGGTGCGCGGATCCTCGGTCGACCAGCCTTCGAGCCGCGCCAGCAGCCAGCCGGGGTGATCCTTGCCGATGTCGTTCAGGTGATTGGCCACCGACTTGCGCACATACAGGCTGTCGTCGGCCTTGAGGGCTTCGAGGATCGCGGCCACCGGGGCCGGGTCCTGGCGCAGCGCCTCGATATGGAACGACCACGGCAGGCGGGGCCGCGCGCCTTCGCAGGCGAGCCGCCGCACGTGTTCGTCGGGATCGTCGGCCCACTGGCGCATCACCGCCAGCGTGCGGTGCAGGTCCTGGCGCAGAAAGTGCCGGATCGCGTATTCGGACGTGCCAAAGCTCGTGAACCAGGCCAGCGCCGGCAGCGAACGATCGAAGTCGTGCAGCCCGTAGCGGCCGACGTATTCGGGCAGGATCAGCGTGACGAAGCGGCTGTTCAGCCGCGGCGCGAGCGCCTTGAGGATCTCGAGCGCGCGCGGGTAGTCCTGTGGCAGGCCATCGTGCAGCGCCTCGGTGACGCGGCGCAGCCGAGCCATCAGCGACAAGTCGTCCAGACCGTGCCCCGTCGCGGCCAGGAAACGGCCGCTGTCGAAGTCCGGATAAACCTGCGCGGTCTGGTCGGCGATGTGTCGCAGGCGATCGAGGTTGAAGATTTCCTTCAGCGCGGGTGCGGCATCGGCCATGGCGGATCAGCTTCGTGCGGGGCGTGCCAGCCCCAGATGGTCGCGCAGCGTGGTGCCGGCGTAGTCCTGGCGGAACAGGCCGCGTCGCTGCAGCACCGGGATCACCTGCTCGACGAAGTCGTCGATGCCTTGCGGCAGCGCCGGCGGCATCAGATTGAAACCATCGGCGCCGTCGTTGCGCCACCAGTGTTCCATCTGGTCGGCGATCTGTTCGGGCGTGCCGACCATGGTGCAGTGGCCGCCACCGGCGGCCAGCCGTCCCAGCAGCTGGCGCACGGTCGGCTGCTCGGTTTCGATGATGCGCAGGATGGTGCGATAGCGGCCTTGCGGGCCCTTGAACGCCTCGGGCGGCGGCAGCGCCGGCACCGGCGCGTCGAGCGGCCAGTCCATGCAGTCCTGGCCGACGAAGGTGCCCAGTTGACGCAGCGAGGTCTGGGCCGGCAGCAGCTCGTCGAGCTCGCGCTGCTTGGCGCGCGCCTCGGCCTCGGTCGACGCCACGTAGCTGACCAGCCCCGGCATGATCGGCACCGGATCGTCGCGGCCCGCCTCGCGCACGCGGCGCTTGATGTCGCGATAGTAGGCCTGCGCGGCCGGCAGGTCGTAGGCCACCGCGTAGATCGCCTCGGCGCGGCGGGCGGCCAGTTCGCGTCCCTGGTCCGACGAGCCGGCCTGGAACATCACCGGGTGGCCCTGCGGCGGACGCGGCACCGTCAACGGGCCCTGCACCATCGGAAAGTGCTCGCCCTGGTGATCGATGGCATGCACGCCGTCCAGCCTGGCGTAGTCGCCGTCGGGCTCGCAGACGATGGCCTGGTCGTCCCACGAGTCCCACAGCCGCAGCACCACGTCGACGAATTCCTCGGCGCGGGCGTAGCGCCAGGCGTGGTCCGGCATGGCGGCGTGGCCGTGGTTGCGGGCTTCGGCGTCGAACATCGACGTGACGACGTTCCAGCCCATCCGGCCGCGCGAGATGTGATCGAGCGAGGCCAGCATCCGCGCGGCATGGAAGGGGGTGTAGAAGGTGCTCGAGACGGTGCTGATCAGGCCGATGCGCTCGGTCGCGCGGCTCATCGCCGCCATCGCCGTGAGCGGCTCGAGAAACCAGCGCGGGCCGTCGGCGACGTTCTCCATCGAATGGCCGTCGGCGAAGAACACCGCGTCGAGCTTGCCGCGCTCGGCGGTGCGCGCCAGCGCTTCGTAGTAGGCGATGTCGCCGAGCCGCCGCGCGGCCGAGTCCGGATGGCGCCAGGCCGCGCGATGGTGGCCGCAGCCGAAGATGAAGAGATTGATGTGCATCGCGCGGGTCATGGCGGGCCGGGCCTCACTGCTTGACCAGGCCGCCGTCGACCACCAGGTTCTGCCCGGTGACCGCGCGCGACCATGGCGACGCGAAGAACAGCACCGCGTCGGCGAACTCGCGCGGCGTGGTCACGCGCCGCAGCGGCGTGCTGGCGGCGATCAGGTCGAACACCGCGGCGGGCGTCGCGCTGGACGCATCGGTGCTGCGCAGCAGGCCGCCCGAGACCATGTTGACGGTGATGTTCTCGGGCCCGAGGTCCTGCGCCAGCGTGCGCGTCAGCGACAGCAGCGCGGCCTTGGCGCTGGTGTAGTCGTGGTACGGCACGACCGGATTCTGGAACAGGTTGGTGCCGATGTTGACGATGCGGCCGGTGCCGGCCTGGCGCATGCCGGGCAGCGCCGCCTGGGTGGTGTGCAGCGCGCCGCGCACGGTGCCTTCCATCTGCTGGCTGATGTCGGACCAGCGCAGGGTGCGCGCATCGGGCCGGGCGTCGCCATTGAAACGGAAATCGGGCAGCGCGTTGTTGACCACCGTGGTGACCGGCGCGCCGAAGTGCAGCGCGGCGGCCTCGAACATGCCGCGCACGGCGTCTTCGTCGCGCACGTCGGCCTGCAAGGCCAGCGCGCGGCCGCCGCTGGCGCGCACGATCTCTTGCGCGGCGGCCGCGCTGTTGAGGTAGTTGACGATCACCCGCGCGCCGGCGTCGACGAACGCGCGGCTGATGTGCGCGCCCAGGCCACGGGCGCCGCCGGTGACCAGCACGAGCTGGTCGGCGAGAGGAAAGCAGGTGTCTGGGGTCGCCATGTCGGTCTCCGTCTACGGACGGCGGCGGGACCCGGCCGCGCGCTGTCGCGCCCGGCCCGACATCCCTTCGCCAGTATGAGCTGGTGCAGGTTCTACGGGTGTCGTCCGGCCCTGCCGGGTGGCTCGCGCGTTGTGGCGCGGACCTCGGACGCATGTTCTCAGCCCCGGGACTTTCGCCCGGGACACCCCGTGTCGTGAGTCGCACAAGGTAGCACAGATCGATGTTTGACAAGGGCGCCCGCCACTCTTAATCTTGCGCCCGGTCCAGGCCCGCAGCCCGCGTCGGCCTGCCGAGACAATGCCGCGCCGACGCCGCGCGGGCAACCAGGCAGACAACATGCTCAGCACCCAGGCCGCGCTCTTTTGGCTGGCGCTTTTCACGGCCTTGTTCGTGGCCGCCGGGGTCTGGTACGCGCTGCGCGACCGCGGCAATCTCGAGGACTACATCGTCGCGCGCAACTCGCAGAGCGCGCTGGCGACCATCCTGACGCTGATGGCCTCGTCGCTGGGCGCCTGGATCCTGTTCGCGCCGGCGCAGGCCGCGACCTGGGGCGGCCTGAGCGCGGTGATCGGCTATGCCATCGGCGCGATGTCGCCGCGGCTGGCGATGATTCCGCTGGGCCGCCGCATGCGCGAGCTGATGCCGGGCGGCCACACGCTGACCGAATTCCTGATCGCCCGCTACGGCCGCCCGCTGTATGGGCTGGTGCTGCTGATCATGCTGTTCTACATGTTCATCGCGATGTCGGCCGAGATCACCGCGATGGGCCAGTTGGTGGCGCTGATCGCGCCGGTGCCGCTGTGGGTCAGCGCTGCGATCGTGATGGGCGGCACGCTGCTCTACACCTCGTTTGGCGGACTCAAGGCCTCGATCTTCACCGACAAGGTGCAGATGCTGATCATCGTGCCGCTGCTGCTGATCCTGGTGGCGCTGGGCTGGCGCGCCGTCGGCGGCCCCGGCCCGACGCTGGCCGCCCTGCACGAGAAGGCGCCGCGGCTGCTGGACCTGGGCGACCCGGTCGGCATCAAGGCCGGGCTGACGTTCTTTTTCGCGATTCTGCTGACCGGCCTGTTCCATCAGGGCAACTGGCAACGCGTCTACGCCGCGCGCAGCATCGCCGACATGCGGCGCGGCTTCCTGCTGGGCGGCATGCTGGTCGCGCCGTTCATCTTCGTGATGGGCCTGTTCGGGCTGGCCTTCGTCGGCCTCGAGCCGGGCGGTAGCAGTTCGGTCGCGCTGTTCGCCATCGTGCTGCCCGAGGCGCCGCTGTGGTTCGCCATCGCGCTGATCCCGCTCGGGCTGGCGCTGGTCATGAGCAGCGCCGATACCGCCATCAGCGCGGTGTCGAGCCTGATCGCCGTCGACATGCGCCGGTTGATGCCCGAGGCCAGCACGGCCACGCTGATGCGGCTGTCGCGCTGGCTGATCTACCTGCTGGCGATCCCGGTGATGATCGTCGCGGCGCAGGGCTACAGCGTGCTCTACCTGTTCCTGCTGGCCGATCTGCTGTGCTCGGCGGCCGCGTTCCCGGTGTTCTTCGGGCTGTACAGCAAGCGCCACGACGGCGTCACGGCGACCGTGGCGACCGCCGCCGGGCTGGTCGCCGGCCTGTGGATGTTTCCGGCGCCGGGCGCACCGCTCGACACCTTGCTCGAATCGTTCCTGCTGGCGGCGCTGGTGCCGGTGGCCGTCACGCTGCTGATGCGCCCGCTGCGGCGGCGTGTCGCCGATTTCGATTTTGCGCGCCTGCCGCTGTCGATCCGCCGGCTGGACGGCGAGCCCCGCTAAGTCCGGCGGCGCTCAGCGCGGCTCGCCGGGCAGGCCGGCCTCCAGGCCGAGGTTCAGCGCCGCGGCCTGGTCCAGGATCCAGCCGGCCAGCGCGTCGGCGTCCGGATTGTGCGGACGCGGATGGCGCAACAGCCAGTAGGCGTAGGGCACCGTGATGTCGCTGCGATGGCCCAGCGCGACCAGCCGGCCGTCGGCCAGCATCGGCGCCACCAGCGGCACCCGGCCGAGCGCCACGCCGTGGCCGGCCAGCGCGGCCTGCACCGCCTGATCGTATTGATTGAAGCGCAGCATGCCGCGCGGCGCGATCTCGCCCAGGCCGCGCGTGCCCAGCCATTCGTTCCATTGCAGCCACGGCCGGGCCGGATCGTCGTAATCGAGCAGCGTCAGCTGCGCCAGGCAATTGGCGAAGCGGGTGCGCTCGGCGCCTGTCTGGCCTGTCGGTCCCGGCGGGCCGCTCGTGCCGTCCGGCAGCAGGCCCGGACGGGCCACCGGCACCAGGCTCTCGCCGAACAATCGCTCGGCGCCCTCGGGGGCGCTGTGGCGCGGCCCGTAGCGGATCGCCAGGTCGACGTCCTCGCGCGCCAGATCGACGATGCGGTTGTTGGCGGCGACCCGCACGTCGATGTGCGGAAACGCTGACTGGAACGCGCCCAGCCGGGGCAGGATCCATAGCGAGGCCACGCCGATGCTGGCGGTGATCGTGACCGGGCGGCGGGTGTCGTGGCGGCGCAATCGTTCGGTCAGCTCGCCGAGCTGGTCCAGCCACGGGTCGGCCAGCCTGAACAACTGCTGGCCGGGCTGCGTGAACGCGATCGAGCGAAAGCCGCGCTCGAGCAGCGCGACGCCCAGCTGGTCTTCGAGCGCGCGGATCTGCCGGCTGACCGCCGACTGGGTCAGGTGGAGATCCTGTGCCGCCAGCGTGATGCTCATGCGCCGGCCGACCGCGACGAAGCCGCGCAGCAGGTCCAGCGCGGGCAGTTTATGCAGCGGGAGTGACATTCTGGATGTGCATGCGATCGATGCGCAAATGTTGCTTGAGGGGCCTGCGCGGTGCTTGTGTAATGCAAACGTAGCGAAAAATCCGGCCGCTGTCACTTGCGGCACATGCATAGGAGGCCGCCATGGCCACAGCCGCAACGCCGCCCCGAATCGAGATGTGGTTCGACTTCGCCAGCCCGTACAGCCACCTGTCCCTGATGCGCCTGCCAGCGCTGGCCGACGCGGCCGGCGTGATGGTCAGCTATACGCCGTTCTTGCTGGGGCCGGTGTTTCGGGCGCAAGGCATGAACGACAGTCCGATCCGGCTGTTCCCCGGGCGCGGCGCCTACATGCTGCGCGACCTGCAGCGGCGCGCCCAGCGCAGCGGCGTGGCCTTCGTGCCGCCCAGCGAGTTTCCGCGCGCCAGCCTGCTGGCCTCGCGCATTGCCCTGCAGGCGCGCCACGAGCCCTGGTACCTGGCGTTCTGCCGGGCCGTGTTCGAGCAGAATTTCGTGTTCGACCGCGACATCCAGTCGCCCGACGTCATGGCGCAGGTGCTGGAGGCGCTGGGCCAGCCGGTCCAACCGTGGCTGGCGCGCGCCGCCACCGATGCGGCCAAGCAGGCGCTACGCGACACCACCGAGCAGGCGCTGGCGCGTGGCATGTTCGGTGCGCCGACCTTTTTTGCCGGTGCCGGGGTTGGCGGGCGTGACGGCGCAGTGGGTGCGCGGGATACGGCGGGCGCGCACATCGGCACGACGGGTGCACAGGTCGGCCCGACCGGCGACGGTTCGCCGGGACGTGGCGACGCAGTGGAAATGTTCTGGGGCGACGATCGGCTCGAGGACGCCATCGAGTGGGCGCTCGCGTCCAGCGGCCAGGCCCGTGCCGGGATCGCGGCGGGTAGCCTGGCTCAAGCGGCGCGTTCGCGCGGCGCTTCGCCTGGCTCGACGGGCGCGGCGGCGCAGCGCACACCGGACGGCCAGACATCATGAATCGCCCGTTGCGTGGCAGCCTGGCGCTGGTGATCTGCGCCGGCGTGATCATCGGTTTTGCGATGGGCACCCGCCATGTGCAAGGGGTGTTCCTGCCGCCGATGGTGCTCGAGCGCGGCTGGACCCGCGAAGACTTCGCGTTCGCGCTGGCGATCCAGAACCTGGTGTGGGGCCTGACGCAGCCGCTGACCGGCATGCTGGCCGACCGCTACGGCACGACCCGCGTCGCCGCCGCCGGCTGTGTCCTGTACGCGATCGGCCTGGTGCTGCAGCAACAGGCCGCCACGCCGCTGGCGCTGTGGCTGGGCGCCGGCGTGGTGATCGGCGTGGCGCTGTCGGCCAGCTCGTTCGCGGTGGTCTACGGCGCGGTCAGCCGCTTGTCCAGCCCCGAGCGGCGCAGCTGGGCGCTGGGCGTGGCCGGCGCGGTCGGCGGCCTGATGCAGTTCCTGCTGGTGCCGTCGGTGCAAGCCTTCATCTCGGGCATCGGCTGGCCCGCGGCGTTGGCGGCCCTGGCCATCCTGGGCCTGTGCATCGCGCCGCTGGCGCGCGTGCTCGACGACAAGGCCTGGAGCGGGCAGGGCGGTGCCACCGAGCAGAGCATGGGCGCGGCGATCCGCCAGGCACTGCGGCATCGCGGCTTCTGGTTGCTCAACGCCGGTTTTCTGGCCTGCGGTTTCCACCTGGCCTTCATCGCCGGCCATCTGCCAGCCTACCTGATGGACCGCGGCCTGAACGCCAGCCACGGCGTGACCGCGCTGGCGCTGATCGCACTGGCCAACATCGGCGGCACCTATCTGTGCGGCTACCTGGGCGGCCGCTACCGGCGCAAATACCTGCTGGCCGGCCTGTATTCGATCCGCACCGCGGCGATCGCGATCTTCCTGCTGCTGCCGGTGTCGGCGCCGGCCCTGTACGTGTTTTCGGTGGTGATGGGCCTGACCTGGCTGGGCACGGTGCCGCTGACCAACGGCCTGTTGTCGCAGATGTTCGGGGTCCGCTATATCGCGACGCTGTTCGGCTTCGTGTTTCTGGGCCACCAACTGGGGTCGTTTCTGGGGGTCTGGATGGGCGGCTGGGCCTATGAGCAGGCCGGCTCGTATGTGCCGGTGTGGCTGGCCTGTCTGGCGGTCGGCTTGACGGCGGTGGTGCTGCATTTGCCGATAGACGATCGGGATGTGTCGGTTCGGGTTCGGGTGGCTTAGGGGATGACCGTTGCGGGACGTGGATTGGGACCGCTGGGGTGAGGATCGTTGCTGGATTTCGTTCGATACCGCTTTGTTAACGGCCGCTGCAAGGCTCCGTTTGATGTCGCCAGGTTGACGGCCGTCGCAGCGCGCGGCCCGTGGGCGCTCATGCTGTCGGGTGCGGCGCGGTTGCGCCGCGTTCCCGACAGAAATCGCTTCCACGGGCCGCGCACTGCGCCGGCCTGCGGCGGCGCGAGGTGTTGCGTGGCGGGCGCCGGAGTCGTGCTCGCATGCTTGCGTGGCGGCTGCTTGCTGCCGAAGACTTTGCGGGGCCGCCAATTCGGGGCGCCCAGCGCGCCCCGAATTGGCATTCGAGCGGAGTAAGCGGAGTAAGCGACGCAGGCGTCCAGCCGGCGAATGTCCTGTCGGGCCGCGCAGGGCGGCCCGGCAGGACGGCCCCGCAAGATCTTCGGCACCGCGACTGCCGTCGACAGAATGCAAGAACACCCCAGGCCCGCTACCCAGGCACCGATCCGAGACGCTGCAGGCCGGCGAGGCGGGCAAGGCGTGCCAGCGATTTCTGGCGGGGACGCGGCGCAACCGCGCCGCACCCGACAGCATGAGCAGGCAGGCCTTGCCCGCCTCGCCGGCCGTCCCCCCCAGCGATCATGGACAGAACCGCACATCACCAGCTAGCCGACCCGCGACCGGCAAAAAACCTACCCGTAATACACACAGATCCGCTGCCCATCGATCTCATGCACCGCCATCGGCAACTGATAGAGATCCCCCAGCACCTCAGGCCGGATCAGTTCGGCCGGGGTGCCGTGGTAGGCCACCTTGCCGTCCCGCATCGCGATGATCCGGTCGGCGTAGCAAGACGCGAAGTTGATGTCGTGCAGCACCAGCACCACCGTCTTGCCCAGCTCGCCGGCCGCCTGCCGCAAGGTCTTCATCATCGACACCGCGTGCCGCATGTCCAGGTTGTTCAGCGGCTCGTCCAGCAGCACGTAGTCGGTGTCCTGGCACAGCACCATCGCCACGAACGCGCGCTGGCGCTGGCCGCCGGACAGTTCGTCCAGGTAGCGGTCGGCCAGCGCGCCGAGATTCATGTAGTCGATCGCGCGGTCGATGTGGGTCTTGTCGTCCATTGTCGGCCGCCCGCCCGAATACGGAAAGCGGCCGAAGGCCACCAGGTCGCGCACCGACAGCCGCAGCGGCAGGTGATTGTCCTGGCGCAGGATCGCCAGCCGGCGCGCCAGCGCCTTGCTGTCGGCGGTCACCACGTCGAGCCCGTCGACGATCACGCGGCCGGCGCTCATGGGCAGCAGCCGGGAGATCATCGACAGCAGCGTCGACTTGCCGGCGCCGTTGGGCCCGATGATGGCGGTCACGCCGCCGGCCGGGATGCGCAGCGACACGCCGTCGACGACGACCGAGTCGCCGTACTGTTTGCTGAGGTTCTGGATATCGATCATCGGCGTGCCTTGCGGGTAACCAAATAGATGAAGAGCAGGCCACCGACGAATTCGATCACCACGCTGACCGTCGCATTGAACATCAACACCCGTTCGAGCAGCGTCTGGCCGCCGACCAGGAAGATGATGGCGATCAGCACCGCCGCCGGCAGCGTCACGCGGTGGCGGTCGCTGCCCATCAGCCGGTAGGCCAGGTTGCTGACCAGCAGGCCGAAGAACGTCACCGGCCCGACCAGCGCCGTCGACACCGACACCATCACCGCGATCAGCATCAGCGTCAGCATCACGGTGCGCTGGTGGTCGATGCCCAAATTGATGGCGATCTCGCGGCCCAGCGCCAGCACGTCGTAGCGCGGCAGCAGCCGCCATGCGAGCAGCGAGGCGGCGGCCAGCGCCAGCGCGGCGATGCCGAGCAGATTGGTCGGGATGGTGTTGAAGGACGCGAACAGGCGATCCTGCAGCATCATGAATTCGTTGGGGTCGATCAGCCGCATGATGAAGCTCGACAGGCTGCGAAACAGCAGCCCGAAGATGATGCCCACCAGCATCATCCGGTGCAGGCTTTGCGCCGCGCCGGTGAACAGCCAGCGAAACAGCAGGCAGGCCATGCCGGTCATCAGCGCCACCTCGGCGAGGAACTTGAGCGGCGAATTGAGCCCCGGCGACGCCAGGCCCAGCCCGAGCGCCAACACCAGCAGCGACTGGATCAGCACGTAGAGCGCGTCGAAACCCATGATCGACGGCGTCAGGATGCGGTTGTGCGTGACGGTCTGGAACAGCACCGACGAGACCGCGATGGCGTAGGCGACCAGCAGCATCGCGGCCAGCTTGCCGCTGCGAAACGTCAGCACGAACGACCAGTTGCCTTGTGCGCCCAGCGTCATGAACGCGGTGATGGTCGCGGCCGCGAGCAGCGCCAGCAGGCCCAGCCGCCAGGCGGGCGAGAGCGTGGCCAGCCGCGGCGCGACGGCGGATCGGGTGGCGGCGCTCATGCGGGCTTGACCCGGCGGCCCAGCAGCAGATACAGGAACAGCGCGCTGCCGACGATGCCGACCACGGTGCCGATCGGAATCTCGTAGGGGTGGTAGACCAGCCGGCCGATGATGTCGCAGGCCAGCACGAACACGCCGCCCAGCAGTGCCACCCACGGCACCGAGCGGCGCATGTTGTCGCCCATGATCAGGCTGACGGCGTTGGGCACGATCAGCCCCAGAAACGGAATGCTGCCGGCGGTGACGACCACCACCGACGAGATGGCCGAGACGATCAGCAGGCCCATCAGCGTCAGGCGCCGGTGGTTCAGGCCGAGATTGGTGGTGAACTGTTCGCCCATGCCGGCGACCGTATAGCGGTCGGCCGCCACATAGGCGGCACAGGCCAGCGCCACGCCGATCCACAGCAGCTCGTAGCGGCCGCGCAGCACGCCGGAAAAATCACCCATCTGCCACGCATAGAGCGACTGCAGCATGTCGTAGCGATAGGCGAAGAAGGTGGTGATCGCATGCACCACGCCGCCCAGCACCAGGCCGATCAGCGGCACCAGGAACGGCGAGCGCAGCGGCACGCGGCGCAGGATGGCCAGGAACAGCAGCGTGCCGGCCATCGCGAACGCGGTCGCCACCAGCATCTTGCCGATCACCGGCGTATCGGGCGCCAGCAGCATCAGGCACAGGATGCCGAGCGTGGCCGACTCGATGGTGCCGGCGGTCGAGGGCTCGACGAAACGATTGCGCACCAGCATCTGCATGATCATGCCGGCCACGGCCAGCGACATGCCGGCCAGCAGCAGCGCCAGCGTGCGGGGCAGCCGGCTGATCCACAGCAGCGACCAGGCGTCCTGGCTGTCGTCGCCGAACAGGTCGGCCAGCGCGAAGTCGCCGGCGCCGATGCTGACGCTGAGCGCCGTCAGCGCCAGCAGGCACAGCACCACCAGCACCAGCCATATCGGCCGTACGCCGGGTCGGCCCGCGGTACGGCCGCCGAGTGCAAGCCCGGGCTTAGCGGGGCTGCTTGCCATCGAACGCCTGGATCAGCTGGTCGACGTTCGACTGCATGGCGGTCAGGCCGGCATTACCCAGCAGATACCAATCCATCGCGTTCAGGTAGACCACGCGCTGTTCCTGCCAGGCGCGCGTCTTGCGCACCAGTTCGTTGTCGAGCAGCTTCTGCGCCGACGTGCCCTCGCGCCCGATCGCGGCGTCGCGGTCGATGACGAACAGCCAGTCGGGATTGGTCTTGACGATGAATTCGTAGGAGATCGCCTGGCCGTGGTTGGACAGGTTGAGCTTGGCGTCGGCCGGCGCGATGCCCCAGGCGTCGTGCAGCACGCCGAAGCGCGAGCCCGGTCCGTAGGCGCTCATCTTGCCGCCGGTGGTCAGCACGATCAGGCCGGTGCCGGCCCCGGCTGCCTTCTGCTTGAGCGTGTCGATCGACTGCTTGAGCGTGGCGATGCGGGCCTGGGCTTCGGTCTCTTTGCCGAACAGCCTGGCCAGCGTCTCGGTATTGCGGATCACGCTGCCGACCAGGTCGGTCTGGTCGACGGTCAGGTCGATCGCCGGCGCGATCTTGGCGATGTCGGGATACTTGGGCGCCGAGCGGCCGCCGACGATGACCAGGTCGGGCGTGGCGGCGTGGATGACCTCGTAGTTCGGTTCGAACAGCGTACCGGCGCGCAGGTAGTCGTTGGAGTTGTATTTTTGCAGTCGGCCGGGCAGCGGCGTGGTCGGCGCGCCAGTCACCGGCACACCCAGCGTGTCGAGCGTGTCGAGCGCGGCCATGTCCAGCACGATGACCTTGGACGGCTGGCCGCGCAGCGTGGTCTTGCCTTGCGCGTGTTCGACCTCGATCGGCTGTGCCTGCGCGGTGGCGAGCAGGGCCAGGCTGGCGAAGGCGGCAGCGGCGTGGCGCAGGCGGCGCAGGGCGGGGCGGTGGACGGCAGGTGTCAAGGTGAACTCCCAGGTCAGGCAGAGGGCTGAACAGTAATGGAAACGATTCTCATATTAAAATTGTAGCCACATTTGACCGACCGACGTCTGGCGGTGGGTGTCTTTAACGTTCTTTGCATTCTTTGCGGGGCCGCTGCCGTTCATGGCGGGCGCGCTCGTGCGAGACTGCGTTTCTTTATCAATGCCATGGCCGACCTAGACTCCGACAAGCGCTGCATCCTGCTCATCGACGACGACATCGAGCTGGTCCAGATGCTGCGCGAGTATTTCGAATTGGACGATTACCGCATCGTCGCGGCGCACACTGGCGAGCAGGCCGACGCGCTGATCGCGCAGGGCGGCTTCGACATCGCCTTGCTCGACCTGATGCTGCCCGACGTCAACGGGCTCGAGCTGCTGCGCCGCCTGCGCACCCGCTCGTGCCAGCCGGTCATCATGTTCACCGCGCACGGCGGCGAATCCGACCGCGTCAAAGGCCTGGACCTGGGGGCCGACGATTACCTGGCCAAGCCGTTCAGCCCGCGCGAACTCAAATCGCGCATCCATGCCGTGCTGCGCCGTTTCTACGCAGCGCCGCAGAGCCACTCCGAAAGCATGATCGTGGCCGGCCCGCTCAGCTACGACCCGGTGTCGGGCCAGACCGTGATCGCCGGGCGCAGCGTGACGCTGACCGGCGCCGAGCAACGTATCCTGGTGATCCTGATGCGCGCCTATGGCACCGTGGTGTCGCGCGAAACCATCGGCGTGCAGGCGCTGGGCCGCCAGCCCGGGCCGTTCGACCGCAGCGTCGAGACGCACATCAGCAGCCTGCGCCGCAAGCTCGGCCTCGAGCAGGGCGACGAGGCCGGCCTGCAGGTACGCAACCTGCGCGGCCAGGGCTACATCCTGGGCGCGCAAGCCGCCGCCGCATGAGATCGCTGTTCTGGCGCTACTTCTTCACGTTCTGGCTGGCGGCGGCGATCGTCGTCAGCGCCGCGGTGTCGCTGACGGCCGGCATCGCGTGGCAGCGCGTCAACTCGCTCGATGGCTTGAGCGCGGCCAGCCTGACCCGCGACGCCCAGCTGCTGGGCCGCAACATCGACCAGCACGCGCTGCGCCTGTGGGTCGACGCCGTGCAAGAGCGCTATTCGGCGCTGCGCATCTACATCGTCTATCGCGACGGCCGGGACATCCTGACCCGGGTCGTGCCCGAACGCGTCGCGGCCAAGCTGCGCGTCTACCGAGAGGCGCGCGACGCGGGCACCGTGCCGCAGGCGGCCTACCAGGGCGTGCTGCCCGAGAGCGATGCCGGGCAGGTGTCGTGGTGGGACCCGCAGACCATCACGCTGGCCACCGGCGAGACGCTGTACATGGCGTTCCTGCCCTACGACTCCTTGCAATGGGAGCGCCTGAGCCAGTGGCAGCTGGCGCTGCTGCTGGGCCTGGTGGCGCTGGTGCTGACCGCGCCGCTGTGCTGGGCGTTGTCGCGCGGCGTGACCGGGCCGGTGCGCCACATGACCGATGCCGCGCGTGCGCTGGCCGATGGCCGGCTCGACACCCGCACGCCGGCCGCGCTGGCGCGCCGGCCCGACGAACTGGGCCAGTTGGCGCGTGACTTCGACACCATGGCCGCGCGCATGCAGGACATGGTCGCCTCGCAGGAAAACCTGCTGCGCAACGTCGCGCACGAGCTGCGTTCGCCGCTGGCGCGCCTGATGCTGGCGCTCGAACTGGCGCGCCGCCAGGACGCCACGCTGGACCGGCAGCTCGATCGTATCGAGCGCGAGGGCCTGCGGCTGGACCTGCTGGTCGGCCATACGCTGCAACTGGCGCGGCTGGGCGCGGCGGCGCCCGCGGCCGAGACGGTCGATCTGGCCGCGCTGGTCGATCAGGTGGTGCAGGACGGCCGTTTCGAAGCGCAAGCGCGCGGCATCCAGATCGTCTGGCGGCGGCCGGCCGCCATGCCGATGCGCGGCGAGCCGCACAGCCTGACCAGCGCCGTCGAGAACGTGCTGCGCAACGCGATCCGTCACACCGAGGAAGCGCAGCCGATCACGGTGTCGCTGCGCGAAGAGGGCGACGAGCGTGTCATCGACATCATCGACGGCGGCCCGGGCGTGCCCGAGGCCGACCTGGCCCGCATCTTCGAGCCCTTCTATCGGGTGCGCGAAGGCCGGCCGCCCGGCAAGCCCGACGGCGCCGGGCTGGGGCTGAGCATCGTCGCGGCCAGCGTGCGCCGCCACGGCGGCACGCTGCGCGCGCAAAACCGTTCGGCCCAGGGCTCGCTGCACGTCAGCCTGCGGCTGCCGCGCCTGGGGCTGCCGGGCTGAACCGGGCTCAGGCGATCATCTGGTTCATCTGGATGATCGGCATCATCACGGCCAGCACGATGACCAGCACCACGCCGCCCATGATCAGGATCATCATCGGCTCGAGCAGCGCGGTCATCGCCATGGCGCGCCGTTCGAGGTCGCGCGACAGCGTGGTCGCGGCGCGTTCGAGCATGGGCGGCAGGTCGCCGGTGCGTTCGCCGCTGGCGATCAGGTGGATCAGCAGCGGCGGGAACACCTTTTGCGCCTGCAGCGAGGCCGCCAGCGCCGCGCCTTCGCGCACCCGCGCGCTGGCATCGGCCACGCCGCTGCGCAGCCTGTCGTTGGTCAGCGTCTGCGCGGCCGCGTCGAGTGCGCGCAGCAGCGACACGCCGCTGCTGGACAGGATCGCCAGCGTCGACGCGAAACGCGCGGCATTCACGCCCAGCGCGAAGCGGCCGGCCACCGGCAGCCGCAGGATGCGCGCATGCCAGGCCAGCCGCGCGGCCGGCGCGCGCAGGTGCAGCCGCCACATGACGACCGCGGCGGCCAGCGCCAGCCCGGCGATCAGGCCCCAGTCGCGCACCAGCGCGCTGGCCACCAGCATGATGCGGGTGATCAGCGGCAGTTGCTGCTGGGTGTGGCTGAACGCGCCGACCACCTGCGGCACCACGTAGCCCAGCAGGAAGAACACGATGCAGACCGAGACCGCCGCCACGATGGCCGGATAGATGAAGGCGGTCAGCACCTTGCCGCGCAGCGCGTTGCGCTCTTCGATGTAGTCGGCGAGTTTTTCCATCACCAGCGCCAGGTCGCCGGACTCTTCGCCGGCCGCGACCAGCGCGCGGTAGATGGCCGGAAAGTCGCGCGGGCGCGCGGCCAGCGCGTCCTGCAGCCGGTGGCCGGCGCGCACGTCGGCGCGCACGGCCGCCAGCGCGTGGGCGATGTGGCGTTTTTCAGCCTGCTCCAGCGTGGCGCTCAGCGCCGCGTCCAGCGACAGCCCGGCCGCCAGCAGGCCGGCCATCTGCCGGGTCAGCCAGCCCAGGTCCAGGTCCGACAGCTTGGGCGACAGGCGCAGCGCGAGACCGCCGTCGCCACGCGCGCGGCCGGTTTCCCGGACCACCAGCGGCACCAGGCCGCGCGCGCGCAGGATGCTGCGCGCGCCGCGGTCCGAGTCGGCGTCGACCAGGCCGCGCTCGAGCTTGCCGGTGGCGTCGGAGGCTTCGAATTGATAAGAGGGCATGCGGGCTCGCTTCAGGCGTCGCGGGTGGCGCGCAGGATTTCCTCCGGCGCGGTCAGGCCTTGCGCGACCCAGCGCTGGCCGTCCTCGCGCAAGGTGCGCATGCCGGCCTGGCGGGCGGCGGCGCGGATCGCCGGCTCGCCGGCGTCGGCGTGCACCAGCGTGCGGATGCCCTCGTCGACGACGAACAGTTCGTGGATGCCGGTGCGGCCGGCGTAGCCGGTGTGATTGCAATGCTCGCAGCCGACCGCGCGCCACGAAGGCTGGCCGTCCTGGCCGGTGGCCGGCACGCGGCAGTGCGCGCACAGCTTGCGCACCAGCCGCTGCGCCAGCACGCCCAGCAGCGAGGACGACAGCAGGAAGGGCTCGACGCCCATGTCGGTCAGCCGCGTCAGCGCCGAGACCGAATCGTTGGTGTGCAGCGTGGCCAGCACCAGGTGGCCGGTCAGCGAGGCCTGCACGGCGATCTGCGCGGTCTCCAGATCGCGGATCTCGCCGATCATGATGATGTCCGGGTCCTGGCGCAGGATGGCGCGCAGCGCCGCCGCGAACGACATGTCGATGCGGGCGTTGACCTGCGTCTGGCCGATGCCGGGCAGGTCGTATTCGATCGGGTCCTCGACCGTCAGGATGTTCGAGGTCGACGAATCGAGCCGCGACAGCGCGGCGTACAGCGTGGTGGTCTTGCCGCTGCCGGTCGGGCCGGTCACCAGCACGATGCCGTGCGGCTGGCGCAGCAGGCGGTCCAGCTCGGCCAGCAGGTCCGGCGCCATGCCCAGCTTTTCGAGTTGCAGACGGCCCGCTTCCTTGTCGAGCAGCCGCAGCACCGCGCGTTCGCCATGGCCGGTGGGCAGCGTCGAGACCCGCACGTCGATCGGCCGCCCGCCCACGCGCAGCGCGATGCGGCCGTCCTGCGGCAGGCGTTTTTCGGCGATGTCCAGGTTCGCCATGATCTTGATCCGCGAGATCAGTGCGTTGTGCAGCGCCCGGCGCGGCGAGACCACGTCGCGCAGCGTGCCGTCGACGCGGTAGCGCACCACCGAATGGGTCTCGAAGGCCTCGATGTGGATGTCGCTGGCGCCATCGCGCGCGGCCTGCGTGAACAGCGCGTTGATCATCCGGATGATCGGCGCGTCGTCCTGCGTATCGAGCAGGTCCTCGACCTCGGGCATGTCCTGCATCAGCCGGTCCAGGTCGATCTCGTTCTGCGCGGTGTCCATCACCGTGGCGGCATCGCCGTTGCCGGCGTAGGCCGCCGCCAGCAGCGTCTCGAGTTCGTCGTCAGGCACTTCGCGCAGCTGCGCCAGCGGATGGCAGCGCAGCGCCTCGGCACGGGCCCAGGCCGGCGTGCGTGCGCTGACGGTCAGCCAGACGCCGTCGGAACCCTGGTTCAGCAGCGCGCGCTGCGCGCGCGCCCAGGCGTAAGGGAGCGCCATCACAACGGCCGGGCCTGGTAGCCCAGGCCGCCCAGTAGCGCGCGCGCCGCGTCGACCGAGTCGCCGCGCGCCACGCGGGTGCGCACCAGCGTCGCGGTGCCGCCCGGGGCCAGCTGGGTGTAGGCGGTCAGGCCGGTGGCGCGGATGCGGCGCACGATGGTGTCGGCTTCGGCCTGCGTGGCGACGCTGGTGATTTCCAGCGTGACCGCCGGGTCGTCGCGCGAGCCGTCCTGCGCAGCCTGGCTGGCGAACCGCGGCGGGCTGCCGGCCGGCGCCGCGATCTCCGGCGCGGGCGGCGGGGCCGCGTGCAGCTCGGTGGTCGTCCGGGTCGCCGGCGGCGTGCCGTGGCGCAGCGTCTGCTGCTGGTTCTCGGGCCGCAGGTCGAGGGCCTGCGGATCGCGCGGCGGCTGCGGCCGCGGCGCGTCGGGCAGCGGTTGGCCGGCGGCGTCCAGGCCCGGCAGCAGCGGCGTGTCGGTATCGGGCAGCGCCCAGTGCGGGCTCGGCCGCGCGTTGTCCTGGATGCGGCGCATGTAGTCGTAGCGGTCCAGCGACACCCGGCTGCTGTCGCCGCCGGTGCGCACGATATGCGGCCGCAGAAAGATCATCAGGTTGGTCTTGGTGCGCTGGCGGCGGTCGTAGCGGAACAGGTTGCCGATGATCGGGATGCTGCCCAGCAGCGGCACCGACTGCGTGCTGTCGCCGCTGCTGTCCTCGAGCAGGCCGCCCAGCACCAGGATCTGGCCGTTGTCGACCAGCACGCTGGTCTCGAGCGCGCGCTTGCGGGTGATGATGCCGGCGGCGGTGGTGCTGGCCTCGTCGATGCTGCTGACCTCCTGGTAAAGATCGAGCTTGATGGTGCCGCCCTCGGAGATCTGCGGGCGCAGCCGCAGCGTCAGGCCGACGTCCTCGCGTTCGATGGTCTGGAAGGGATTGCCGGCGCCGTCGCCCGAGTTGGTCACGTACGAGCCGGTGACGAACGGCACGGTGCGGCCG
Organism: Pseudomonadota bacterium; assembly: GCA_023427085.1. Classification (GTDB taxonomy): domain Bacteria; phylum Pseudomonadota; class Gammaproteobacteria; order Burkholderiales; family Burkholderiaceae_B; genus Orrella. The sequence continues at coordinate 97,614 of JAEZBO010000267.1, forward strand.
ACCACGATGCTGGCCTGTTCGTTGTCCAGCGTCATCAGGTTGGGCGTGGACAGCAGGTTGGTGCCCGAGACCCGTTGCAGCGCACTGGCCAGCAGGCCCAGGTTGACGATCTCCTGGCCCAGCACGTTGACGGTGCCGCGCACGATGCCCAGGCTCAGGCCGCCGGCCAGCGCGTCCAGCGTGGTGGCGGCGTTCGGGTTCAGGTTGCTGCCGCCGAAGTTCTGGCCGCCGATGAACGAGGTGCCACTGCCGTCGAGGCCGCCGCCGCCGGTCATCCACTGGATGCCGAACTCGGCCGCGTTCTCGCTGGTGACCTCGACGATCAGGCTTTCGACCAGCACCTGGGCGCGGCGCTGGTCGAGCTGGTCGATGACCTCGCGCAGGCTGCGGTAGAGCGGCTCGGGGGCCGAGATGATCAGCGTGTTGGTGGTCGGGTCGGCCTGCACGGTCGCGCCGCCGGCCGAGAACGCCACGGCCTGGTTGCCCGAGGCCGCGCCGCTGCCGCCCAGCGTGCCGCTGCCGCCGGCGCCGCCGATCGAGCCGGCGTTCTCGTCGCCGCTGAGCAGGCTGCGGTTGCTGCCCGAGCTGCCCATGCCGCTCTGGCCAAGGCCGCCCTGCATGCCGCCGCCCAGCGCGCCGCCGCCCGACAGGCCGGCGCCGCTGTCCGATTGGGCGTTGCTCTGGCCGGTCAATGTGCCGCGCAGCACCTCGGCCAGCTTGACCGCCTGGGCATTGCGCAGATAGACCACGTGCAGGTTGCCGGGACGGCTGTTGGGGCTGTCCATGCGCTGCACCAGGTCGCGCGCCAGCTGCGCGCGCGAGGGGCTGCTGGCGCGCACCAGCACGCTGTTGCTGCGCGGATCGGCGATCACCGTGACGCGCTGCGTGGCGTCGGCCTGCGCGCCCTGGGCACCGTCCAGCAATTGGCCGACCAGCACCGCGATGTCGGTGGCGACCGCGTGGCGCACCGGGATGATGTCGGCGCTCAGCGAGGCCGGCGTGTCGATGCCGGCGATCACCTGGGCGATGCGCGCCATGTTGTCGGCGTAGTCGGTGACCACCAGCGTGTTGTTGTTCGGATAGGCGTTGATCGGGTTGGATGGCGCGATCATCGGCCGCAGCACCGGCACCAGGTTGGCGGCGTTTTCATAACGCAGCGTGAACACGCGGGTGACCAGGCCGCTGCCCGAGGCGCCGCCACCGGCATCGGTGACCACGCCGCCCAGCAGCTTGGCGTCGGCTTCGGGCACGACCCGGCTGATGCCGCCCGATTCGGCGATCGCAAAACCCTGCATGCGCAGCGCGCCGACCAGCATCTGGAAAGCCGTGGCGGCATCGACCGGGGCTTCGGACACCAGCGTCAGCTGGCCCTTGACGCGCGGATCGACGATGAAGTTGCGGCCGGTGAAGCGCGCCAGCGCGCGCACCACGGCGGCCAGGTCGGCCTCGACGAAATTCAGGCTGACCCGTTCGCCGCCCGCCGCGCCATTGGCTGCGGCGGTATTGCCGGGCGGCAGCGCCGCGCCGGACGCTCGCGGTTCGGCACGCATGCGGATCGGGCCCAGGTCGCGCGGCGGCGCGGCTGGCGTCGGTG